>JBJXDW010000007.1:0-62684 GCA_046154445.1 Fimbriimonadaceae bacterium | reverse complement strand
CATCAGATTGAACTGGATTGGGGATCGATTACCAACGTTCGTAAGCGAGCCAATATTCATAGTTTGTTGGGGTTGGGGGGATGGGTCTCGGTGGAAGCGATGGTTGGTGAAAAGGCGGTGCGATTGCAGATTGAGCCGCGGGTCAAGGCGACGCATTGGGGGAATTCGCGATTGCGCCGGAAATTGATTGAAGAGATTTCGGCGAAAATTTTGAGCGGTCCGGTGACCCCCGCATAATTACGGATAAGTTTTTTAGATTTTGGGTAAGAAAACCTCAAGTACATCCCGATAGAAATACTGGGCTAGACAACTGTGATGCCCGGAGTGTAAATGAATAGGTTCCTGAGAAAGACGGCTGACCGCTCGGCTCGTGATCTGACGAAAGATTATGAGTTGCGTACGGTAGGTTCACCGTTTACTGTCCAGTTGCAAGATGCTCTTGGCCATCAACGCGAGCATCGATTGCATATGGCGGAGCCAATTTACGAGAAGATATTGGCGTCAGATCCGGAAAATCCAGACGCACTATTTTTGTTGGGGACTGTGCGATTGGGGCACAAAGATTTTGAAGAAGCAGAACATTTGCTGCTCCGATTAACGTTGAGTCATTCGGAATATGCAGAAGCATGGTCGAATTTGGGTTCGGCTTTGACGGGTTTGGAGCGACACGAAGATGCAATGGACGCGTTCCATCGGGCGTTGGATATCAACCCATCGCTGAGTGATACGCATTATCACTTGGCTCAGCTCTATGCTTCGTTGAAAGAATGGCGAAATGCCGTTCACCATTTTCGACTGGCAGTTGGATACGATCCGAGCCATGCACAGGCGTACACTGAACTTGCGAAGTGCTATTTTGAACTTGGAGAATTTGACGACTCGATGTCAGCTTGCCACTCGGCACTGATGATCAACAAAAATTTTGTTCCGGCCTATAACTGGTTGGGTAAATCTTTGGCGGCGATGGGACAGACTTCGCATGCGGAAGAGACCTATCGCACTGCGATTCGATTGAACCCCCGGTACGCGGAAGCTTATGCGAACATGGGTCAGGTATTTCTTGATCTTGGGAAGCCAGCTCAGGCCTTAGAAGCTTGTATTCAGGCAACTCAGCTTGAAGATAATTTGGCAATGGCTTACTGCACTCGCGGGGAAGCTTTGCGGCGATTGGGACGACTTGACGAAGCGTTGCAAAGTTGCCAGAGAGCGATTTACTCAGATAGCGAGATTGCAGAGGCTCACAACTGTTTGGGGATGATCTATCTTGATTCCAGCATGGTTGATGAAGCGATCAAGAGTTTTTCGCAAGCATTGGAGATTCGGCCAAGCTACAAATTGGCGGCGAGCAATATTGTGGTTGCGATGTGCTGCAGCTCAGTTGCTGGACCAGAAGCGGTCAAGCAAGCGGCGGAAAAGTGGTCGCATAGCTTCGCGTTTTCAGAATTTGGCCCGGCGGCACGTCCGGGAATTGTTCAACGGCTTGGGTTTTTGATTGGTCGCATTGAACAAAGCCCAGGTGGGTATTGGCTTGAGGCGTTGTTGACGGGCCGTCATCCAGGGCGTTGTGATGTTTATGTTTATTCGTGTGATGCAGATCGAGGTCAGCATTCGAGCCGGATCGAGAGCTTGAGCACGGCGTTTCGGTCGATTGTAGGATTGGATGATATGACCACAACGGCGGTTATTCAAGACGACAAGATTGACGTTTTGATTGACCTTACAGGGCACGGGATGGGCGGTCGCATTGGGGCGCTGGTTAATCATGCGGCTCCGGTGCAGATGATTGTTCCAACGGCAGTTGGCACGACAGGTTTGGCGAGCGTAGAAGGCATGATCGCGGATAATGATTATTTGCCGGAAGGGGCAGAAGCCTGGATGACGGAGAAACCGATTCGATTACCGCGCACGATATTTGGATTTGTTCAGCCGGACTGCGAAACTCCGCTTGCGCCGCCGCCAGTGACAAAGGGCGAACCCTTTACGTTTGGCAGTTTTAATCGGACGCGGAAGATTAACAAACAAGTTGTTGAAGCGTGGGCAGAGATTTTGCGGCAGACGCCGGGGAGTCGGTTGATCATTAAGAGCCGTACTTTGGCTTCGGGCAGTTTGCGACGTCAATATTTAGCTTGGTTCAAGAGTATGGATATTGAGACAGACAGGATTATTTTCCGGCAGAACACGACCCGGGTTGCTCATTATGCGAGCTTTAATCAGGTTGATGTTTGTTTGGATTCGTTCCCGGCGACGGGGATGATGACGACTTTAGAATCACTGTGGATGGGAGTTCCGGTCGTGAGCATGGCTCAGAACAGTTTGCTTGCTGGACCGTGTCGATCGCTCTTGAATGCGGTTGGGCACGGCGACTGGGTGACGGATAACACGGATGCTTATATTCAACGTGCGGTTGCTTGGACGAAAGATATTGAAGGTCTTGAGCGGATGCGAAGTGGGTTGCGGAAGCAGATGATTTTGAGTCCGATTTGTGATACAAAAGAGTTGTTCCGCGACTTCATGGATGCGATTGAAGATAGTCTTTGATTTCTGGACTTGCAAATAAAAGAGCCTCGGTTTTTACCGAGGCTCTTTTTGTTCGTTCGGTTTTCCGAATTATCGGAGAAGCGAGAGAACAGCTTGCGGGCCAGAGTTGGCTTGTGCAAGAACCGAAAGACCAGATTGTTGAAGGATTTGAAGCTTCGTGTAGTTGGTCATTTCTTGAGCTACGTCGATTTCTCGGATCGAGCTTTCGGTTGCGGCGAGGTTTTCTCGTGCAACACCGAGGCTTCGAACGTTGGATTCGAGCGTGTTCTTCATAAACGTACCGATTCGGCCTCGTGCTTCAGCAACGTTTGCGATTGCTGTGTCGATTGCGCCGAGTGCCGTACTGCTATTGGAGCCAGTGATGTTGGAATTTGCAGTGGTGAAGCCGAGGCTTGCCGAGCTGAAATTGCCAAGTGACAACTGCGCGGTTTGACCGGCGTTAGCACCGATTTGGAAACTCGCTGAACCGGGTCGAACTTGAATCGAGTTGTTCAAAGCTGCAACCGCGTTTCCAGCATTCTGAAGGTTGATGACGTTGCCGTCAGCATCTTTCATGCTCAGACCTCGTGATCCGGAAGCCTTGTTGAAGGTGCTTGTGAATGTGTTTGCACTTGCATCGGTATAAGTGACTGTTGCTTCCGCATCAAGTCCTGCTGCTGAAGAGCTGCCAGCCGCTGATTGGATGATCGCATTGGCGTCAACCAAGTCGATTTTTGCATCGCTACCGTATTTCGTTTGTGTCAAAACGATGTTGTTTGTACCGTTGACGCTAGCTTGGACGCCCGTATCGCCAGTTGCATCGTTGAGCATTGAAACAAGGTCGTCTCGAGTTGTCGTTGCTGTTGTTGTAAAGCTCTTACCATTCAAAGTGAATGAACCTGCACCGACCGCGGTTGCTCCAGTAGCAATTGCTTTGGAACCCGTAGTCACTGCAATTGTGGCAGCTTGTGTCACGTTAACATCGAGTTGGTCAGCTGAGGAAATCGATGCGGTACCGATTTTTCCGGTTAAATTGACTGACTTGATTGCAGCACCGTTGATAACGCTAACTTGGTTACCGGCTGAGCCATCCAAAAGTTTCTTAGTACCAAATGCAGTGTTGCCAGCAATTCGGTCGATGGACGACAGGATGCTTGTCAACTGGCTTTGGTTAGCTTGCTTTTGCGTTTCGTCGAGCGTGCCGTTACCGTTAGCAATAGCCAAGGATCGAGCGTCGCGGAGGAGTCGGTTAACTTCATCAAGACCACCTTCAGCGGTTTTTGCAAAGTTAGTTGCGTCTTCGTTGTTGCGCAAAGCTTGATCCATGCTGCTCAATTGAGCGCGGTAGCTTTCAGAAGCGATGAGTCCGGATGGATCATCAGCGCCGCTGTTGATGCGCAAACCCGTAGCAAGTCGGGTTGTTGCTTTGTTAAGCTCCATCCCAGTTGAACTGAGGTTGCGGAGTGCATTCATTGCATTTACGTTGGTGTTAATTCGAAACGACATGGTTTTTCTTCCGTGAATCCAAGTTGGATCGGCGAGCTGTTGCCAGCTTTGGTCATCCTGACCGTTCGCCTGGTTAAGTTTTGCCAGCAATTGGCAGGGGCCATCCTGGGGTAATTACCAGGGTCAAAAAAGACTAGAGGATTTACTAGCTAGTAATATTTCTAGGGTTGATGGGCTAGACTTTGGTTCAATGGAACTGAGGTTAAGCGTGTTTGCGGCGGGGCAAAAGCGAGAAATTTTTGATGCTTTGAGACGGGGAGAGATGCCGCCGGTAGGCCGTTTTGATGAAGAAATCTGGCGCGCGGGCAAAGAAAAGGGCGAAGTTCAGATGGGGACGACGGTGTATTTGCCGGGAAAAATCACATACGAGTACATCTATCAGGACATGAATGGGTCGAATTTGGTGTTGGGGGTTTCGGTTGTGCCACCGGAGCGGATTGTTTTTTTGCCAGTGCCGAAGTGGGTGGTTGAGAATATTTGGCAGGGAGAGGTGAATGGGAGCTTTGTTTTTGAGAGTGAGGCTCGGGTTTTTGTTGAGGAATTGGAGGCGAGCCTGAGCGTGGAGGGGAATTTGCCGCTCTTTGCGCCGCCGGGGCCCAAGCGTAAGGACTGATTTCGTCGGTACTATGCTTGGCGTGAGAACGATTGTTTCAACGTGGAAACTGCCGGGTGAAGTTGCGATCCAGGGGGCTTTGGTGAAGTCGCGGTCGGGGGGATCGCTGCTTGATAGTATTGAAGCAGGTTTGATGGCGGCGGAGGATGATCCTTCTTTAGTGGCGATTGGTCGGGGGAGTTTGCCGAATTCGGATGGGGAGATAGAACTTGATGCGAGTGTGATGATCGGGGAGACGTTGGAAGGGGGTGCGGTTTGCGCGGTGCGGGGCTTGTTGCCGGTGATTTCGATGGCGCGTTGGGTGATGGAGCGCACGGATCATGTGATGCTGGCGGGAGATCAGGCGCGTCGGTTTGGGATTGAGCAGGGGTTAAAGCCGCAGAATCTGATGACGAACGCGGTGAATCGGGCGTGCAAACTTTACATGAACGATCCGGAGAAGGCGCGGGAATACATTCATACGCTGGATGAAGTGCCGCCGCATGATACGGTGACGATGCTGGGGCGAGAGGATGGGAAGTTCGTTGCGGCAAGCTCGACAAGTGGGATGCCATTTAAGGTTCCGGGGCGGGTTGGGGATTCGCCGATTATTGGGGCGGGGATTTATGCGGACGATGAAGTAGGTTGTGCGGGGGCTACGGGACGAGGGGAAGAACTTTGGAAGGCCTCGGCTTCGTTCCGGGCCGTAGAGTTTATGCGGAATGGGGATTCTGCTCAGAAAGCTTGTGAGCGTGTGATTGAATTTATGGTACGGCGATTGCCGATGGCGAGCAAGATTCCTTGTGTGGTATTGGCATTGGATCGTGATGGAGGATTTGGAGCGGCGATTTCGACGGGTAAGTTTGATTTATGGGTAGCGGATGGTGACGCTTTAAGCTGTCATCATTTTGAAGGGATTGTTTAGATTGAAATGGCGCAACTGATCGGAACCGCGGGGCACGTTGATCACGGCAAAACGACGTTGATCAAGGCTTTGACGGGGGTTGATACGGATCGGTTGCCCGAAGAGAAGAAGCGCGGATTGACGATAGATATTGGATTTGCGGCGATTGATTTGCCAGAAGTTGGGCGGATTTCGATCGTGGATGTTCCGGGGCATGAGCGATTTGTAGCGAATATGCTGGTCGGAGCGCTTGGGATGGATGTGGTGATGCTTTGCGTGGCAGCGGATCAGGGGGTTATGCCGCAGACCGAGGAACACTTTTCGGTGGTGAAATTATTGCCAGTTGAGAAGCTGGTGGTGGCTTTGACGCGGGCCGATTTGGCGGATGCGGATACCCTTGAGTTGGCGCAGATGCAGGTTGTGGAGATGATGGTGGGGTCGCGGTTTGAGGGATCGGCTATGGTGCCGGTTTCGGCGGTATCGGGTTTGGGGCTGGAGGATTTAAAGGCGGAGTTGGTGCGGCTTTTGAAGCTGGGGGAATCGGTTAAAGCGGGGAAATGGTATTTGCCGGTGGATCGGGTTTTTTCGCGGCCGGGGCATGGGACGGTGGTGACGGGGACGCTTGCTCGGGGATCGCTGAAGATTGGGGAGCCGTGTGTTGTTTTGCCAAAAGGATTGAAAACACGGGCAAAGGCGATCCACTCGCATGGGGCATCTTCGGGTGAGGTTTTGGCGGGTCAGCGGGTGGCATTGAACCTAGCGGGGGTGGATTTGGATGAAGTGGAGCGGGGGCATGTGGTTTGTGAGGCAGGGGCGTGTTTTGCGACCGAGCTTTTTGATGCGCGGATTGAGTGGGTTGAAAAACCGAAACATGGCGCTCGGGTGCGGGTGAGCGTGGGGGCGGATGAGGTGATGGCGAAGGTGATTCATAATGATCACGACGACTCGCTGGAACAGTTTCGGGCAGAGCGGATTTGCGTAGTGGCCAAGGATCAGCCGATGATTGTGCGGAGTTATTCGCCGCCGCGGGTTTTGGGTGGGGGTCGGGTGACGATTCCGGAGGCGCGGAAGCGCCGGAAGAATGCGTTTGCCGGAGAGTTGGGATCGGGGAGTGGAAGCACAATGGTACAGATTATTCATGGCGCGCCGTTTGGGATCATGGCAGTCGAGATTGCCCGTTTGATGGGTTCGACAGTCCAGGGGATTGGGGATGAGATTGAACGGGCAAAGGCGAGCGGGGAGATTTTGGGGTTCGCGGGGCTATGGTTTACGGGGGAGAATTATCGGGCGGGGACGGAGCGGTTTTTGGGGGCTTTGAAGGGTGAGCACGAGCGTTTTCCGGAGAAGGCATTGCTTCCACGCGAGCATGTGGCGAAAGCGGCGGATGTGCCTTGGCGAGGCAAGCCGCTTGACCGGTTGATTACGCTTTGGACACATGAGGGGCTAATTCGGAGTGACGGGACAAGCATTGCATTGGCGGAACATCGGCCGAATTTGGGGGCGCGTCAGCGGAGCCTCTTGGATCGGGTGAAGGTGATTTTGGATGCGGGTGGAGTGAGCGTTCCGGGGGCGCACGAGGTGACTTTGGAACTCAAAGTGCCTAAGCAGGCGGTCGAGGACATTTTGCGGGTGGGGGTGGATGCGGGCGAGCTTTTACGGGTGGTCGAGGGGATTTGGTATACGGAGAGCTTTTTGCGGGGGTTTGAGGGGGAGATTCGGGAGGCTTTTGCGGGGCGGCGGTTTTCGGCGGTGGAGTTTAAGGATCGGTTTGGGACGAGTCGGAAGTATGCGATTCCGTTGTTGGAGTATTTTGATTCGGTTGGGGTGACGATGCGGCAGGGGGATGTTCGGGTTTTGGTGTGATATGCTTTTTTCATATGTGAGCTGAAATTAGAGTAAAAATTAAAACGAGTTCCCTTTTCGAGTAATATTTTTACTGTATGAGGCTTCTCAAATTTAGAGTCAAAAATTTTCGTTCGGTCCAAGATAGTGATTGGATTGATATTGGTGGAGTGACATCCTTAATAGGGACAAATGAATCTGGAAAAACAAATTTGCTCACACCATTATGGAAACTAAATCCAGCCAATGACGGTGCGATTAATGAGATAGCAGATTATCCTAGGAGTCGTTATCAAGAGTTTCGTGCTATGGTAGAAAAGCCTGTGTTTATTGAAGCAACCTTTGAGCTGGGTGAAGAATTAGCAAAGAAAATATCAGATATTGCAGGCATTGAAAAAGGTGAAGTTCTTAATGCACATATTGGTCGCGATTTTGGTGGTAAATATTTCTTGCAATTTCCTGATGCTGGCACCAATCGGTCTTTTAGATCGGCTTTAGCAACATGGAAGTTAACGTATGCCGTAACTCAAATTCGAGCTAACAAAACAGACGACTCGGATGAAGTTTTTGTTGCACGATTAATTAAGATTGCTGATGAAGCAAAGTTGACATTTAGTAATAAGGAGAAAGCAGATAAGGATGAGTTAGATTCAGCCTATGAGATCATCGATGATGCTCTTACGGCTGAGGAAAAGATTGATCCACTTGGAATGCTCCTTATGACAGCAGCAAAATCGCTAAAGAGCATGTCTGAGAGTGTGGAAAAGAACGTACAAGATTGTGAAGGAGTATGGACTGCAGTTAAGGGTGCAATGCCGAAGTTTGTCTACTACTCCAATTATGGAAATCTTGATAGTGAAATTCACCTTGGACGTGTTATCGAAGATATGCAAAGGACAGATCTTGGACCAAAATCTGAGGCTCGAATTCGGACTCTTAAAGTACTTTTTGAATTCGTAGGTTTGAGTCCGCAAGAAATTCGTCAATTAGGTTCTGAACCTGAGGAGCCCTCATCAGGTTTTACTGAAGATCAATTAGCAAAGTTTGCTGAGCAGAAAAAGGAAAGAACGATTCTGCTTAAGTCGGCCTCTTCAAAATTAACTAAGGAATTTCGAGAGTGGTGGTTGCAAGGAAAATATGTTTTTGATTTGCAAGCAGATGGTGATTTTTTTAAAGTGTGGGTTCATGATGAGCAGCGACCCGAACCCATAGAGTTAGAAGGTCGAAGCACAGGTCTTCAGTGGTTTCTAAGCTTCTTCTTAATATTCCTCGTTGAGAGTAGCGATACTCATGCGAATACAGTAATCCTGTTGGATGAACCTGGATTATCATTACACCCAATTGCTCAAAAGGACTTATTCCGTTTTTTCGGAAAACTGTCTGAAAGTAATCAACTAATTTACACAACTCACTCTCCGTTCTTAGTTGACCCTGATCATTTGGATTTCGTTAGAGCCGTTTACGTCGATGGAAGCGGTCTGACTTCTGTATCGGCAGACTTGAGGGCTGGCGTTAATGCAAAGCAAACGTTCAATTCAATTTATCCAGTACACGCTGCATTGGGTTTAAGTGTGTCCGAAACATTGTTTCAGGGTTGTCAACCTATTATTGTCGAAGGAGTATCGGATCAAATTTATTTAAGTGCAATAAAGACCCTACTCATTCGAAAAAAGAAAATTGCGCCAAAGCGAGAATTGCTTTTCGTGCCATCGGGTGGGGCGAAAGGGGCTACAACTGTAGCTTCTATTTTGGCGGGTAAAGACGAGGTACTTCCAGTTGTTTTGTTGGATGGAGATACAATTGGGCAAAGTTCAGCAAAAAGTCTTAAAAGTGGCTTGTATGAAAAGTCTGTTGATAGGGTGATCGACATTGGCGTCCTTCTCTCGATGCCTGGTGCAGAGATTGAAGATGTACTACCGCGAGGATTTATGGCTGAGCGTGTTGTTAGAACTCTTCCCAGAACTGATCCGCCTGAGTTTGACGCTTTCTGGGATCAGTCAAAGCCGATAATTCCGCAAATAAGAAAATTTTCGGAGATCAATGGGATCGAATTACCCGAAGGGTGGAAAGTGCAACTTGCAATTGATGTGAAGCAGCAACTTTTATCAAATCCAGATCGATTTTTGAAAGATGATGAACTTGTGAAGTCGTGGGTTGTGTTTTTTAATGAATTTGTAGAATAATTTAGGGTCAGTATATTCATCTTTAACTCTTCAGGAATTGCAACGCATCTCTTAGCGTTGGTTCGGAGACGGAGATGGCGGAGATATTGCCGTAGCCGTGGGTTAATAATTTGGCGGCGAGGGATTGGTTGCGGTGGGTGGTGAAGATGACTTTGCCGGGGGTTTTTTTTATATTGAGGGCGAAGGGTTCGACCATTGCGGCGACAGTTGATTGGTCTTCGCAATCGACGGTGAACTGGGCGGGGGCGGTTTCGGCGATGAGTTGGGGGATTGACCCGGCGAAAATCATGCTTTGATCTTTGATGACGATGAGTTGGTCGCAGCGTTCGGCGAAGGCGGGCTGGTGGGTGGCAAAGACGTACGATTTTCCGAGTTCGAGGTCGGTTTGGATGACTTGGAAGACGGCTTCGAGGGTCCAGGGGTCGAGGAGATCGAGGAGGCCATCGATGATGGCGAGTCCTTGTTCGGGCATGAGGCTATCGATGAGGGCGCACGCGATCATTTGGGATTGGGTGAGTTTGGTGACGGCAACATCGCGGAGGTCGGTGAGGCCGAGAGCGTTGAGGACGACGACGATGCGCTGGGTGTTTTCGGTATCGAGGGCTTTTTTGGCGAGGCTGAGGGGGGTTGCGCGGCGGGGGAAGACGGGGTCGCCGCAGAAATGTTGATCGACTTGGCAGTCGATTTTTCCGGCGTGGGGTTTGGTTTCGCCAGCGATGACTTCGAGGAGGTGTGATTTTCCGCTGCCGGCCCGGCCCATGACGGCGATGAGTTCGCCGGGTTGGATGCTGAGGCTCAGGCTCTTTGCATTGGCTTTGAGCTGGATTCTATCGAGGGTGGCGAGCGGGGTTTGTGCGATGGTTTGAAGTTACCATTTTTGGGGTCGTCCTGGGGGCGGAGGCGTTCCGCTTTGCGGGATGCCGAGGGATTGGCCTCGGGCCAGGGCGACCCCGTTTTGAGACTTTAATTTTTTTGGATTTTTTGTTTTGCGGTGATCTTGGGTTCCCTGCCTTTTGCTTTGCAAGAGACAGGGGCACTAAATGTTATGAGAGCACACACTGGTTGCACCAGTGCCACCCTTAGATACTGCTTCACTAAAGAATGGTGAGTTCTTTGGGGTAGTTGGTGAGGATTTCGGGTTCGCCGTTTGTGACAAGGACGTCGTCTTCGATTCTGACGCCGCCGAAGCCTTCGATATAGACTCCGGGTTCGACGGTGAAGACCATTCCGGCTTTAATTGGTTGATCGACGGCTGAACTGAGTCCGCCTGGATCGTGGACATCCAGGCCGAGTCCGTGTCCGAGGCCGTGCCCAAAATATTGAGCGAGGTCTCTTTGGTCGAGCACCGTGCGGGCGTGCCCGTCAATTTCTTTGCCGTTTGATCCTGGTTTTAGAAGATGGCAGCACTCGTCTTCGGCTTGAAGAACAAGGTTATAGATTTCTTTGTGTCGGTCAGTTGCTTCGCTGATGACAAACGTGCGGGTGATGTCACTGCAGTAGCCATCGAGCTTTCCGCCGCAATCGATGGTGACGAAGTCACCCTTTGCGATGAGGCGCTCAGTTGGATGGGCATGCGGCTTGGCGGAATTGGGGCCACTGGCTACAATCGGATCGAAGGCGACTTCGGCACCATTGCGTCGGTAGAAGAATTCGATGTCGAGGCCGATATCGTATTCGGATCGTCCGGCTTGAATGAGGCCCGATATATGACCAATGCAGGCATCGGCGAGTTTGCACGCTTCCTTGATGCGCCGAATTTCTTCGGGCGTTTTGATCATACGGAGATCGCGGATCATGTCGGGGGTGTCGATCCAGGTGAAATCGCTTAGGGTTTCGGTACGCTTTTTCCAGGCTCCGTAACTGATTGAGGATTCAAATCCGACTTCGGTGGCGCCCAAGGATTTAATTTGCTCGCCGATGCATTCTTCTAGCGTTTGTGGGCGTTCGAAGATGATTACTTCGAGGTCGCTGACTTCGGCTTTGGCTTGGAGCGTGTAGCGGCTATCGGTGATGAGATAGGCTTTTTCAGCGGTGACTAGTGCGACGGCGGTTGAGCCGGTGAATCCGCTCAACCAGCGGATGTTTTGGATTGTGGTGACGAGAAGGGCGGAGACGGACTCCTTTTCCATTCGTTCGCGAAGGCGGGTGAGGTTACTCATTTTGATTATGCTGAGGGCTTTTCGAGGTATTTGATCGCTCGGAGGGCCAGGCTATATCCGACGGCGCCGAGACCAGTGATTTGGCCGACAGTGACGGGAGCGATGACGGAGTTTCGCCGGAATTCTTCCCGCGAATGGACATTGCTGAGGTGGACTTCGATGACTGGGGTTCGGACGCTTGCGAGAGCGTCGCGGAGAGAGATTGAGTAGTGAGTGAGTCCACCGGGGTTGATGATGATTGCATCGGCCCATTTCCGGTTTTCTTGAATTGTGTCGATGAGGACGCCCTCGTGATTGGATTGGAGGATGCGAATTTCCAGTCCGAGTTCTTTGGCGGTAGCCTGAATTTCCTCATCGATTTCGGCGAGGGGTTTTTTTCCGTAAAGTTCGGGTTCGCGGAAACCGGTCATGTTGAGGTTGGGGCCGTGGAGGACGAGGATTTTCATGAGGTTATTTTTGCTTGGGGCTGGGCGTTAAGCCTTCTTTGATGACGAGGTGAGGGATTCCTTCGATGACGGGGTATTCGCGTCCGCATTCGGGGCATTTCCATCCGTCGGGAACTTGCTCAAGCTTGGGACGCGTTTCGCATGCGGGGCATGCGAGGATTTCGGCGAGCCATTCATTCGCCATTGGCGACCTCTTCATATGCTTGCATTGTGAGTTCGGCGGTTTTTGTCCAAGAAAAGTCATGGACGCGACTTTTGCCTCGCTTGATCATTGCTTCCAATTTACCGGAATCGTCGTGCAGGTGGTTGAGTGCGTTGGCCCATGTGGTTGGGAGGTAGTCGGGGCAGATGATTGCGGCATCTCCTGCTATTTCGGGAATTGCGCCACCAGTTCCACAGATTACGGGTGTTCCGGAAGCGAATGCTTCAAGAATGGGGATGCCGAAACCTTCGTGGAGGCTGGGGAGAATGAAGTAGTCGGCGGCGGCGTAGAGCGCAGGTATAGCATCGTCGCTGACATAACCGAGGTGTAGTGATTCTGGAGTAAGCGGATCGCCTGGTCCAAATGTTACTAGCGTATGGGTGTTTTTCAGGTCGGAAAATCTATGGGCATAAGCTGAGAGATCAGAGTTTTTTCGCGCCCAGCTAGAAGTTGGAGCGAGGATATAGGGAAAATCTGCGGAAATTTTGTGGAGTGCTTTCAGGTAATCGATCGCTTCCTGTCTCGTGTAGATCGGAAAGTCGGTTCGTAGTGCGTTGTAAGTAACGATTGTCTTCCCTTGGGCGGCAGGAATGAAATGTTCAATTTCTCTTTTTGAAGTTTCCGATACTGTTAGAATTCTCTTCGCACGTTTAACTGATCGGGGGATTTGCCGGGTTAAGAGGATACGGTCTTTTAGCTTATACCAATTGGGTTCGACGAGGAACGATACATCGTGAATAGTTGTGATTGCCTTAATTTTCGTAAACGGGCTGATATTGTATTGAGTGTGAAGTACTGATGCTCCGATTTCTTTGGCAGCTTGTGGAAATGCATGAAGACTCCAGAGCCTTGGATTGGGAGCAGTCACTCTGTGCCACTGAAAATGTCCTAGGAAGCTCAATTCTGGGTTCGAATGCTCGTCCGAAAAGAGGTGAATTTCACATTTATTTTTGAGAGTTGATAGTCCACAAATGAGTCCGCGCCAGTAGCTTGTGTCGCCAGTGTTTTTGGAACCGACGAGATGGGCATCTATGGCGATGACGGGGGTTTTCATAAATTTTAAGGGCTGGCCCGATTTGTGATGGTCGGGAACGAATACAATACCGTTATTCGTTGAAAAACATGACGAGGCAATTATGAAAGCAAGAAAATCCAATGCCATGTGGGGCGTAACCCTGTTTTTGATCCTAGGATTCGCCTACTTCTTGAACGCAACTGACTTTTTGAGTAAGCCACTGTTCCCTGAGGCTCCGAAAAAAGAAACGAATGCGGCAGGTCCGTCGGCGGCAGAAACTAAGAATATGATGGCGACTAAGTTGCGTGAAAATCGGCAACCGAAGGAGGAAGGTGAGGCACCTGTTGATCCGGCAGGAGCCACGATTCCTTCTGAACCGGCAATTTTCAAGCCGAAACAGGAACGATATGAACCGACAGTCAATGAAACGTCTACTTCAGCCCAATGGTGGAACAAAAACAACGCCGTTGAAGTGAAGGGCGAAAAAGTGAAAAAAGATCGCGGCTACTAAGATTAGTTGCAAAAATTATTCGGCTGGATGAGCATAAGTTCGTCCAGCCTTTGTTTTGGATATCTCAATATGTGTTGAGAATATTTCTGTGAGTTGTTTTGCATTAAGGCTGTCTGGGCTTGAGCTGGCAACGATTTTTCCGTTTTGAAAAATGAGGCAATGATCGGCGATAGACGTTCCCCATGCAAGGTCATGAGTTGTGACGAGCGTAATGCGGCTTTTGGTGAGTTGCGGGACAAGATTTTGGAGGTTTGATCGTGTTTTGAGGTCAACGTGGGCGGTTGGTTCGTCAAGAAGGAGGAGCTGGGGTTCTTGGGCGAGTGAGCGGGCGATCAAGGTTTTTTGGCGTTCTCCGCCACTCAGTTCGTGAATAAAACGGTCTTTGATGTGAAGAATTTGCAGTGTTTCTAGTGCTTGGTCTGCTTTGGAATGGTCCTCTTGGGATTCCCAGCGACTTTGATTGTAGGGAAGACATCCCATGAGGACGGTTTCTTTCACGGTGAAGTGAAATGGAACAGATTCGATTTGGGGAACGAGGGATACTCTTTCGGCGCGGTTACCGGGTTTTGAATGGATGAGATCAAGGTCATCTAGATGAGCTATGCCTTGGGATGGAATTTCGCCCAAGAGGGCTCGGAAGAGAGACGTTTTTCCCGAGCCGTTTTCGCCGAGGATTACGATAATCTGGTTTGTTTTAGCTTGGAACGAAAGGGGTCCTAGTTGGAAATTGGGATTGACTTGGGCTTGGAGATTATTGATTGTGAGCATCTAGTTGATCGTATCGTCGAGAATCCCGCTGGTGAAAGCGAGATACATTCCAGCATAGGGGCCGTCGGCATCGATGAGTTGTTGGTGGGTACCGGTTTCGAGGACTTCGCCTTTGCGGATAACGAGGATTTTGGTAGCTCGGGCAGCGGTAGTGAGGCGGTGGGCAATGAACAGCGTAGTTCGGTGCTCCATGACTCCTTCGATTGCCTTAGTGACGACTTTCTCGCTGACGGAATCGAGGTTGGAAGTGGCTTCGTCGAGGATGAGTACCTTTGGGTTCTTGACAAGGGCTCGAGCAATAGCGAGGCGTTGTAGTTCGCCACCGCTGAGTCGGACTCCGCGTTCTCCGAGGGCGGTTTCCATGCCATCGGGAGAATTTTCGATGAAGGGCATAGCGTTCGCCATTTCGGCGGCGGCGGTGATTTCATCATCGGTGGCTTCGATTCGGCCAAGTTTGAGGTTGTCGCGGATTGTTCCGGCAAAGAGAAATGTTTGTTGAGGGACGACGCCAAATTGGGCACGGAGCCAACTCACCTTAAGATTTTGGTAGGGGATTCCGTCGAATGTGATTTCGCCAGATGTTGGTTCGTAGAAGCGGAGGACGAGGTCAGCAATGGTTGATTTTCCGGATCCGGATGGGCCGACGAGGGCCAAGGATTCACCGGCATTAAGCGTGAAGTTGATGTTTTCGAGCGCTTTAGTTCCGTCGGGGTAAGTGAAATTGACGTTTTTGAATTCGATTTTCCCGATGGGGTTTTCGATGACTTGGGCGTTTGGGTTTTCTTCACGCTCGTCGGGTAAGTCGAGGATTTGGGTGTGGATTCGATCAACGGCAGCTTGGACTTGGTTGTAGGTACTACTGACGTTCGTAATTGCTTTAAAGCCTTGGTTGACGAGGTCAAGGGCTTGCACGATGACGATGATGTCGCTGACGGCGAGGAGATCGGCTTTGGCGAGGTGGCCGCAGGCATACATGATGAGCGCGATTGCGACGGCCCCGAGGAGTTCGACAGTTGGGCGGAGAGATGCAATCCGGCGCGCACCAGTGAGCTGAGATTGGTACTGCTTTTCGGCGCTTTCATCGAAGATGCCGCGCATGTGTTCTTCGGCGGAAAACGACTTGATGATGCGGGCTCCGCTGAGAGCTTCTTGGCTGAGAGCGGTGACGCTGGCGAGGTCCTCTTGGATTTGAAACTGAGCGGTCTTGATGCGCTTTCCGGTTCGATTGACGACTAGGGCGAGGAGCGGGACGAAGAGGAGGGCGATGAGGCCGAGGAACGGCTGCATGTAAAAAACGAATGCGAGGGCACCAATTGCTTTGATGGGGCCATCAATGGAGTCGCGAATGACATTGACGGCGCTTTGGTAGACACCGACATCGTTGGTGACGATACTTTGGATTTCGCCGGTGCGTTTGCTGTTGAAGTAGGCGACGGGGAGTCGCATTAGCTTTTCGAACAGTTGTTGGCGGAGGTCGGTGGCGAGGCGGTTCGAGGCTTTGCTGAGATAGTAGACCTGACCTCGAGTGAAGACATATTTGAGGCTGAAAAGAGCCACGACACCGAGACACGCAAAGGCAAGAGTTCGCAAGGCGTTGTCTTGGCGGATTTTGATTTGGTCTTTGGTTTCTTCGAGCTGGAGCTTGGCTTGGGCTTTCTGGATCTCGGTGGTGAGGAGGTTGGAATCGAGTTTGAGGTTCTTGGCGACCTCGTTGATTTGGTCTAGAGTGAGGTCAAGATTGTCGCTTGTTTTGCGGGCTTTTTCGATGGCGAGAGCGAGCTTTTTGTTGTCGACGTTGAGAGTCGTGCTGATGATGTCAGCTTGTTTTTCGGTGAGTTTGAGTGATTCTTGGGAGACTCTGGTTGCGGCAGCGTCTTCGATTGCGGTGAGGGCGGTGAGAGTAAGTTTGAGGGTGAGGATTGTGAGGAGGGATGTGATGACGACACAGACAAGCCCTTTAATGATGGTTTTTCGCTGCCGTTTGAGTTCGGTAGCGATGCGGGGATCGAGTCGGGGAATTATGGGCATTCTATAGATTTGCTTTTGAAAGGTAGGATACCGGTCAAGGTATTGGTTCGAATGTCCAAGTTAGTGCGAAAGAACAGGTTTTTTCCTGCGTTACCAGATCCTAAACCAAAAATCAAATGGCACTCGCCTGCATTTGTAACTCTTTTCGGAACAGCTGGACCTTTATTCGGTGCATGGATCGCATGGAATAGTTCTCTTGAGAAAGCAACAAATGTGCCCAAGTCCGTTTTTGGTTTTGCGCTAATTGCCTCTCTTATTGCCGCCGTGTATAAACTTGCTGCTGATTGGACAAGAGAGTTCGAGGCTCTGAAACTTAGGGCACCTGAGGGGCTCATGGGTGTGTGTTTAGCTTCGCATGTTCTAGTAATGAATAGGCTCCAGGCCTATCTTGAGGCACATGGACTCGAATACAACTTAGAGGATGACAGCATTCGGATTACTGTTTACCGTGTCGTACCTCACGAAGAATCTGGAAGTGCCAACTACCTTCAAAGAGTCATGCCGTACATGGGTGGTTGTGAAGAAAGAATTGGTCACAAAATCGATTCTCGCATCGGAATAGTAGGTATGTGCGCAGATACCGGAGAGATTGAAATCGATGTAGCGCCAGACGATCCAATTGCAAGGAAGCAAATGCTAATTCGAAAGTATAGATTTTCTCCAGCGGAAGCTGAGCAAGTTCGAGCGGATAGAAAGGGTTGGGCGGCATTTCCCATTACTTTAGATGGTTACAATTTTCCGGTTGCCGTGGTATTTATTGATACCTCGGTGAAGGAATACTTTGAGGATACGGAGAATCACGAGTCCTTGAGCGAAGCCATAGTCTTGATTCAAACGTATATTGAACAGAGGATGAAATGAAACGAAACGGATACGTACCAAAAACACGATCAGTTCAGCAATCAAAACTCATTGAAAAATCAGTGGCAACGCATGATTCTTCAGGTGGAAAGTCATATCGTCTCATACTGAGTGAGACGGGTCGTAAAGTTTTTTCTCGACACGCAGAGATGAAGAAAATAAAGCATAGCTAGAAGTCGGCGGAGCCGGGGGCGCGGTGGAAGGGAATGACGTCGCGGATGTTTTTCATACCGGTGAGGTACATGATCAGGCGTTCGAACCCGAGGCCGAACCCGGCGTGGGGGGCGGAGCCATATTTGCGGAGATCGAGGTACCACCAGTAGGCTTCTTTGGGGAGGCCGAGCTCGTCGATCCGGGCTTCGAGGACGTCGAGGCGATCTTCGCGCTGGGAGCCGCCGATGAGTTCGCCGATGCGGGGGACTAGGACATCCATGGCGCGGACAGTTTTGTTGTCGTCGTTGCGGTACATGTAGAAGGCTTTGATATCTTTGGGGTAGTCGGTCACGATTGTGGGGCGGGCGATTTTCTTTTCGGTGAGCCAACGTTCATGTTCGGATTGGAGGTCGCTGCCCCATTCAACGGGGTATTCGAAGTTTTCGCCGGAGTTGACGAGCATGTCGACGGCTTCGGTGTAAGTGATTCGTTCAAAGTCGGATTTAGCAACGTGGGTGAGGGTTTCGAGCAGGGTTGGCTCGATGCGCTGATTGAAGAAAGCGAGATCATCGGCGCAGTTATCGAGAACGTGTTGGATGACTTCTTTGACAAATTCTTCAGCGCAATCCATGTCGCCTTTGATGTCGCAGAACGCCATTTCGGGTTCGATCATCCAAAATTCGCTGAGGTGGCGGACGCTGTGGCTGTTTTCGGCGCGGAAAGTTGGGCCGAAGGTGTAGCAGTTGGTAAGGCCGAGGGCGTGGGTTTCGACGTTGAGCTGTCCCGAAACGGTGAGGAAAGCAGGCTTGCCGAAAAAGTCTTCGGCGGGGTCGGTGTTTTTGAGGCGGTATTTGTTGCCGTTGGGGCCGTGTTCAGCTTCGAGAAGAGTGCTGACGGCGAACATTGCCCCGGCGCCTTCGGCATCTGATGCGGTGATGATGGGGGTGTGGATCCAGTTGAACCCACGGTCATCAAAGAATTTGTGAACGGCTTGGGCGGCTTGGTTTCGGACACGCATGACGGCACCGAAAGTGTTGCCGCGGACGCGGAGGTGGGCGATTTCGCGGAGGAATTCGAGGGATGCGCCTTTTTTCTGGAGGGGGTATGTAGCGGGGTCGGCTTGACCGAAGATAGTGACGTTGCTGGCTTTGAGTTCGACGCTTTGGCCCTGTCCGGGGCTTTCGACGAGTTCACCGCTGAACATGACGCATGAACCGGTGGTGATTTGTTTGAGGGTTTCTTCGGGGATTGTGCCGGCATCGATGACAATTTGGAAATCGTTGAAGCATGAACCGTCGCTTAGCTGGACAAAACTGACGCCTTTGCTATCGCGGCGGGTTTTGACCCATCCGTAGGCTTCGGCGGGTTGCCCGGGGGCCATTTTGAAGAGGTCTTTGATATATTGCCGTCGGTAGTTCATGCGTGGGTGGGATTTTACTTGGGCAATTAGCTTTGATCCGAGTTTGTGGCAATTGGCCCCACCCTTTTCTCTCCCCGAAGGGAGGGAACATGAGTCTTGACCTTGCTTGGAATTTCTACACAGGCTGTGGTTCCCGTTTTTCAACGGGATGACGAGCAAGAGAGGTTCATTACTTTTATCAGGATGATGGTTTCAGGTGTAATGGCCTTGGTTACAATAGCGTAGGATAGTAGAGTTTATGGTCACACCTTACGATTGGCAAGAGAATGTGGGGCATCGGGCGCGGTTTGTTGAATCGCGATTAGAGGGCGGAGTGCCGGTGGCGGCAGCTTCGATTCCTGAGGGGATTTTAGTTGCGACGTTTCGCTATCAGTCGAGCAAGGTTTATGAGATTTATGATCGGATAATCTATTCGGCAATTGGTACTCAAAGTGATATCGAAACGGTGCGCGTAGCGGCGGTGGAGTTTTGTCACCAGGAAGGATTTCGAAGGAGTGAGGACGACGTGACGATTCAACGCGTTGCAACTCATTTGAGTCAGCCGATCAAGCAGGCTTTTGGGGATATGCGGACGTCTCCGATGGTTATTCGGGCGATGTTTGCGGAGATTGGTGATGAACTTGAGCAAGATAAGTTTTTCGCGATCGATTATGATGGAGACTATTCGGTCTATAAAGGTTTTTTCTTCCTGGCTGGATCAAAGGAAGCCGGTGTTACGATGGGTACGGCGGTTGAAGGCTTTGATTTTTCGAAGGCATCGCGAGACGATGCGGTAGCGCAGCTTAGAGAGGCAGTTGTGAAAGGGATGGATCCGGAAGGGAGCAAAGCGATGGCAAGTGAACTGCCGGAGTTGACGTTTGAGGCGGCTTTGATGCGCCGCGACCAGAAGTGGACACGAAAATTCAGCCGATTGACGGGCGAAATTAGTTAAATTAGAACTTTAAGATGAGGTTAGGCGTCGCCATAATAAGGTTATGCGACGTTTTGGATTGTGGTTGGTTGGGCTGAGCCTAGTTGGATGTGCGGGAACGGGTTCGTCACCGCTTGATAATCAGCCGGGTACTCGTTTTAATTCTGCAGGAGCGAATAGTGCGGGAGGTCGGGGAACCGCTACATCGGTGATTGCATTGAAGCCAGCGGTGACGACGGAAGCGGTTTCAGCAGATGCAGATGACCCGGCGATTTGGGTAAATCGCATTGATCCGGCGAAGAGTTTGATTTTGGGTACGGATAAGGTTGAAGTAACTGGAGGGCTTTATGCTTTTGGTCTTGATGGGAAAACGGTTCAGAAGGTTTCTGACCTTGACAGACCGAATAATGTTGACGTGGAATATGACTTCAAACTTGGCGATAAGAATACTGATTTAGCGGTTTTGACGGAGCGAAAGAAGGGGCGTCTCAAGATTTATTCAATTGATCAATCGAGCGGAAAATTGACCGACGTCAGTGGGGAAACAGCGATTTTGGGTGAGGCGGTGGGAGATGCGAAGGAACCGATGGGCGTGGGCCTTTATCGAAATCCGGATGGAGAAGTTTTTGCGATTGTTGCGCCCAAAACAGGCGGGAAATCGAATTACTTGGCCCAATATCGCTTGATTGCGCGGGATGGGAAAGTTGATCTTAAGTTGGTTCGGAGATTTGGTGAGTTTAGTGGCGTGACCGACAAGGGAGAAGGGGAAATTGAGGCGATTGTTGTTGATGATGCGCTGGGGGTTGTTTACTATAGTGATGAACTGAAAGGCATTCGGAAATATTGGGCGGATCCGGCTAAAGGATCGGCAGAGATTGCGTTCTTTGGAACAGATAAGTATATGGCGGACCGGGAAGGTCTTGCGATTTATGCGACGGGTGAGAAGGACGGCTTTTTATTGAGTGTTGATCAGGTTGAGAAGAAAAGTCGGATTTTTGTTTACACGCGAACGGGGGCGAGTGAGAAAGAAATGGCGAACAAGATCCTTAAAGTTGTTGAGACTCCAGCTGATTCTACGGATGGGATGGATGCGACAAATCGCGATCTGGGCCCCCAGTTTCCGGAAGGCATTGTCGTGATGATGGACAGTATGAATAAGCGCTTTCTGATTTTTGATTGGCGTGACATCAACCAGCAACTCACGGTTCGTTAGGCTTTAACTTGATTGCGGTGACGCAGATGCCCGATGAGGAGGGCAATATCGGATGGTCTGACACCGGGGATTCGTCCGGCTTGGCCAATTGTTGCGGGTTGGACTCGGGTGAGTTTTTCGGTGCTTTCGAAGCTGAGGCCCTTGAGTTTGGTGTATTCAAATGTGCTTGGAATGACGAGATTTTCCAAACGTTCGGCGACGTTGATTTCTTCTTGTTGTCGCTTGAGATATCCGTCGTAGATGGCGAGGATTTCAATTTGTTCGCGGATTTCTTGGGCGAGCCGTTGGTGGTTTTCTACGGTAAGTTCAGCAAGAATTGGCGACTCGATGTGGAGGTGATTGAGGGTGGTCTCGAGGTGTTTGAGGGACATATTGGGCCGCTTGAGGAGATCAAAGAGCGATGCTTTGTTCTTGATCAAGCCGACTTCGAGCTTTTCTAGTTGGGGATTCTCGACCTCGAAGATGTAGGTTTCGTTCAGTTCGGACTTGGTTCTTTCGAGGAGAGCTAGTTTTTTGTCGTAGCGGATTTGGCGTTCTGGACTGGCGAGTCCAATTTCGATGGCGAGGGGGGTGAGACGTTGGTCGGCGTTGTCGTGCCGGAGGAAGAGTCGATGTTCGGCTCGGGCGGTGAGCATTCGATATGGGTCGTCGACGCCTTTCGTGACGAGGTCGTCGATCATGACGCCGATGAAGCTGTTGTTGCGGGGAAAGATGATTTCGGACTGATTAGTCGCAAATCGGGCGGCGTTGATTCCAGCGACGATGCCCTGTCCGGCGGCTTCTTCGTAGCCGGAAGTTCCGTTGATTTGCCCGGCGAGAAAGAGGCCAGGGAGGAGTTTTGACATAAGGGTCGGACGGAGTTGGAGGGGGTCGGCCATGTCGTATTCGACGGCGTAGCCGGGGCGAATCATGTGGACATTTTCGAGGCCGGGGATTGTTTTGAGGGCGGCGAGTTGAACGTCGCCGGGCATGGAACTGCTGAACCCTTGGACATATATGGACTCATCGTTCCACATTTCTTGTTCGAGGAAAATTGGGTGGGAGTCTTTGTCGGCGAAACGGACGACTTTGTCTTCGATGCTTGGACAATAGCGTGGTCCGACGCCTTCGATTTGGCCGCTGAACATTGCGCTTTGGTGGAGGTTTTCGCCGAGGATTTTATGGGTTTCGGCGTTGGTGTGGGTTTGCCAAGTGGGGAGCAGTTCGCGGGTTTCGAATGTTTGGTCGTGGAGAAAACTCATTGGTCCGGCTTCGGGTTCCGACGGCATGATGAGGGTTTTATTTAGATTGAGACTACTGATGGAAATTCGCGGGGTTGTGCCGGTCTTGAATCTGCGTTGGCGGATTCCGAGGTCTTTTAAGAAGGACGCGAGGTTTTTGACCGCTTGGTCACCTTCTCGGGCGGCGATGGTTTGCTGTTTGCCTTCGTGGCAGAGTCCATTGAGAAATGTTCCGGTGGTGATGACGACGGATCGGGTGCTGATGGTTATGGACTGATCGGTACCGACGGGCCGGGCTTCGATGCCGGTGATGGTCTCGCCCAGGGTATTGATGGTGAGAACTTCGCCTTCAAGGAGAGTGAGATTTGGTTCGTTGGCGAAGACGTTTTGCATGAACGCCGGGTATTCGTTTTTGCAAACTTGCGCACGGAGGGTTTGAACTGCTGGCCCCTTGCCGGTTCCGACGCGGCGGTTGTGGGTAAGGGTGTAGTCGGTGGTGACGGCCATTTGTCCGCCGAGAGCATCGACTTCGCGAGCGATGTGTCCTTTTGCGGGGCCGCCGATGCTGCAGTTGCATGGAAGGTGACCAATCCGGTCGAGTCGGAGGGTGACGCACAACGTTTTTACGCCGAGTCGCGCTGAGGCGAGGGCGGCTTCGATTCCGGCATGTCCAGCACCGACAACGATTACGTCAAAGTTTTGCAATTGAACTTATTGTGACAGAACAGCGCTTTTGTCCTTTGTCTTAGTTGGACTGAGTCCCTGCCATCGGCCGGATGACTTGGATTACTGGTGAAACCAGTGCACTTGATTTTTCGTCAACCCCTCCCTTAATCCCTCCCCGATCTTCGGTGAGGGGGTGGTTTGTGGATTCTGCCGAGTTCACTTGAATGATTGCATGACTGCGCGTTGCTTACCCCGGGCCACCCATTTCCCGATCACTGGTATCACCAGCCACATATTCCTTTTGGACTGGATCCCTGCCTTCGCCGGGATGACTACGTTTTCATTGCACTGAAGAGTCAGTCTTCTTCGAACCAGAGGCGGTCGATGTTGTGTTCGCCGGGGCCGGTTTCATTAGGTTCGATTGTTTGTTCCCAGCGGTGGAATTTCGCGTGGCTATCGACGTAGCCGTAGTTGGCGCCTTTGCCGAAGGCTTCTCGGAAGATGGCGACATCGAATGCTTCTTCATCATCTTCGTTGACGTATTCATCAAATTCGTCCCATTCGTCGTCTTCTTCGGGCCAAGAGATGTAGTCGTCGTGCTTGTATTCAGGATTACGAAGGGCGAGGAGGATTTGGTTGGCGGGTTGAGAGAATGTGGTGAGGCTGAGCCCGACGACGCCTAATCGGTTCATGAGATAGTCGGTTTCGGGATCGGTTTCGAGTGCCTTATATTTTGGGGTGCGGAAGACAGCTTCGTTTTTGACGTAGGGGTAGAGGACTTCGAACCATTAGTAGTCGGCATCTTCATCATCTTTGATTGTTAAGTCGTCGTAGTCACCGGCGTAGAGATTTACGGCAAGGCTGATCTGCTTGATGTTGCTGAGGTCTTGGGTTTTTTTGGCGGCATCCTTTGCTTGAGCAAAAACTGGGAAGAGAATGGCGGCGAGGATCGCGATGATCGCGATGACTACGAGAAGTTCTATGAGTGTGAAGGCGCGGCGCATTCCATAAATCATATTCAAATTGGAAGTCGAACTTGATTACGGGAGTTTTAAGGTTTTAATGTTAAAGTGGGGCGGGCTTGGTTGGCCCACCCCAGAATCCAGGCTAGTCGTTTGAGGGCTTATTGTCAATGTTGTGCATTCCCCAGTTATTGACGGCAGTAGGGGCGAGGGTTTTATCGAGAGTTTGATTGAACCGGAACCACTTGGCATGCCCGTCGGCAAAGCTGTAGTTATTGCCTCCCATGTGTCGTCCGGTGTTTTTGGCGTCAACGACTTGGGTATCGGTTTCGACATCTCCGATGGTGTAGCCAGAACCATCGAGGAATCCGCGTTCCCAGTTGTTATCAGGGGCGGAGGGCCAAGCGTGGTAATCGAAAAATGCAATCGCGGGATTACGTTCGGCGATGATGATTTGCTCGGCGGGTTTGTCGAACTCGGTCATGCTGGCAGAGTGAGCAAAGAAGCCGTTGATGAGATAGTCGGTGCGGTTGGGGAGCCAATCAGCAAGTGTCATCCAATCGGGGAATATTGTCGGGTTTGAACTTACGACGGGATCTCGAAAGATCTGTCTATTCTTGGTGTAAGGCTGAAGGGGATTGAACCAAACGTAGAGATCGGCGATGGTTTCTCCGGTTGCGAGATCATGGTGGGTTGTCATGCTGCGATCATCGTAGTCGCCAACGTAAATCATAATGGCGGTGACAATTTGCTTGTGGTTGGAGAGGTCTTGGGTTTTCTTTGCGGCAGCTTTTGCTTGGGCGAAAACAGGGAAAAGAATTGCGGCAAGGATCGCGATGATGGCAATGACAACTAGGAGTTCGATTAGGGTGAATGCTTGCTTGTTTTTCATATTTCAACTATATTGCCTTATTGGTGCAACTAAATTGCAATAGTTAATTCAACTTTTTTGCAATATTGTTCAAGTAACGGGTCTGATGGGGCATGGGTCGGTGTGAGTTGAGTCGATTTTCATCAGAATGAACTGGTGAGCACGGTTGATGTGACGATTATTGGTGGCGGCCCGGTTGGTTTATTCGGGGCGTTTTATGCGGGGTTGCGCGGGATGAGCGTTCGAATCATTGATTCGTTGCCGGATTTGGGTGGTCAGTTGACGGCGCTGTATCCCGAGAAATATGTTTATGACATGCCGGGCTTTCCGGAAGTGTTGGCAAAAGATTTGGCAGCGAATTTGGTGGAGCAAGCGGGGCGATTTGGGCCGGATATTGTTTTGGGCAGAGTTGCGGAGACTCTGGAGCGGCGGGGTGATGAGTGGGTGGTTATTACAGGAGATGGCATGGAATGGCCGACTCAGACGATCTTGATTAGTGCGGGGGCGGGGGCATTTGCTCCGACAAAGATTGGGGTGGATCGGGAAGAGTATTTTGAGCACAAGGGGCTCTCCTATGGTGTGCGTGATAAGTCGATGTTTAAGGGCAAGCGGTGCTTGGTTGTTGGTGCAGGGGATTCGGCGTTTGACTGGGCTTTGGCACTTCATTCGGATGCAACTTCGATGATGCTTGTGCATCGGAATGATCGATTTCGGGCGCATGATCAGACGGTACAGCAGCTTGAACAGACCGATTGCGAGTTTTGTTTGTTTAGCGTGGTGACGGAACTGCACGGCGAAGATTATTTGACAGGGGTGACCTTGGAGAATACACAAACGAAAGAAACACGGTTTGTTGAGTGTGATGCGGTGATCGTGAATATTGGATTTAAGTCTTCGCTTGGGCCGCTTAAAGATTGGGGGCTTACAATTGAAAAGAACCAGATTGTAGTTGACCATCTTTACCAAACAAACTTGCCCGGGGTGTTTTCGGTGGGTGACGTTTGTACTTTTGAAGGCAAGTTGAAGCTGATTGCGACGGGGGTAGGGGAGGCGGCGACGGCGGTTTGTATGGCGAAAACTATGATTGATCCGTCGGCAAAACTGTTTCCGGGGCATAGTTCGGATATGGGTTTGGGCGGATAGATAGAAAGTAAAAAATCCCCTCACCTAAAGGGCGAGGGGATCTTTGAGTTCAAACCAAAGAGCTTGACACCTGGAAAAGCAAATTACTTGCCAGCTTCGGCTGGTTTTTCGGTTGTAGTAGCGGCACCATCAGTTGGTGCAGCAGCGGCTTCTTCTTTTTTGGCGCAGCCAGCGAAAGCGAGGACTGATCCTACGAGAAGGACGCCGAGAACGAGAGTGCTGAGTTTTTTCATGTTTGTTTTCCAGTTGGAAATACGAGTTTCCTACGTGCCGTGATGAGCGACACAAGGTACACCCATCATGATAGGTGTAACACTTGCTGGGTTAGAGTTCATTCCAGGAAGGGACTATTGCGGTTTTAGATTGATTCTGGATTTTTTGAGAAACGATGAAATACCGTAAATAAATTTGATGTAGCAGTTGGACGCAAGAAAGTTGACTACTGTGAGAAATCGTGCAAATTTGCCTTGTAGACTTACTGGATTGGCGGATTTTTGTGCCCAAATCCACAATATTTTCGTTGGGAATTTGATACTATCAGGTTCTTAACATTCGCAAATCTGAGTTTCCTCATGTTTAGGCGGCAGTTGCGAATGATGGAGAGAGAACATGAAAAGCACTTCTGGATTATTGGCACTAGCTGCCTTGACTGTTGTTGCGTCTTCGGCGCAAGCATCAACCCTGACTTTTAACTTTAGTCAGGTTTACACGGGCGATACACCGATTGGTGTTTCTCCTTACTCGACGGCAGTGTTTACCGACACTGCGGCAAATACCGTGGAAATGGTTTTGACTCATGGGGCATCGGCTTCCACGACTCAGTATTTGAGTGAGTTGGCGTTAAACTTGGATCCAGGCATTGGGTCGATCACCACGACGGCAATTGCGGGCAAGGTTGCAACTTTTCAAAGTGCGACAGTTGGAGGTTTCACCGATGCGGGGACAAACTTTGACTTTGACGTTCAATTTAATACCTCCAACGCTGGAGGAGGAGCTCTGCGACTCAATCAAGGTGATTCGATTACTTTGCGGTTCGTTGGCACTGGTTTGAGCACGGCGAACTTTAACGCACTTTCGAGTGGTGGGACTCCAGTTTATGCACTTTTACATATGCAAGGGACATTGCCGATTGGTTCGACAAAATTAGCGGGTGACCCGGTTCCTGAGCCAGCTTCGATGGTTATATTGGGCGGTGCGGTTTTGGCGGCGGTTGCTCGACGCAAACGCAAGTAACGCGGAATTACTCATCATTTGAGCCCTCCTGGCGAACGCCAGGAGGGCTTTGTATGTTGTTCGGGACCCGATTGGCGGGGATTAAGTGGTTAGATAGCGTAGAACGGGGACTATGGAGCGTCGGAAGGTTGTTGTTATTGGGGGTGGGTTTGGAGGGATTGCGGTTGCGAAGCAGCTGAAGCATGCTCCGATTGATCTGACAATCATTGACCGGCAGAATCATCATCTCTTTCAACCTCTCCTTTATCAAGTGGGGACGGCAGGGCTTTCTCCGGCGAATATTGCATGGCCGATTCGGAGCATTTTTCGGCGTCAGAAGAATATTCGGGTGGTGATGGGGGACGTTGAGGGGATTGATGTCGGGGCAAAGATCGTGAGATATCGCGGTTTGGAAGAGCCATATGATGTGCTGATCGTTGCGACGGGTGTGACTCATGGATGGTTTGGGCATCCGGAGTGGGCAGAGTTTGCGATTGGGCTAAAGGAGCTTTCGGAGGCGACAGAAATCCGGAACCGGATTTTGGAGGAGTTTGAGCGCGCCGAAACGGATGGGGTTGAGAAGATTACTTTGGTTGTTATTGGGGGTGGTCCGACGGGGGTTGAGATGGCGGGCTCGATTGCGGAATTAGCGCGGCGAATTCTGCCGGATGATTTTAGAACGTTTGATCCAGAAAAGACGGAAATTCATCTTATTGAAGCGGGGAATCGCCTTGTGAGTGCGTTTGATGAGGAGGTAGGGAAGCAGGCGTTGCATGATTTGCAGAAGATGGGAGTCACGGTTTTGCTGGGTCAGCCGGTAACGAAGATTGATGCTTCGGGGGTTGAGATGGGGGATCGGCGGATTGATTCGCGGGTGGTGGTTTGGGCGGCGGGGGTTGCGGGGACCCCGGCGGGGAAATGGCTCAATGCGCCAGTTGATCGACAGGGCCGGGTTTTGGTGGATGGGCATTGCCAGGTGGCGTTTATGCCAGATGTTTATGTGATTGGGGATGTGGCGGCGTTTAAGGGCACTAACGGAGCAATGCTGCCTGGGGTGGCGAGTGTGGCGATTCAGCAGGGGGAATTTGTGGGTCGGAGGATTTTGGGGCTGAATTTGGGGACGTTTGTTTATCACGATCCGGGTTCGATGGCGACGATTGGTC
This sequence comes from Fimbriimonadaceae bacterium, assembly GCA_046154445.1. Lineage (GTDB taxonomy): Bacteria > Armatimonadota > Fimbriimonadia > Fimbriimonadales > Fimbriimonadaceae > UphvI-Ar2. Next base: position 34,217 of record JBJXDW010000007.1, on the reverse strand, counting down.
GGAGCAAGGCGGTTGTGGAGCGTGGAAATTTGAGACTGAGTGGTCTTGTGGCTTGGCTAGCTTGGCTGTTAGTGCATTTAATCAAGTTGATGGGTTCGCGGAATCGGGTGATTGTGTTTATCCAATGGGTTTATAGTTATCTGAGTTATCAGCGCGGTGCGCGGTTGATTTTTCGAAGTGGGCGAGACAATTGACGGGCTAGCTGTTAACAATCCCGCCCGACTCCTCCAGAGCTACCCTCCCCAGACTTGGGGTGGGAAAGTTCGATTTATTTCTAGACTGATCGTTCCATTCGGTTGGGGGCGGAGACGCCGAGGAGGTCGAGTGCGGATTTGAGCGCGATTTGGGTGGCGTGGCAGAGGGCGAGTCGGGCCTGGCTGAGTTCGGGTTGGTCGGGCTGGATCACGCGGCAGCTATCGTAGAAGCTGTGGTAAGTGCGGGCCAGTTCGATGGCGTAGGTTGTGAGGCGATTGACGCTGTAGTCTTCGGCGGTGCGGGCGACTTCGTTTTGGAGGTCGAGGACTTTGAGGATGAGGGTGAGTTCTTTGGGGTGTTGCAATAGAGAGTAGCTTTTATTGAGACCCCACCCCTGCCCCTCCCCTGAAAGGGAGGGATGGTCTGTAGAGGATTCGATCTGTGGATCCCGGCTTTCGCCGGGATGACGAGACAGGCTGGGGAGAGAGAGACCTGATGCGCCTGCTTTTTCGATGACGCTACAAATTCGGGCGTGGGCGTATTGGACATAGAACACGGGGTTTTCGTCTGACTGCTTGGTGGCGAGTTCGAGGTCGAAATCCATCGCGGTGTCGTGGTGGCGCATGAGGTAGAAGAAGCGCGCGACATCTGAGCCGGCTTGTTGTTTTTCTTGTTCGGTGCCTTCGGGTTTGAGGGTCGCGCCGATTTCGTTGATGAGGTCGATGAGGGCGTAGATGTTGCCATCACGTTTGCGCATGGGGGCGGGTTTTCCATCTTTAAGGAAGCGTACGTGCTGGAAGATTTGGACTTCGAGGGGTTCTTTGGCCCAGGCGAGGGCGGCTTGGCTTTGGTTGCGGTCTTCGATGCTGTCGTAGATGAGGGCTTCGTGTTCGTTGAGGGGTTCGGGGTTGTTGAGTGGCTCGACTTGGTCGCTGAACATGGCGGCGACGACGGCGGTGAGGCGGGCGATGTAGCCGTGGTGGTCGGGGCCGAGGACGGTGATCAGTTTATCGCCGCCTGCGGGGCGGTTGAATTTATCTTTGTGGTAAGCGACGTCGCTGGCGATATAGGTCAGGCGTCCGTCTTTGCGTTTGAGGACGCGGTCTTGGTCGTCGCCGAATTTTGTTGAGCGGAGCCAGATTGTTTTGTTTGAGTTTGCTTCGGTTTGTTCCACCCCACCCCTTCCCCTCCCCTGAATATGGGAGGGATGGTCTGTGGTATCGCTGATTTCACCAGTGCCACCTTGGTTTTCGTCAGCCCCTCCCTTAATCCCTCCCCGATCTTCGGTGAGGGGGTTGTTTGCTTCATTTTGAGGGTCAGCGTCATCTTCGTCGGTGGGTTGGACTTCTTTGAGGACTTCTTTGATGATTCCGCCTTTGGCCATGACGACTTTGGTTCGGATGGGTTTGTCGTCGGCGACGCCGTTGGCGATGAGGTGTTGGAGGGTTTTTTCGACTTCGCCGGAATCGTGGAGGGACTGTTCGGAGAACCACAAATTGAAAAAGACGCGAAAAGCTTGAAGTGCTTCATCTTGGTCTGCAATCATCTCCTTCTCACATAACCTAGAAAGATGGCGAGTTTCAAGACTTTGGATTGATTCCAGAGCGCTTCGTTTTCTATTTACACGTTGCCGATATAAGTACAAATAAGATAAAAAGTCGGAATGCCTTCTTAACTTTGATTCTTCAGTTAAATAGTGGAGCGTGTCAACTCCATTACCGCCCCCCATGCCTGCTGCATATCCATCTAAGATTCTTCTAAGCTGTCTAATATCCTCGGCAAGCCTATGTATTTCTGATGCTACACCGTGGACGTAGTCGCCTTTGTAGCCGTTGTCGGGAACAGGGCGACCTTCAATAATGGCTTTGACCGATTCGGCGAAGAGGCGCATTTGTTCGGAGTTGACGCCATCGTTGATGTAGTACTCGCGGTGGACGGTGTTTCCGGCGGCTTCAAGGACGTTGCAGAGGGCGGATCCGAAAGCGGCACCGCGGCCGGAGCCAATGGTGATGGGGCCGTTGGGATTAACAGAGACGTGCTCGACGTTGATCTTTTGAGGATGGTCGTTTTTGGGTTTGTAGAAGTCGTTGGGGTTTTGCAGGACTTCGGTGAGGAATTGGGCGACCCAGGCGGGGTTGAGGTGGAAGTTGATGAAACCGGGGCCGGCGATTTCGGCGGAGAGGATTGCTTTGATTGGAGTACTGGTTTCACCAGTGGCACCCGAATTTGTGTCGACCCCTCCCTGACCCTCCCCAGTCCTGGGGAGGGAAACACTGGTGTCACCAGTGTCACCCGAATTTCGATCACTGGTTGCACCAGTGGCACCTTTTGTTTCGTCAACCCCTCCCTTAATCCCTCCCCGATCTTCGGTGAGGGGGTTGGGCGTGGATGGAGTTGGGCCTGTGGATTCGTCACCCCACCCCTTCCCCTCCCCTGAAAGGGAGGGATGGTTTGTGGAATTTTCAGGTTGTGGATCCCGGCTTTCGCCGGGAAGACGAGCAGCCATTTTTGCGTCGGCGGCGAGGATGGCGGGGAGGAGGGTTTCGGCGAGGGCGCGGGGGTTTGTTTTGGCGGCTTTGCTGGCAACGAGACAGAAGTTTGTGGCGAAATCGCCATGGTCGGCTTGCTTTGGCGGCTCGATTTCGACCGGAATCAATTTGACTGATTGGTCAATTACTTGGTTTTTCAACAATTCTTCAACGGCTTGTGAAATGATCTGAATGAGGGCGTCGCGTACCAAAACAGATTCAATTATGGTGGTTTTATGGGGGGGTACGAACGTTAAGACCCAGAGAAAGAGTCAATAAAGTGTGTCGTCCCCTTTCTTATTCACATCGTTTTGTGTCTAAAATAGGGGAACTGCTTGCGAATTCCTTTTATCAAGAGGAACGGTTGAGGGATTCGGAGGGAGCGTTGCAATGGGCCTTTTTGGGTTTTTGAACGCACGTTGGGCAGAGGACTTTAGAACGAATGGCAATTGAACGAGTACCAATGACCAAGTACCTGATTGACAAGGGTCACTTGAAGCCTGATCAGCTAGAAGAGGCAATGAAGGTTCAGGAGCAGACGAAGAATCCGAACCTCGGCAAGATTCTGACTGACTTGGGAATGGTGGGTGAGCGCGAGGTAACAGAGGCGCAGGCTCAGGAAGCAGGATTTCCTTTTGTTGACCTTGACAACGTTTCGCTTGAAAGCAGCGCAGTCAATGTTGTTCCTGATCGGATTGCGAAGCAACATAGCGTGATTCCGGTGCGGAAGGACGGCACGATGCTTTGGGTTGCGATGAGTAACCCGAACAATCTTGAAGCGATTGATGCGGTTCGATTTGCAAGTGGTTGCATGGTAAAACCAGCGGTCGCCGTTCCAGGTGCGATTGAGGACGCGATTAAGAAGTATTACGGGGCGTCGGACGATGCGGCAGACAAAGCCGCAACATCCAATGGTAATGCAACGAAGGCACAGAATGCGCAGAACAGTTCGGCGGGGATTTCTGCATTGGTTGCACAGGCGCAGGTCGTTCGCGATGCGGATGATGCCCGGATGCCAACGGGCGATGAAGATGATGGAGCTGAGCTTGCAGAGCAAGCGCCGATTATCAAACTAGCGAACGCGATTATCCAAACGGGGATTGTTGATCGCGCTTCGGACATCCACGTTGAGCCACAAGAACGCACAGTTCGCATTCGATACCGAATTGACGGGGTTTTGATGGAAGCGATGACGGTTCCGAAGAACCTTCAGGCACCGATGATTAGCCGCTTGAAGATCATGGCGGAAATGAACATCGCGGAACGCCGGGTTCCTCAAGATGGTCGTATTGAAGTTCGCCACCAGGGTCAAGAATTTGACCTTCGGGTGAGTTCGATTCCGACTCCTTTTGGTGAAAAGATCGTTATGCGGATTCTTGATAAAGGAAACGCGATGATCGGTTTGAGCAAACTTGGGTTTGTTGAAGAGAACCAAGCGGCGATTGAAGAGCTCGTTAGCCAGCCAAACGGGATGTTCCTTTGTACGGGTCCAACGGGTTCCGGTAAGACGACAACGCAGTATTCGGTTTTGCACATTCTCAACTCAGTTGAGCGAAACATTATTACGGTTGAAGACCCGGTTGAATACCAACTTGGTGGTTTGGCTCAAGTTCAGGTCAATAAGAAAGCTGGTTTGACTTTTGGAACAGCGCTTCGGGCGTTTCTCCGGCAAGACCCTGACATCATCATGGTTGGTGAAATGCGGGACCTTGAAACGGCGGAAATTGCGATTGAAGCATCGCTTACTGGTCACCTTGTACTTTCCACGCTCCACACGAACGACGCGCCGTCGGCAACTCTTCGTATGATTGACATGGGGGTTGAGCCTTACTTGATTTCGGCAACGGTTATCGGGGTTTTGGCGCAACGCCTTGGTCGTCAGATTGATAAGAATCACAAGGAGCCTTATGAAGTTCGCGAAATTGACCTGCGTCGCTTTGGTTTCCAAGTTCAGAATCCGGACAATATGGTCACTCTGTATCGGGGGATTCCTCATGAAGATAACCGGATGACTGGCTTTAAGGGTCGGACCGGTTTCCACGAGCTCATGATCATGAATGGTGAGATTGCTGAAATGGTTGTTCGACGTTCGCCGTTGAATGATATTAAGGCAGCTGCGAAAGCCAATGGTATGAAAGAACTCCGCGAAGATGGACTTGCGAAGGTTCTTTTGGGTCAAACTACACCGGACGAAGTTATGCGCGTCGTCTTTACGGCAGGTTTCTAGTAGAAATTGGAACTTAGCTGAACATTCTGGAATTGAATTAACGTCACACGAGAAAGAAAAATCGAAATCTAACACATGGAAAATCCAAATATGCCACCGCAAGGTATGACACCACCGCCAACGACTCCTCCCCAATCGATGGGTGGTGAGCCGCCTCGAAATGAGGAAAAGAAGGCAGGTGCGCCTCGCTCGATGGAAGACTTGCACATTGATGAGCTTTTGCACATCGTTGTTGACAGAAACTGCTCTGACCTTCACATCTGTGTTGACAGCGAGCCAGTGATTCGGGAAGATGGTGGATTGAAGCGGCTTAACTATGAAAAGTGCACTCCGCAACAGTCTCAGCGGATGCTTTATGAAATTGTTTCGGATGACCAGGTGACGCGTTTTGAGCAGACGAAAGAACTTGACTTTTCGTATGCTTTGCCGAACCCTCCGCACCTGAGAGAGCAAGGTAAGGGGCCGATTCGGGCACGATTCCGGGTTAACCTTTATCGTGATCGCGGGGCATGTGCATCGGCGTTTCGTTTGATTTCGAGTCGGATTCCGACAGTTGAAGAGCTTAATCTTCCGCCGATTTTGAAAAGTCTTTGTGAGCGACCTCGTGGATTGATTTTGGTTACAGGGCCGACTGGTTCTGGAAAGTCAACGTCTTTGGCGGCGATGATTAACCATATCAATATGAATTTTTCGCACCACATTATTACGATTGAAGACCCGATCGAATATTTGCACGTGCACAAGAGCAGCGTTATCAACCAGCGGGAGTTGGGGCAAGACACGCTGAGCTTTAGTAATGCACTTCGCGCTAGCTTGCGGGAAGATCCTGACATTTTGCTGGTTGGTGAAATGCGCGACCGAGAAACGATTCAGTTGGCGATTACCGCGGCTGAAACGGGCCACTTGGTCTTTGCAACCCTTCACACAAACAATGCTCCGGAATCTATTGACCGTATCATTGACGTTTTCCCTCCGGGGCAACAAGAGCAAATTCGGGTTCAGCTTGCAAACAACTTGATTGCGGTTATTTCTCAGCAACTGTTGGCGCGGGCGAGTGGTCCAGGTCGGATTCCGACCAACGAAATTATGTTGGCGACGCCAGCGATTCGAAACTTGATTCGTGAGAACAAGACTCACCAGATTCCGTCGATGATCCAAACCGGTCACTCGCACGGGATGATGAGTATGGATCAGTGCTTGCGCGACCAATATATGAAGGGGCTCATCACGTTAGAGGATGCGATGACTCGATGCCAAAACGTCGAAGAATTGAAGAAGATGATCAATCTGGGTGGTCCAGGTGGTCAGGGTGAAGCGGGGCCGGGCGGCCCGCCAAGAAGGTAATTAAACCATGGCAGTCTACAGCTACACATTCCGCGACCCCAGTGGGGGTCTTCAGAAAGGTACGGCGGAAGCCGAAACCGAAGAGAATTTGCGTGCCCGTTTCCAGGAGCAAGGCCTGGAAATTGTTGAAGTCACTCTGATTAAGAAAGGAAAGGTCAAGAAGGCTCGTAGCTTCGGCAAAGTTAAGCTGATTCGATTGTCGCTCTTCTGTCGTCAGTTTTCGACGATGGTTGATGCTGGGGTTTCTTTGGTTCGCTGTTTGGACGTTTTGAGCCGACAAACCGAAGATCCGAAGCTCAAGAAGATTTTGATTGACATTGGCGAACGAGTTGAAGGTGGTGAATCTTTGAGCCGGGCCATGCAACGCCACCCGAGGACATTCAACTCGCTGTTTATCGGTTTGATCCGAGCTGGTGAGGTTGGTGGGGTTTTGGAAGAAGCGCTTCAGCGACTTTCACAATTTTTGGAATCCGACGTTTCTCTTCGTCGCAAGGTTAAGGCAGCTTTGACTTATCCGATTATTGTTGTTTTGGCTGCAGTTGGGATTCTTGTGCTTTTGATGATCGTGGTTGTTCCGCAGTTTGCGGCGATCTTTAAGGATCTTGGTTTGCCGGACAGTGAGTTTCCTCCCGCTACCGCCTTTTTGATCGACCTTTCGTACAACATGGTTCATAACTGGTACATCTTCGTGATTACGGGCATTGTGCTCTACGTTGGGTTCAAGTTGTTCTCAGGAACTCGCTTTGGTCGACGGGTTGTTGACCGGATTAAGCTCAAGATTCCGGTTTTTGGCCCGCTTCACCTTAAGGTATGTATGGCTCGGTTTAGCCGAACGATGGGTACGCTTTTGACTTCGGGTGTTCCGATTTTGCAGGCGATGGAAACAGTTGCCGGAACGGTTGGTAATTCGATCATGAGCGACGCAGTTTTGGACGCTCGGGCGCGGATTCGGGAAGGGGATCGCATTGGTGATCCACTCGAGGCGAGTCGTTTGTTCCCGCCGATGGTCGTTCACATGATTGGGGTTGGTGAAGAGTCAGGTTCACTTGACTATATGCTCCAAAAGATTGCGGACTTTTATGAAGCAGAAGTTGAGGCGACGTTGCAGTCGTTGACTTCAGCGCTGGAGCCGGTAATCATCGTCTTGTTGGGTGGAATGGTTGGATTCATCGTTTATGCGATGTTTGCTCCGCTCCTCAAGGTTATTACCAGCTTGTCTTCGGGCGACAGCTTCGAAAACTAAGAATAGGTTCAATGAGCCGGGAACAGGTGACTGTTCCCGGCTTTTTTGCGCTTAAACGTGGGCTAAAAAGGTATTGTTGATCTTGGCATGGATGCCAAGGAATAACAACGCGTGTTTCCAGCTTGGACTTGGGTGGTCGGATTTTGGTTTGGGGCAGCTATTGGCAGCTTTCTGAACGTAGTTATTTATCGCATGCCGCGTGGGATTTCGATTTCAAAGCCAAAGAACAGTTATTGTCCGAGTTGCGATAAGCAGCTGACGGTATCGGAGTTGGTTCCGCTCTTGAGCTGGGCTTTTCAAAAAGGGCGTTGCAAGTGTGGGAAGAACAAGATTGGTTCTCGCTACTTTATTGTGGAGTTGATTACGGGGACTTTGTTTGCGGCGATTTGGTATCAGCAGTTTTGTTTGTATAGTAATTCGTCGTTCGAACCACTTTATGCGATTCGGGCGATTGGTTACATGCTATTTGCGGCGGCTTTGGTGGCGGCGATCTTTACAGATTTGGCGCACTATATCATTCCTGACCAGATCAATGCGTTTATGTTTTTTGTTGGGGTTGGGATGAATATCGCATTTGCAGTTTTTGGATTAAAAGAAGCTTGGCTTTGGGGAATGCCTTCGAGTATTGCGGGGGCTCTGGTGGGGATTGGGGCGCTTTGGGGGATTGCATTTTTGGGTCGGTTGCTCTTTGGGAAAGATGCGATGGGGCACGGGGATATTAAGATGGCTCGGGGGATTGGGGCGGTTTTACTTCCGCTCGGTGCCGGTTTGAGTTTTGGGATGGCGGTTGCTTTGGGGGCAGTGATTGGGGGTTTGCAGGTTGCTTTGTTGCGATCTAAGCCAGCAAAAGCAACTGATCATGCTCCTAAGCATGAAGTTCAAGGTGGAAGTGCTGAGGATGCGCAAGGGGACATAAAGAAAGCGATTGAGCCAGATATTGACGAGCATTATGAACCAGAGTCGATCTCTTCGCTTTTAAAATGCGGGTTAGGTTATTTGCTGTGTATGGATATTTTTGGGCTTGTTCGGCCCAAGGTATATGAATGGTGGTTTGGGGAGAATCCTTACTCGATTGAAGAGTTTGAGGAGGAACCTGAGGTAGAACATACAATGATTCCGTTCGGACCTTTTCTAGCGGCGGGAGCCTTGGCGGTCATGCTTTTTGCGCCCCAACTCCAATTGCTAGTCGATTCTTATATAAAATATTTAGGAGTCGAGTAGGGACAACGGAACAAAGGGAAAACAAGGACAGTCTGACAAGACAGACCGGAGTAGGCCATGAGGAACGGCAAACGCGCATTTACATTACTAGAATTGCTCACCGTGATCGCAATCATTGCGATTTTATCGGCGATTATCGTCCCGGTATTTGCCAGGGTGAAAGACAACGCTTATCGAAGCCAGGACTTATCGAATATGAATTCGCTTCGTTCTGCTTTGCAACTTTACCGTGAGGATCAGGGGGCTTACCCACCGGCATTGCTCGGTTATGTGACTCTGTATTCTTCGGGGCCACAGATTGGGAATGTGATTCCGGCAAACGAATTGAAAGGATTTTTGTATCCGAAGCGGGTTGATGCGCTTTCGAGTTTCAGTCCGGCTTATACCAAGTACAAGAACTCGCAAACGGTTAATGCGGTATTCCCGGATGCTGATCCTACGGCGCTTGGTAGTGGAGCGCAACTCGACTTGAACGGCGATGGCAGTATTAACAACTTTGATGATACGGCGGGATCTCGCCAGGCTTATGGATCGGCAGATGGATTTGTTTGCTGGGATCCGACGATCAACGCGATAGCAGCGGGCGCCCGATGTGGAGGCGTAACGCTAACTGATCCGGCTGATCCTTTGGCTCGATTGTTTTATGCGGTTTCGGGATACGACGTCGCTGAGGCTAAGTTGCCCGGTGGCGGCACACGATTTGAATTACGCTATGCGCGGTTCTGGTCCAATTTTGCAATTGGAACGGGAGCGGGCAATGGTAATGGTGATCCGAATGACGATCCACGTCAACTTGGATATACCAGTCCTCCGGATACGACGGTGGTTACGTGGAACGGTAATTTCCGCGAATATGCTTCACCGGGAGTGCCGCAACCGATTCGTCGAGACATTGTTCTCTACTTGAATGGCAGTGCGCGACCGTGGGACAGCAAACAATTGTACGACCGAGCGTGGCGACAGAAGGCGAACTAAATCGCCTCGCAGAATCGACACACGCTTTTTGACCAAGGCATGAGACTGAATAGAGAAAGGAAATGGTACGAGTAGGAACGAATCGGCGCAAGATGGCGGGAACTTCACTTATCGAAGTTTTGGTTGTCATCGTTGTGTTTTTGGTTGGGATATTGGCAGTAGTGCAAATCTTCCCTCCGGGTCTTGCAGTTTTGCGAACGAATCGCGCTCAAACGCTAGCGACTTCGCTGGCGAGAGCCGAGGTTCAACGGGTTTTGGGTCAGTCGGCTCAATTGCCGGAGCGCATTGTTGCAGGGAGTTTTGATGCCACGGGTACGGTTTTCATCCTTTCTCAAACCGATCCGAGCAATTTCAATCCTCCGGTGACGAATCCCGGAAATCTCGGTGAAGTTGATTCGAATGGTCAGGTATTAGTTAGTGGAAACCCAGTTGGTCATTGGACAAAGCAATCGGGTGCGAATAAGATCAACCGCATTATCGGGGAAGGTCGCCCGATTCCGCAACCCACGATGATCAATGGAGTATTTGGTAGCCGGATGCAATTGATGTTTGCTCCGCTGTTCTACATCCACGATGGCGCGAACAATCGATCAGCGGGACAAGTGCTTTCGGTTTATGGAAATGATTTGCGGCGTGTACTTGGGAGTAGCGACGAATTCATTCCGGATTCGACAGCTGCCCTCTATGATACGGATGCGTTTACGTTCGTCCCTGAAGAGAAGGCGACTATTGTTGCAAATACACCGGCGGGCTTTGATCGCAAAGATCAGATTTGGGTTGGCTTGTTGCAAGATACTGGCACTGGTTTGCCGATATTCCATGCCTATCGAGTTTCAATGAGCTTTGTTTACAACGATGGGGTTTCTGATCGGGTTATCGAAGCGATTTTTACCGCTCAACCAAACATTGCAACAAGTTACTTCCGGCAGTTCAATAACTATGCGGTGATTTCGATTCCGGATTTGCTTTCTACGTCGAGCTTCTTGCCGGCAGGTTATCGGGGAATTGAAGTTGGTAGCTTGCGTGTTCAGCGTGTCTTCCAAGAAGTTCCTTCGTCGGTGGCATTTAATCAGTACGATCCTTATCAGTATCGGCCCTGGAATTATGCCTTTGGTATGATGCTTTTGAACCCAGCGGGTGCGAACGTGAAGATTCGCGATGCCGATGGTAATGCATCACCGCTTGTCGCGCGAGTTGACTACTCAGTTTATGACTGGCGGATTATGCGGGATGAGTTTTCAGTTCCTTCTCCGGTTTTGGCAGCGAGTTTTAACCCGAACATTAAGTTGCTGGTGAACTCGATTCGCCCAGGCAGTGGTTCGGGGCCAGATAATCGACCGAATACAGGGATTGGACTTGCGGGTGACGCTTTTATGCAGACTCCGGATGTGAATGGAACGCAAGCTAGTCAAGATTTTGTTCTCGTTGACCTTGAAACAGGTGGAGTGGTTGCGGGTAATTCCAATGCGGCGAACAGTTGCTATTTCGTTGACAAGTCGAACGGAAATGTGCAGTTTAAGGATACGGACGCGGGTGATGGCTTTGCGATCACGGGACGACTTTATGTTCCGGATGGTAGCTATCAAGGTTATACGGTTACGGCTCCGATGGAAATGGCAGGTCGACGGGTTCGTGCGCTTTATCAAGCAACTGGCGATTACGCGACTCAGGTTTTGAAGGCTTCGGCGAGCTATAACATCGTATTCCCAACGACTCCGGCTCAATTGGTTGCTGGTCAATGCTACGAAGGTGGCAGTAATGGTTGGGGATTGACAAGTCGCCTTTACTTCCCGCTGATTGACAGTCGTCAGAAGGTGACGGTTGGTGAGATGTGGGTTGCGGGGGTTGGCGCGCCGGTGATTCGAGATCGAGATTTGAAGATTAACGGCGTTGAGCAGATTGGTGGCGTCACGGTTGCCTATGCGGAATTGCCGAATGGTGCGACATTTGATGCTTCGCGCAATAACTATGCGGTTCGTCGAGTGAATGGAGCTTCGATTAAGGTGCGGGCGTTCTTTAACCCCGACATTTGGCAGCTCGGTAGCGATCCGGCGACGAACTTTGATCGATTACGCAAATGGACGGAGCGGTATTACACCACGACGACAGAGACATTTGATGCGGGAGGAAATAACTAATGGTAGTTCGAATTAAGCGGCGAGCATTTACGCTCATTGAGTTGATCACGGTGATTGCGATCACGACGGTTCTGCTTGGGATTATCATTATCCCGGTTGTTCAGAGCTTCAACTTGACACGTTCGGCACAAGGTTTTGCGAATGCCCAGGATCGGGCTCGTGCGGTGATTTCTCAGGTTGAGCGAGATATTTCGAATAGCGCAGGCGTTCGAGATAATTCGGGTGCGAAAGGTTCACTTTATGTGATGGTTCCGGATAGTACGGGGGTAGCGACACCGCTCTTGATGAGCTATGTGAAACTTGATGTTCAGGCTCCGGCGCAAGGCGACCCTTCTTCGCGGGTTGGAACGGCTTATATTGATCCGGATACGGGCAAGGTTGACCCGACACTCACGACTCCTAAGGGTCAAGTGCGGCTTCCGGGCGTTCCGGGGAATTCGATAGTTCGGTACTTCATTTGCCGACGTAATCCTTTTGCGGCTTATAACAATCCGTGGGTGCAGTTTAAGCGACCGGGTGGCGGTAATTGGTTGCCGGCGGGCAATGGTCAAGACAACTTGTACGTTTTGATGCGGGCAGAGGTTGAGCCTTATGTTTATCAAACGATTGCGGGAATTCCGACTCGGGTTGTGAATTCTGCATTCTTTTTTGATTTGGATCGGGATGCTAATCCGAATACGAGCGGCCCGCTCTTAGATGATTCGACTTTCATGGATCCGTTGGCCCGCAACGCCTTGGGTGGTAGTGCGGTACTCGGTTATTCCGTTGCGCAGGCATATGATCCGGCTGATCGCGATGTCATGATTCGCAACTGGATGAAAAAGGCGTCGATTGTGACTGAGGTGAGTCGGTACGACATGATCATGCCAGTGGTTGGAAAAGCGGATCAAGTTGTTAAATTTGATGGAACGAAACCGGCGATTATTCCTTTGGTGAGATTTCAGCCGACTCGGATGAATAGTGAAGCGGCGGAAGCGCAATTGGCGGTTCGTCCGAACGAGGAAACAGACAATTCTGAAAAGATAGGCGCATCGACTTATCTGACCCAGTTGGGTCAGTGGGCGGATGCCCGTATGCGAATTTGGGGAAGTATTTATGCTCCGGCGGCGGGGCCGCTTGCGGCTTCGGCGGGTGCGGTTCGACCGGCTTGGGGTGGTGGTTCGACAATTGATATGTTGCCGAACGGAGCGGGTGAAAACGCGATTTTCGGACCGGGCGGAGAATTGTTCAATATAGATCGCTATCGGTCATTGAAGAATACTGGTGCAGATTATCCGTTTATGCGCTCGTTGAATTTGGCGCTATTGACGGGTTCGCCGCTTGATCGACAAGAGTTTATTGCGATGGTTCCGAACCCGACGACGGGGCGGATCGATGCAAGCTTTGATATTCGAGATTACGGCGTTGATAACGGGGTTGCTTACGATGCGCGAGTGCCGAGTAACTCTACGGCTCAACCGGGATTTGAAGTTGGCGTTACGGTTACTCCGGCGGATGTGGCTTATCAGGCTGGTCCGGCTTGGAACACCTACAATGGATTGAATGATCGATTTGCTCGACTTTACAATCAGTGGGATAGCTTGTGGCCGAATGTGGCATTGGCTCCGGCCCGCGATGATGCGGCGAACGGTGCGAAACGATTTATTGACTTGAGAGTTTTGCCACAAGCAGGGCCGAGCGCGGAGCCGAGTCCGCTTTCACCGGGATTGTTTGCTCGGGCGGCGATTACGCCGGGTAGCGATGTGGTTTACGGACCAGATCAGAACCCAGGGCCAAACTACGGTCAAATTGTGCGGTACTCACGGGTCCCGAATATCGATTCGGTTCAAGTTGGGGCAAACCAATACAAGATCAACTATACGGATCGAAGAGAACCGGATTGGGCGTTGCAGTATGGATTTGCGGGAGTCAATTACGACAAGGCTTCTTATAACCCCGCAAGTTTCTTGAGCGCGGTTTTGCAAGCGCGGTATCGAGCGGGTTATATTGAATTGAATTCGAAGTACGGTGAGCCGGTTCCGGGTGATGATGCGATATTGCCGGCGGGACCCAAGCCGAACGGGAACATTTACGTCACGTATAGCTTCCAATTTACTGAGCCGAATGATGTTGTCTCGGTGGACTACGGTTCAACTGAGTTAATGGAAGTCGTGCTTACGATTCGCAACTATCCGCAATCGAATTTGCCGCCACAATTGGTGACGGTTCGCGGAACGGCAGCAGTGCGCAATAAGCTGCGGTGATATGAGAAGGACCATGAACGATATGAAACAAATGGCTGTAACGCGATCTCGACGACGAGGTCAGACGTTGATCATCGCGATCTTAATTCTGGGGGTTTTGTTGATCCTTGGTGTTGCGTTTGCGGGAATTATTAGTCGGAGCATTAGTAATACGGGTACTTCCGCTCGGCGGACACTTTCGGGTGATATTGCTCAGTCGGGAATCAAATATTCCCACTCTCAAATGCTGACTTCAGCTTTGGGGGCAGACTGGAAGCCGCAAGTGACTCCACTCGTGGTTGACGTTGCTGGGTTTACGAAAGATCCTGATGCGCTTTATTTGCGTGAGGCGACGGGCTATCAAGTAGAGATAGATCCGGTTGGACGACCGGGGTTCTTTGTTCAGGATCAGGGTGGTCCGGATTACTTAGGCGCGTACACTCGAATTGGTTTTGACAAGGGTCGGGCACTCGTTCGGGTTCGTTATGAACCCAGTGCTTACGACAAATTTAGTTCAGCGACGGGTGCTTTACGAGATGCAGGAAAGGCTCGCGGGCATATCGTCATTGAATCGGTGGGCCGGGCTGGTGCTCTGGATGATCAGGGTCGCGTTGACCCAAGCAAACTTTTGAGCACGAGTGTGCAGGCAGGCTTGTTTGCTGATGGTAACGCATTGCGCAACGGACTTGGGGCAATCAAAGCGGCTGACTCGACAGTTCAGGCTTCGCGCCGCATGATCGCGTTTGCGAGCGTTGGAATGCTGGAGTCGGCACTATTCATTTCGGACATCTATAAGACGGGTCGAGCGGCGGAAATTGGGTTCCCAACTGCGGGGGGAGCAGGAATTTTTACAGATCAGACGGGAGTTGGTGCGACTTATGAAGGCGCAGAAGTTTCAGTTCCTCGAGTGATAGGTTCGAATGTCTCTGGTCTTGCTAATTTGCCGGTTGACCAAGGTCGCTGGGACTTGTTGCAGGGTGGTGGTTCGATTTATTCGAATACGGGTCTTGAAGTTCACGGACAAAATCGTCTCTTTATTAACGAAGCTCTTGGTGAGAAAATCATTGTCAATGGTTCGATCAAGCCGGCAAATGATTCGGCATCCATGACGTTTAATGTGTTCGATTTGGATGCAAACGCGCAGTTTTGGCGCGAATGGAGTGTTGGAAACGGCAATCCGGTTAACTCGCCACAAACATTTGCGGCGGCGCAGTTGAATAGTAATAATCCTCAGTTTTCGACGCTCTTTGGGCTGTTGCAAGATGGTCGGGAAGGTGAAGACGCGGCAGGTTATAACCGCCAAACGAAAATTAAAGCGGCTCCTTCGATTACGGCGACAAATCCTCAATCGGGCTTGAATCGTTATCTGGAGTTGACACAGCGCACGGGCCAGATGAATGCGAATGGAACTTTAGCGGGTGAATTCGGCCATGGTGAAGGCGTTTATGTTGATAGCAATGAGCGCGGTAATCGGCGTGGTTCGGATGCGAGCAAAGGTTTTGATCCTCAGAAATCGCTTCCGAATGACTGGTTGAATCCTAACAATTCGGCAAGTCAAGGTTGGCAAGGCCCTTATTACATTCCAAATGCACCTCATGTGAAGTTGCTTGCAGACGGTTTTGAAATTCGACGGGACACTCGCAGTGTTAGCCCATTTTGGCAAGACGGTGCGGGAGTTTCGACGGGTAATACTTATTGCCGCTATTGGGTGCGAACGGTTGGCGGAGTTAACTACATAGTTGACAGCGTTGCGAATCCGGGATTTGATCCTTTGACGGGCAACTTTGTGACGACAGGACGGATTTTCAATGGCGTCTTGATGTTCGCCGGTGATGTTCGCGTTCGCGGTGTGATCCCAACTGATCAGCAGTTGACCATGGTGAGCATGGGAACGATTTACGTTGAAGGCAGCATTACGAAAGGGATCTTTGATCCATGGAGTAATGCACTTTTGACACGTCCGAGTAGTTCGATGCTTGCTTTGCTTGCTAAGGATTATGTGACGGTGAATACGACAATGTTCTTTGGCCCCAAGGCTGGCGAATCGCCGAAACCGAAGTCAACGAATCCGCTTCCGAACACACCGAATCCGATTGAAATTGATGGATCGAGCAGTATTGTGATGAATACTGAGTTGCTCCTTAACCCAATTGGTAACAATCCATCGACTTGGCTTCCGTTTGCATCGACTTATACGGCGGCCGACGGAACGGGTTCGATGGCGTCGGATGTGATTATCTCGGCAAGTGCGGATGATAATGGCCCGGCATTCCTTGGGATGGACATTACGGCGGGTGCGTTTAACAACGCTTCGGCGACGGGGGCATTCCTGTTTGATACAGTGTTGCTTGGAGTTCTGACGAATGGTGCAGCGGCTACTTATCCGGCACCAGTGCCAACTAACATTCCGGAATATGGTTTGACTGATCCTACGGTCAACGCGTATCCAAAGTTTGAAAGCTGGGCGATGTCGATTTTTGATCCGGCAGGTGGCTTTGCGGCCTATGCGCCAGCTCAAAGGAAGTTGCAGGCGAACGTTGTGAATGCTTCGGGAGTCTATAACTTGGCGATGCAAGATACAACGGATTTCCGGCTTGCTTTGAATCCGATTGGATCACAACCGAGCAAGAACGTGCTGGTTGCTCGAACAGCGATCACTCCGGCAGATGTTCGGATTGAGGCGGTGATGTACGCTCAAAACGGTTCGTTCTTTGTGATTCCTGGTCAATGGTTTAATACCAACCCTGATGACCTTCGGGCATCGTTTGAGCAGAGTTACACACCAGCTCTCAATACGGATGACCTCAACACGGCATTGATCAATTACGGCGGCGGTGCGAACTTGTTGCAAGCTCAACAGCGCCGCTACGAGCGATTTGGCACGTCGCCTGAGGTTCCATTCTATGGCGAGCCTTTGGCGGTACGGATTTCGATCAGTGGTTCCATTTCTGAAAACATGCCGGCTCCCATGAGCATGCAAGCCGAGTGGCTGAAGAAATGGGGTTGGATGCCGCGACGACTTGGTGGTTCCGGTCGGTCATTGCCTTCGCAACATGTTGACGGTGGTGTATTGCTTGCTGGTCAATTGACAGTTCCGAATTTGAATTTGGTCTACGACCCAGTTCTTGCAACTGCGGCGGTTCCGGTGAATGCTACGGCGACTTCACCTCTGCAAGCAGTTCGAGTTGACGCGGTAGGGCGAACACTTCCCCCGGTTCCGCGAATGCCAGTGAGCCCGACTTTGGCTTACTTTGGAGACATTAACCCGTGAAATTAACGCGATTGTTCTCAGTTCTCGCATTGGCAGCCAGTACCATTTCGATGGTACTGGCTCAACCAGTCACTTATTCGACCGGAACGGTACCCATTAAGGCTGGGGTAGTTCTGTTGCGAAATAGCGCGAATTTTATCATTCCAAGCGGGGCTCCTCATATCTGGGGCATTTTGGATGGAGACCAGTCGATCAAGCCAGCAGATTGGCGATTCCAATCTGGGACGGGCAATGGGGTTTTGTCGACGGGGGCAGCGACGAGATTTGGCGGAACTGCGGGTTCGCCGATGAACAAAACATTTGCGCCTTATTGGGAAGTTGATATTCGGACGGCGAGTGCGGCGGATGTCTTAAAATTTGATGTTTTGCAGGTGAGTTTGGTAGGCAATGCGGTTTTGACAACGGCAGACCGGGAACTTCTTCGGCAGTTTGTTGACAAGGGTGGCTTGCTTTGGATTGACTTTGCGGACAATGCGGCAAGTGTTGATGGAGTAAATAATTTCCCCGCTCCTGTCGTAGCGCGAAATGCTCCGGCTGGACCAGGGTCATTTATTCAAGTGAATCCTTTCCATCCTCTTATTTTGGGGCCGAATCAGCTTTCTCTTGCAGATATATATTCGATGACGAATGGGGCGTCCACTCAGGTTTTGGATCCGTTTGCGCTTGGGGCCAGCCCGGTTGCGGCAATTTTAGGTGGTGCGGAACGAGATTCATTGCGAATAGAATCAGTTGCCACATCGGACAATTCGGCAGTTATTGCGGTGTCTCAGGTTGGCGATGGCTTCATTTTGATGACGTCGCGATCGATGTCAAGGATTATTAATCGTGATTCTAGTGGCGGAGCGAATGCAGGCTTGATTTTGAGTCCGCCTCGTCGCGATGCGGCTTATACCGCAGCGGCGAAACTTGTGATGAATGCGTTGTCGCTTCGATCCCGATATGCTTCAGCGGCGGCAGGATCGCGAAATTCTAGTTCGACGGGAGTTACGATTGGGGTACCGG
Source organism: Fimbriimonadaceae bacterium (assembly GCA_046154445.1). GTDB lineage: Bacteria > Armatimonadota > Fimbriimonadia > Fimbriimonadales > Fimbriimonadaceae > UphvI-Ar2. The sequence continues at coordinate 15,851 of JBJXDW010000007.1, read as the reverse complement.
CGATCAAAGAATTTGCGGCTCCCGCATTTCCTGGCACAAAAGGTCGTCCGATTTTGGCAAATGGTCGCATGATTGTTGCTTCGGGGGGAACGCTCTATGTTTACGATGCAGATCCAGGTAGTGATGTGGATCGTGATGGTAACTCTGATGACGGGATTGCTGATCCGGTGGGGTCATCTTACGACCGGGTTTGGTCAAGCACGAATTTGGGGACGATTTCAGAACCGACCTATGTTGAGGTTCCGGGGGCGCCATTTGCTGAGCAAGTGTGGGTTCAGAGTGCGGATGGTCGGGTTCATGGGTTCAACTTGAACCAGACGGGAACTTTCACAAACGTCGCTCCGTTTGCTTCGATTGATCCACCGGGAACGAGTCCGGCGACTCAGCCTAAACTCTTTGCGCCGACAGCTCATGAGGGCATTTTGTATGTTGCGGATGCAGCAGGTGCTACGGCAAATTCCGGTCGCCTTTGGATGGTCAATTTGCGCATGGCGGCGGATATCGCTAATCTTGGCGGCACAGTAAACGAAGCACGAAATGTTGACGACGACGGTATTGTCGTTGGCAATTACGCCTGGGGCAACTCAACAGGGACGACGCGATTTGGACCTCCTGCAGGATCTGCGTCAATCGCCTATATTCCGATTCCTGATAGTTCGGGCGGAATGGATTTGATCGCTTATGTTGGAACTCAGAGGCAGCTCGCACCTTCTGCGGCGGCCGCTGGTTTGACAAGCATTTATTTAGGAGCGCGAGGCGAAATCCCAACGAATTTGAGAATTTCTGGGACAGGAATCAATATGACAACTCGTGCAGCAACGAATGCTTTACGGTTGGTCACGATTACTGGAAACCGTTCGCCTAAGGGTCTGACGGTTCGGGTTTTTATCAATGGACAAGTTTTGTCGGCAGCCCAAATGGCGACATATTTCACCGGCGTTGTTTTACAACCGTCCGTTGGAGAAATTCAGTTGCAAATCCAGCCGGCTCAGTTGGGGGCATTTGACTGGGATGGTACTGCTACGCCTGGGAACACATTGGATGATCCGAGTTACCGGGTTGATTATGTGGTTGATTGGACGGCTGGGGTCAACGCCGCTGATGGATTAGTCAGAGGGCATTTGCAGTTTATGGATCAGCCGACGCAAGAACTTGATATGGTTACAGCGCCGGCGATTGCACCTAGTGGAAACGTGGGCGTTATCCTGTCTGGCCCGCGAGGGGGCTCTTTCTACAATATCCTGGAGTCGGGTCAAGGTGGTTTCTTGGTTAGGGGACGATTTGAATTCCATAGTGCCATATCAAATCTGGGTGCACTGGGAAGTGCCGTTGGTTACCCATCGAGTCTTGTTGATGAGGATGACTTAGTTAGATTGGTTCCACCGATTAATGCGGCGATGTCTGTTATTCGACCCACAGGAATTGCCGCATCCGGAAATTCGTTCATTGTAACGACAAATGCGGTCAAGAATCTTGGGCCATTTAGCATTCCGACGGCTGCGATTCTCTCGTTTGAGGCGGCACCTGAGGATTCTGAGTTTACGATTGATTTAGGAACTAATCAGGGTGTTACATCAATCAAACAACCTGATATGGCGCAGAGTGGATATTCTGCAAACCCAGCGATCTTTAGTTTCATTAACTCCGCTGCATTTACGATTGAGCCAATTCCGAATTCGACGCGTGCGAGAGTACGAATGCGTTCACTTGCCGGAAATTTAAGTCCTAATGGAAACATGGCTGGGTGTTTGGCAAATAATCTGCCAGTGATTATTAATCGCAACGGTCAAACTGACACCATATATGAACCTGAAGCGCCATCAAATAATGGTGTGTTCTTTAGGGGATTTGCATCGGGTCGATGGAATCAGTTGAATTGGTACACGGTTCTGAATGGCTACAATGCTCAGGTTGGGCCGGTGATTGCGGGTGATCGGATCATAGTTGGTGGGGCGAGCTTATTCCCATCTCTCATTGTCAATGGATTTGGTCCTCCAAGCGGGTTTGATGGATTGTTGTATGGAATGGATCGGACGATCAGTCCTGACGACACTCATTTGGTTTCAACTGCGGCGCGCCCTTGGGTCAGTCAGCTCTACAGCTTGAAAGTGAACGGGCCGGTTACTCCATTCAACTTTAACAACGTTTCTAGTGCGAAATCGATTCGATGGCCGCAGCTTAACGGAATCACTGATATTGATGATTTGAGAGTTCGGGTTTTGCAAGCTTCGATTCTTGGCGAGAGCCAGTTCTTTGGCCTGGCGGCAGGTGAAGGTTCGATTGCGATTACGGGTGACGATAATACAACACTCTTTAAACGCAGTGACTTTGTGCTTGCAGATGCCGGGCGATTGAGTCGATTTGATCCAAGTGGTAATCCGCTTTGGTCGATTGAAAGCACGGGCGAAATTGGAACGAATCAACCGAATATTGCGGAACGGGCTCGACCTTTAAGCTCTCCGAACCGGATTTATCCGGACGGATCGAACGGTTATGTTTTCGTTGACCCAGGCAACAACTTAGTTGCGCGGATGGATGCGGCGGGACGAGAAGTTCGCTCGATCACCAAGGTTCGTTTCCACGAAGATGTTTTTGCAACGACTGATCCGGCGCGTCCGGAACAGAGCCCGCGTGGTCAAAGCCCGAATGAAGCGAAGTTGTTGCGGAATCCGCAAGACGTTGCATTCTGGACGACTTATGTGACGGCAGCAGATGTTCAGCGATTATTCCCGAGTGAAGTTGGCTATCGCACCTACACTAATGAGAAGTGGGATAACTGGCTGATTGCGGATGCGGGGAACAACCGGGTTGTTCAACTTATTGACCGCTATATGCTTGACGCAAATGGTCGAGTTACTGGTGTCGTTCGCTACGTAGACCGAACTGACAATGAAGATCCGAACAATTTGACGCCTGCGCTTGGGATTCTGTGGTGGCATTCACCTGAAGAGTTCACGGGTAAGCGCTATGCATACAATTCGATTGGTCGAACGACGATTGATGTTGGTGGTACGCCTCGAACGGCTTATGCGCTTGGCTTTAACAATATTCAGCCGAGTTTGAAGACGTTTGGACTTGACACGACTCCGGGTGCGAAGGGTGATAACTCTGGCGGTTACGGTGGGGCGATCATTTATGATGGTCCGCAGACAAAGGTCATTAACGAAATCGTTGTGCCGGCGAGTCCTGCGAATGTCTTGATGGGCACGACAGGGGCAAACTTTGCGTTCAACTTGCCGGCTCGAGCCGCCCAAACGATTAAGGTAAGCGGATTGACTTCGGCAACGGTTAAGTACAACGATTTTGGCGGAGGGCCAATTTTGACCGTCATGCTCTCCACGAATCGTGGCGTTTATGAAGTAATTGAAGTTGACCCTGGTGGGGGTCTGCCCAAGTATTGGCAAGTTATTTGGCAGTTGCCAGTTGAGGTCTATGAATTTATTCGTCGACCGGTGGGAGTTTTTGCTAGCTACACATTAGGGCAGCTCGGTGATAATCCGCAAGGGTTTAGACCGATGCATGCTCGGCGACTTGACTCTGGAGATGTTTTGATTGTCAATGGTTATTCGGGAACGAAGAAAGATTCGAGCCAATTTGACGGCGAAGTATTGATCATTGACGGCAGTGCAGGAATACCCGCAGATGCGCGCATTCCGAGTTATGACGTGAGCCGAGAAAACTTTGGGTTTAACTCCCTCAGTGTGAAATTTGAATTGCCACCGGTACAAGGTATCCGGGGCATATTCCGACCAGTATTTGCAGAGAGACAATAAGTGATGAACGTGAACCCTATGGAAATGAACCGCAAACCGAAAAATTGGTTGCCGAGAACGTTGGTAGCGATTGCTTTGGTCGCCGCGTTCGGCATTTCGAGTGCTCAGGATTTCCGCACTTTCGGCGGAAGTAATGAACGGACAGGGAGGAGTACGCTTCAAGCATCGACCGCAGTACCAGAAACAACTTGGGGAAATGCAGGTCGTGGGTTCTTGCGCTGGTGGGATCCGATTTTTGATAATGGTGCTTTGCTGAACAATGGTGATGTGGGGACAGCACCGGGGCTAGGAGTATGGTCGGATCCTACTCCAGCGGGTGGAGCTTTCGTTTTGGCTTCAAACTATATTGATAGTGCCGTTAATGCACCCTATCTTTATTCGGTTACCTCTGCTACAGGCGGCAATGATGGACCCAATCCATCGCTCGGTTCTACGGCAGCTTTTTCTTGGACGTTTAACACGCTTTCAGCAAATTCTGAATATTCGATCGAAGTGAATCTTCCGAGTGGGCCGACGAACATTAATCCGCTTGGTGTACCTGATCTTAGGTTCACGCCACACTATCAGCTTTATTCTGTGACGGATGTTGCAGGAACGACATATCATTGGCTTGATATGCGTTCGCAAGGCGGTGGATTTGCATCAGTGGGTAATGGTCAAATTTTCACTAGTACTGCAGGTGGGGTGATCACGGTAACGCTGTTTAATGTTTGTCGTCGCAACGATTTTGGAACGCTGATCGACAGTTCTGATCAGCCAGGGATTGATATCGTTTATGCAGACGCGGTTCAGATGGTAAACAAATCTCCCCGTGGAGTTGCGAACTATGTTGCTTCTCCGGTTGTGGGGCAGTTGCTCCAGCCTCGGTTGGATGCTCAGCCGACGGTTTTTGATCAACGGGTTGTTACGGCGCGCAATGAAGATGTGTTTGTTGGGTCCTTGAATAAGCAGGTTCGTTTTGGCGTGTTGACTTCATTTACGCATAACGGCGCTGTGGTTGATGCGGGTGCTCCTTTACGTAGGAACATGGTTTGGAGTTGGCCTTCAGTGCGACCATTCGATTTGACAACGCTCGAGTCCAATCGTTACGCACTTGACCGACAGGCATGGATAACGGGCGGTCCAAATTCAAACTATCCGCGAAATCTGGTGTTTCGGCAGGCAGATAACTTAAGTGCAGCCACAGCGGTTGGGGCGGGATTTGCGAATGCAATTGTGTTCAATTCCGTTGGTCCCGATTATTTAATTGCACCGGCAGTGCTTGTTGCTTCGACTTTTGCGACTTTTGCTCCCGAGGCTTTGCCGGGTAGATACTTCATTGAAGTTCGGTTGCCGACGAATGATTTGCCGGGCGACTTGGCGACTCAGGTGACTTATGAGATTTTGCAGGGCGGCATTGTTATTGCGACTCGGCAATTGGATCAATCAACGGCAAATGGTTGGGTTCGACTTTCAAATCAGGGTGAAGGATTTGACCACAATACTGGCCTCACCAATTTGCCATTGACGGTTCGAGTATTGGATCGTGGATCGAATCAAGACGTGATTGATGGTCGATCGGTTGTTGCTGATGCGGTTCGATTTGTTGGTGATGCTGATCTTGGTATTACAGCGACACCGGTCCAAACGGTCGCTACGGTAAATACGCCTGGCCCAACTGCTGTTGATGTCGTTCTTGCGGCCCGTGAAAACGGAACCTTGGTAGCGATGGAAGCCCATGGCGATGAAGTCACTGGAACTGCTCCGAATGTTTTCTGGACTTGGCCGAGTGAAGATCCGACAACTGATCCTAATGCGGCGGCGGGAGAAGATGGCGGCATTGCTTCGACGCCGACGAATTTCGGCATGAGTTCACCACTCGTTACTAACGTTGGTGGTGTTGACTTGGCCTTTATTGGCTCGCAAAATGGACAGGTTTATTCGTTGGATATGGCGGGCCGTGGCGATGGTACTACGACTCGGCGGTGGACATGGCCTGATGATTATGATCCGACAAATGCCACGAACACGTTGACTCCAACGAACGTTGGGACGATCAATGGTTCAGTTGCCTTGGCGCAAGTTGGGGGTAATCCAGCGATTATAGTTCCGGGTGAGCGACAAGTTTTCGCCTTGGATGCTGCTGGTAATGCGGGATCGAAGACTACGACCGTGCTGTGGCAATATCCTCCTGTAACAACGACCGTACAAAATATTAAGATGGCTCCGGTGGTCGCATTTGGCCGCGTTTACTTTGCGGGTGAAGACACAGCAAATCCAGGTCAAGGCATTGTTTATTGCCTTGATGAAAACACCGGTGCCTTGATTTGGCAACGGACGGTTCGAGGCGATGGAATCACGCCGTTTGGATTGTTTGGCTCGGCTTCACCAGTTGCAGTTGAAGCTCCGATCATTGCGAATGACTCATTGTTTTTTGTTGACGACGGTGGATTCATTACCAGTCTTGATGCGGCCACGGGCGCAGTGAACTGGGAAGAGGCGTCGGTTGCGAGCGGTGCGACTGCAAGTTTGCGATTTGCATATATGCGGCTTTATGAAAACACCGCGACTGCGATTCAGAATGCAATTCCAACCGTCTTGGTGGCATCTAATGCAGGCACGCTTATGGGCTTTTATGCTGACGGATCGCTGAACCCGAATGGCAATCGTTTGAACTGGGGATTCTATGTTGATAGCACGGATACTCAGGTTGCGAGCTTTGCGGTGGGCGGCTGGCCGAACGCGGCAGGATTTCTTGCTAATCGAAGTCACCTCTACATTGGTGATGCAGGTGGGATTCTGTATGCGTTTTCTAGCGAAGATGACAACAATTCGGTTGCGCCGATAACACCTGGTAATCCTCCGGGGAGTCCGAGTGGGACGCCGAACGATCCTAATCAGGCCGAACTGAACGACATGATTCAGCAAGATGATGTGTTGTTGCTTTCGCCAGATGAGTATCAAGATTTGTTAACAAAGGGTCAGGCGGGAACTCTTGCTTATACGGACATTACTCATTACAAAGCGGTGTCGATTCTACGTCGCGCATTTGAGATGGGCGAGACGCAGTATTTGGCGGTCGTTGACATTAATGCAAGCACGGTTCCATCGACAAGTGGATATTCGTTGCAAGCAAGGGTCACATCAGGCAGTTCAAAACTGACTGTCAATTCATCACGGATATACAATGTGACGGGGGCACCTTCTCCGCAAGAGGCAGGGGTTGCGATTATGACAATCCAGCTTCGACCAATCGGCTCAAGTGCGATTATTCCAGGTGTTGCGAAGTTTGAAGTGTCGGCTCGATCTGCCCCCACGGGGGGCCGGTCACCAGTGACGGGAACGCCGCAAGACCTTTCGACATCAGTGAACACTCCAGCAGGAGGCGACTTCGAAATTGCAAACCCATTTGGAATTGAGTTGCCTGAATTTAATGGCACGATGGCGAATGCTTTGGGTACGAACGATGCAGGGTTGACTACCAATGTCGTTGATCCGCTTGTGCGTGGAAACAACCCGCTCGGCTACAACGGCATTTCGACTCCTTATGACAAGTGGACGAACGGTTTTATTGCGCCTACGGCGGCAACCGGGGTTCCTGGAAGTTGGGTGAGTTCAATTGTTGGCGGGGTTGATCCGGTCAGTCATAACTCAAGCGGCATTACGCAAATGCGTCTCTTCGACCGAACCTTGACATCCTTAATTGATGGCCCTGGTCGAGGCTTGAGCAACGTTCGCGTTCAATCTAATGATTTGGTTTGGCAGCCGGACGTTTCTGGCATTGCACCGACAACGGCAGCCCAGGCTGGTGTGTATAAACCGTTGCCGTTTAGTGGATTTGAGGATTATCCGTTGAATTATCCGAATACCAGTTTGGATTATCCTGATCTAAATCGTGGTGGTCTTTCGATGGGTGCCGTAAGCGGACAAGGCAACTTGAATCCGCTCTACTCGCTCGGAATTCAATTGACTGATCCAACGATCACTCCAGCTGACCGAAGCACCTATAACACGACAGCTGGCTATGAAGCTGGCTTAACGACGCGAACATTGAACGGAACGCTCATCAATACACGATTGAATATTCCGCAGTATCAACCCGCAACGGTCAATAGTGCGACCCGTCCGAGTGGATATGTTTCCAAGAATGTCGTTTTTGTTGGGCCAAGTAATCGGGCGTACGATTCGAGTTTTACAGGCCGTGGATTCACATTGGCAGTCAACGTTGGTATTGACGAAAATATCAGCACGCAGACGAAGACGGTTGATTTGGGTTCGCTTCCTGCAGGTGGTGGATTCTATGACAGCATTGCTGGTCAGCCTTCTTATCCGACGGCAGCCGGTGCTTTTGCACCGTTCAATCCTGGATTCTTGAATATCAATTCGCCTCAGTTCCAACAGGTGACTGGCTTTAACGAAGGCAATGTGAATTTGCTGAACGTTCGGGTTAGCCGCAGAGTTGGTGAGTTGAGCGGCATCAATCAAGTTGAGCGACCGCTCGAACTTTATTCGCCATCACAGCACGAGCTTGCTTGGCTTGATGCATCGGCAGCACTTTATAGTGACCTTGATCCATTGCTCAGCCCGACTTTCAGAACGGGCCTTGATGCGAACGGGAATATCTTCTTGCAAAAACCGCGACCGGGCGATCCGGCTCCATCGCGTTTGAGCACGAATCCACGTCGACGGCAAAATAGCAACTTGAATACAGTTTCTGGTTCGTTGATTGCAAATACGGCGTTGTTCCCAGGTGGTGATCCTTATGTTGGAGTTGCGGCTCCGCTTGGAACTCCGGTTGGCTCTTATGTTCGACAGATTTATCTGTTTGAAGATTTCTGGGCTCCTGGTTCAGTTGATTACGGCGCGGCATATCCGAGTCTTGGTTATTACCTTGGCCCGACAGGATTCACTCCGGAAGCCTATACAAACCCTTCGATTACGTTGAAGTTCAATATTCGCGAAACGCGTTTGACGACACAATCCACGGCGAAGAGTTTGCGCATCTTTGATACGGTGCCGGTTGGTGATGCTGGATTTAACTGGTCGAGCCGACAACCGACGATGGCGCGTCGGGCTAACGGAGATTTCTACTTTGCCTTCAGCTCTAATCGTGAAGATGCTGCCGGTGCGGGGATAAATCCACGGGCGAAAGTATCGACTGATGGACGCAATCAAAGCATTTGGCGAATCTACTTCGGTAGTTCGGCGACTGCTGGGGCGAACCCGATGCCATCGCAAAGCCCGATTGCGGATATGAACTTCTTTGCCCCGGACAGTGCGAATCAGTGGCTTGGCTACCGCGCACAGTTACCGGTTGGAAATGAATGGAACAACTGGTTTGCGGTTGGTGCGGGTGAGGCACTCGTTGCTCCGACGGCCGATAGTTCAGCACGATTCATTTATCCGACATTTGCAAGTCAAATGTTCATCAATCCACTTGATCCTGCGACGCCGACTCGAAACACACCTTCGAATCGCTACATTGCATTTGTTGGTGAAACGACGAAGGTAGACCGTACGGGCAACAAGATTGATTTGAGTCAAGTGATGCTTGCGAATATGGACTTCACGAATACGGTTGCACGTGTCAACACTGGCGCGCTCAATGGTGTTTTCCCAATTGATCTTGATCCGACATCGAAGAAGGGTCGACCGGCGATTGTTCAGCAGGGCGCGAATGTTGCGGTGTTCTATCCGGCTCAATCGGCTGGTCGAACGGAAATCTATTCGGCGAACTTCGACGGCGCGACTTATAGCAATGTCCAATCGCTTGGAGTGGGTTCGATTTTCGAAGAAATTTCGGGAATTACGGCGAATTTGCGATCGGTGAGCGCGGCGGTCAATCCGACTGGCGCGGTGATGGATACATTCTTCACTGGTCAAGTGCGCGGGCGTCAAAACGCGGAAGCGTTCCAAGGACAGCTTGCAGTTGGTGCAAATGGAATGCCAGTTGCAAACCAACAATGGACGGTTTTTGAAGATCGCCTTGATCGGCTTGATTACGATCCTTCGACGGGCGTGTTCTGGACACCTGGTGTTGACTGGGCCTTGACGCCGGCAGATGTGAACGCATTCGAGCTTCTCATCTTGAATCCGGTTACGGGAACGTTGACTCCGTTGATTAACAATAATCCGTTGGTTCCGGCAGATATGCGGTCACGGGTTGTTGATCGCGAGACGCGCGAACTGGTCTTTGAAAGTCCGAATGGTGGAAAAGTCTATGTTGATGCGCGGCGCGGTTCGATTCGGCTCAGTGGCGTGGCAACTGGTCGCAACACGCAAATCTTTGCCCGCTATTCACCGACATTCGTTCGGGTGAGTGGTGTTTCGACGGCGTTCCGAATTGGAACGGGTGAGATTGCGCAAGCGAATGCGAGTGCAGGTTCGAACTACCGTGGGGCTTCGGCAGTATTTGATGATCGGTTGCTTGGGGTTTACAACGACCCGACCCAACCAAGTCGCAACTTGCTTGAAGACTTAAACTTCTGGTATTCGAATATCGGTGGCGGTGCAAATGCGGGCTTGTTAACGCAAGATCGCTACTATCTCTCGTTCAATCGAACGTCGAATGATGGTGCGGCGGCGGCACGTCCGGTTCTGAGTACGATGCGGTTTGGAATTCACTTGATGACTCCAATTGCGATCAATCCAAATCCGGGGCCGTCACAAGGATTGCCTTACAGCCTCACGGTAACCGGTCTGGCGGGCAACGCAGTTCAGGCTGATCCGATTAGCGGCAAGCTGTATGTTCCGGCTTCAGAAGAAGGCAGAACGCTTCAGATCACTTACACGGGTATTGACATCAACGGTCAGTTGCTTCCGAACCTTCAGATTGAAGGCAAAGTGAGCCTGATTGTTGAGACCGGAGAGAGTTTAGTGCCGATTGAGCAAGTTGGTCAGGAAGGAGACTTCTTTATGTCACTTGACCGGGTGCAGACCAATAACTCATCGCTCTTGCAGCGTCGCCCGCCGATGCTTTGGATGATTTGGAGTAGTACACGATCTGGATCTCAGGACGTTTATTTACAAACGTATGCACCGAAAACGACTCCTCGTGTTCAGCGCCCGTAAGGGTTCTCATTGAGAATCAGAATGATCAGGTTCGCGGTAAATTACCGCGAACCTGATTTCTTTTTAAAGTTTTGTAACCATTGGGGCAATAATTATCGTCTGGTTTATCGTTAAGATCATGGCAAAACTCTTGCTCTGGTGTTGACTATCGGCAAGCGAGAGTGCTAAGATCATTTGGCTTGTAGGGCACAGCGGGTTTCCGTTATGGCGAAAAGACTGAACAGCGTTTTGGGAGTGGACATCGGCAGCCAGTCGGTGAAGGTTGCAGAAATACGTCTGCAGGGCGGGCAACCGGTTATCACGGCACTCGGTATGGCACCGACTCCGCAAGGGGCCGTTGACCACATTGGTATTAATGATCCGGAGCAGATTGCCGTTGCACTGAAGCAAGCGATCATGGATTCTGGCGCGAGCGTAGGGGACGCCGTAAGTTCTTTGTTTGGGCAAGGTTCGGTTCTGGTTCGGCCTCTTGAAGTGCCGAATATGAGCGAAAGCGAATTGAAGGATCATATGGCGTGGGAATTTACACGCAACATTCCTTTTGCTGAAAGTACAGTTGAATCAGATTTTAAGTCTTATCCGCTTGCTGATCCGGCTTCGCAGAATTTAGACGTTGTCATGGCGATCGCAACTCGTTCTGGGGTTGAGATGCAAGTTGACCTTTTGAAGCGCGCGGGCAAAAAAGCGTATGCGCTTGACGTTGAGCCACTCAGTGTTCTCCGTTCCTTGGTTGCCAGTTACGGCAACGAGTCGGGTTCGAAGACGGTTTGTGTGGCAGAAATCGGTCACAAGACGACTTCCATTAACATTTTCAAAAATGATCGATTGCTTTTTGCGCGGTCAGTTCCGGTTGGTGGCGAAATGTTCACCCGGGCGATTGCTGATGCCAAGAGTGTGTCGTTCGACGATGCCGAGCGCATGAAGCATGAGCAACTGACGTTGCCGGAAGATGCGACTCCTGCACCGACGTTTAACCCATTTGCCGGATCAGCTCCGGTACAAAGTTACAATCCTTTTGCGGACGCTAGCGAAGCAACCATTGCTTCCGATGTGCCTCCTTCCGCCGATGCTCCAGCCGCTGCGCCAGTTGTCGCCGATGATAATGGACTTTATACTGCCGTTGCCAATGCGTTGGATGAGCTTGTAGCTGAGTTGCGACGCTCGGTGGATTATTACAAAACAAAGGGTGGAGACGTGGACATGATGATGATCACGGGTGGATCCGCGCAAATGAAGAATTTAGACAAGTTCTTGGGCTCAGCCCTTGGCATTCCAACTGAGTCGATGGATCCTTATCGGAACGTGTCGATGAGTTTGAAGAAAGGCGATCCGAGCGAGTTCGAGCGAATGAAGCAGGCTTTTTCTGTGGCAATTGGCAATGGGATGCACATCTGCTTTTAGAGGCAAACGACTGAATGAAACTTAACTTACTTCCACAAAGCGTATCTAAGGCCGGTGCCGCAAAGGGCATGTGGTTCGTGGCGGCGGCGATGGCGATTCTTGGCATTCTTGGAATGGTAGGAATGACTGTGCTGTCTTCAAAGACGTTGGCTGATGCCAAACTAGATGCCGAGAATAAGATGCAATTAGCTGCAGACGCGAAGGTGACTGCTGATCACGCTGACGCGCAGATTGCTGAGGCGACAGTTATTGATCGCAACCAAAAGCTTGCAGAATCGATGATTGACCATAATCGGAAGTATGTTGATCTTTATGCTAAGGTTTTGAGCCGTGTTCCGGCTTATTATCGGCTCGATTCAATTTCTGCAACTCCGGCATCTGAGAATTCAACAACGGTGACTTTGAATGGCTACATTCAAACTTTTCGTCAATATGCTGACCTTTCGATTGCACTTTGGAAAATTCCAGATGTGACTGCGGTAACGCGTGCAGGATATCAATTGAACGATGCAACAGTGCCTGCTTTGACTGAGACGGATCAAACGGGATCTGCAATTAAGCCAGGCGAAAGTCCGTTACCGACCGACCCTATCGATCGGATGAATGCGATGATAGCGAATGTCTCTTCGGCGCCGACTGGTTTTTTGAATGAAGGCAACTTTGGGGCTGGAGACACGATTGCTAAGGGTGCCATGCCAGGATATAGCCAAGTCACGATGACCGTTACCTTGGCGAACGACGTAAGAACTCCTGATCCTCGGGCAACGATTGCAGCGGGCGGAGGTGCAGGTGCGGGTGCAACAGCACCACCAAACGGGTTCGGGCGACCAACGGGTGCGCCGACGAGCGCCCCGGTGGGCGGTCAAGGTGGGAGACCTGACACCGACAACTAAGGATTAATCAATGAAGCTATCACCGATTTCAATTTTCCTTCTCGGCCTCATGGTTGCAGTAATTGCGCTCTCCTACGGCCTTTTCCAGAGTTTTATTCCGAACAATCGCGATGCGGCCGTCTACAAGGCTTGGGGAGAAAAGCTTGACGCTGAAGGTGCCAAGATGAACCAAGCGGTTAAGCGTGTCGAAGATGCAAAGGCGCTTGTTAAAGAAACGAGTGACAAATGGCAACTTACAGTTGCGAGCAAGACACCTCCTTCAAGCGTATCCGCTGGTGGAGTTAACATTGCAGTCAATCCCTATGATCTCACAGTAGATTCGGTTATATTTAGGAACAGTGTCCAGAAAGCTGTGAACTACCAGTTGAAGAAGGGTGGTGTGGTCGTCGTGCAAGGGCCAACGGTTCCTGCACCAACGGATGATCCGGAGACGATCCTTTCAAGTTATTACAATTATCCAGGTACTTCGTATCCAGTGGCGATTTTTGACCTTGGTCAAGTAACAGTTCGCGGAAACTTCTCACAAATTTCAGAAAACATCCGATCATGGAGTAGGATGCCAAATTATCTTGGTGTTGCTGATGGTTTGATCATAACTGGAACGGCTCCTAATTTGACGGCTACTTACAATGTGACTCTTGTTGCATTTGTTCGCGGTAAGAAGATTGGTGCTCCAGTTGAAATGGCTCGTCAGAAAGCAGCGGCGGCAAGTGGGCCGGCTGGTGCAGTTCCTGGCGTGCCGGGTGCTCCTGGTTCCGTTCCTGCTGGAGCTGGAATTCCGGGTGGGCGTCCTACAGGTGGTAATCCTGCGGATGGCGGTCGATAGAGGTGAGGAAGATGACAATGTTGAATTCAAGAACAAGTTTGTTGTTAAGCGTCGGAGTCGCAACTCTCCTCTTGGCCGGTTGTAAGACGGATCCATTAGTTGCGGCATCGTTGCCTGCAGGTCAGGTTAACAGTAAGGTTCGGGACTTGTATGTTCCTGAGGCTCAAGCTGGCGTTGCTTTGAAATCTGATGATGTTCATAAAGATATGGACACGGTATTGGATATTGCCAACAAACGATCTTGGTATTCGCGGCGATCTGATGCATTTGCGCTTTTGGCTTCGGAGCGGAGATTTGATCAGGAGCAATCACTTGAACGCATTATTAGTGAATCAGGTGGATATTCTTCTGAATTTGAATTGCCTGATCCGCCGCCAGATACTGAGGTGCCACAATCATTTCCGACCCCGGCATGGCGACTTGCAGGCATCGTAGTCAGCGAGGGTGCAGTCATTGCTCTTCTTGACCAAGGGACAAAAGTTGAAACAATTGTTCCCGGTCAGCTAGTGGATGGGACGGAGTGGCGATGTGTATCGATAGATGCTGAGAAGGCAGTTTTCCGTCGTGATCCGCGACGAATTCCGAGTGAAGTAATCGTTCCGTTGCAAGGTAGCCTTCCGGGCGCCCTTGGCGGAGGGAATGCGCCGTCGCAAGGTGGCGGTGGTCGTCAAGGCGGGGGCCGTCAAGGCGGCGGTCGTCCCGGTGACGGCGGAGATTTAGGTGGAGATTCTGGCGGCAAACTTTAGTTTGGCGCCGAAACAAAAGACTTGTAAATTGAAGGAAATTAAAGAACAGATCAAGGTATCGTTGAGGAACCAACAAAATGAAAAAGACCGTTAGTGCAGCATTGACGCTTTTGTTTGCAGTGGGGATGTTTATCGCTCCTGCAGAAGTAAAGGCACAACAAGATCCAAACAATATTGTCATTGAGTCAATTGAGTTGGATCAAGCAGATATTCGGGATGCGCTCAAAGTGCTTTTCCGCTCGACATCACTCAACTACACAGTTGCACCTGACGTACAAGGCGTTATCACGGTTTCGTTGAAGAACGTGCCGTTTAAGACAGCGTTGCGCGGCATTTTGACGCAAGTCGATGCGACTTGGCGGGAAGAAGGCAACATTTTCAACATTATTCGCAAGCCTGATCCAACTGCGGCCCAAGGGAACGCAGTTGACTTAGGAAATACGAATCAAGCGGCTGAGTTTTTCCCGCCGATTGTCTTGTTGAATGATCCGCAGTTGATTTTGAACATCCTTTTAGATCAAGCAGGTTTTCGTGATGAACCGGAGCAAAGTTCAGTGCCTAGCATTAGCAGCGGAAGCTCCTTTGGAGGCGGTTCGGGCGGTTTTGGTGGCGGTTCAGGCGGCTTCGGCGGCGGCAGTAGCGGCGGTTTCGGTGGGGGCGGCGGCAGCTTCGGCGGCGGCGGTTTCGGCGGTAGCGGCGGTGGCGGCGGCTTTGGCGGCGGCAGTGGAGGACGATAAGGCGAAGTACGGGCCTTTCTGAGGAGAAGAAATGAAAAATAACTGGGTAAGAACTTCGATTTTGTCGGTGAGCTTAGGTGCATTGACTGCGCTATCGTTCGGACAACAAAATGCATTGCAGACAAAAGTTGATCTTTATTTGAAAGATGCTGATTTGTTGACTGCTACACGTTTGCTCTCGCAACAAACTGGTCTACAGTTTGTGCTTGTGCCAGGTAAGGATCAATTTGCAAAAATTAATCTTTCGCTTGATGATGTGACGGCTGAAAAGGCAATCATGTACCTTTGCCAAGCTGCTGGTGGATATGCTGAACGTAGTGAAGATGGCGTTTATGTCATTAAATTTGGTTCGAAGCGGGATCCGCTTGGAACGACGGCAAGCATTGAGCCTGATAAGGTTATCTTCCGGGAAATAAAGGTTCAGC
>JBJXDW010000006.1:0-40508 GCA_046154445.1 Fimbriimonadaceae bacterium | reverse complement strand
ATCGAACAAGCAAGGCGATCTCCCCCGCCGTGGAGCACTCGGCCTTTCATTCTCGCCCTTGCCCACAGACCAGGCCACGAAACTCGGGCTAACTGCCGGTCAGGGCTTAGTTGCTCTTCAACCCGTCACCAAACTCACGGCAGACAAAATCGGCCTCAAAGCTGGTGACATTATCCTTTCTTTGAACAACGAACCTATCACCGCCCAATCGATTGGCAAATCAATCCGAGAGACTCCGGCAGGAACAAATCTCACATTCCAAATTTCCCGAAGTGGAAACAAAGAAACACTGACTGGCCCCTTACTCGAAAAACCTCGAGATCCCGGCAATGCCAATTACGAGGTCATCTACAGTCACATCGTCAGCCACGGCCAACGAATGAGAACCATTATTACCAAGCCCAAAACTCCAGGCAAACACCCCGGTTTCTTTTTTATTCAAGGTTTCTCCCCCATCTCCTACGATTACGTTCTCGAGACTTCAACCGGAGATGTCACCAGCCTTGACGGCCCAATCTTATACGATTTTGCGAACTCAGGATTCGTTACAATCCGCGTTGAAAAGCCGGGTGTCGGCGATAGTGAAGGTGGCCCATTTGCCGAAATGGATTACATTACGGAACTAGACATATATAGACAAACACTGATTCAGCTCAAAGAAATTCGAGAAGTGGACACCAACAACATCTTCATTTTTGGTCACAGCATGGGCGGCTCTTTCGGGCCGATGATCGCCGCCGAAAATCCGGTCAAGGGACTTGCCATCTATGGTGCAGCCGCCAGAACCTGGTTCGAGTATCTCATCGACACAATTCGCTATCAAGGCTTGGTCGGAGGCGACTCGTATGAAAATACCGATGAGGTCGCAAGGCAAGGTGCCCGAATGATGGCTCTCGTAATGCTCGAAAACAAATCACCCGAAGAAGTCAAAAAATCCCACCCGGACCTGGCGCCGCTCGTTGATTCGTTCTTTCCTGGCGGACTCTTTAATGGCAAATCTTTAGAATTCTGGCGACAACTTGGACAAATCAACTTTCCCTCATATTGGACAAAATGCAATGCCCGCGTCCTTGCTGTACGCGGAGAAAGTGACTTTGTTACATACGATGCCGACCACAAACTCATGGCCGATATAGTCAATCGTGCTCATCCGGGCTGGGGAGAATTTGTGATCGCACCCAGTTCTGATCACCTGTTCCACAACTTTCCGACAGAGCAAGAAAGTATGAAGAACTTCCAAAAAGGCAAGTTCAACCCGGCATTTATCAAAATCATGAAGGACTGGATTCTCAAATCAATGTCCGAAAAGTGAGAACCAAATGATGGGGGCAAAGGGGATCCCCCATCAATATCTCAAACCATAAGGAAGTGCATTCAAATAAATCCCTAAGTATCGTAAACTAATCCCATGCCAAAAGAAACTCACACCTACTCCAACGACGATATCACTGTCATCTGGCAACCCAAACTCTGCACCCACTCCGCAAAATGCGCCCTCGGACTTCCCGAAGTCTTCCAACCCCGGAACACACCCTGGATCAAAATCGACCAAGCCACAACCGAACAAATCAAAGCCCAAGTCGACAAGTGCCCCTCAGGCGCCCTAAGCTGGGTTCCCAACCATCCGGACGAATCCTAAAGGCTACTCGTACCAACCCACTAGCGTAATCGCCATTTCAACCGAACCGCGAGAAGGCCCGTTTGCCAACGAGGTCGAAATAAATCCATTCCATAGGTCAGAATTCCCAATATAGTTGTAAATCCCATAGTTGAACACGTAGGAAATCTCTGGCTCTCCATCGGCGTTGTATTCAACCGGAATAATCGATTCAACGTGGCGCACATTGCGATTATATTCAGCCGGCTTTACCCATAGCTGCGTTTCGTTGTGCAACAAATGATTCTGTCTGTAATTATCAAATGACGATGGGCTCAGAATCTTATCGATCTCCGACGGCTTCGCAATTGAAATATCGCATTGAACATAAGCTGGGAATCCATTTAAGTCAACATCAACTGCTGACTTCAACTTAACATTAACTCGAACTGCCTTTGTCGTCTTCGGCAACCCAATCAACCCCTGAGTTCCAGTGATAAAAGTACCGCTTGTTAGATTGATTCTCTTGACAATTCCATACTGCGATTGACTTGCGGTTTCTTGAGAAACCCAAGGTGTCGCCGAATTCTCATGATATTGAGGATAAGACATCAGCTGACGTTCACCCGGTGAAGATGGAGTCGAGAATGTACCAATCATGCACTCATGGTTCGATGGTCCGGAGTCAATCAAGAAAAATCGAGTCAGCTCAACTGCGGAAGGAGGAGTCTGACAAAGACCAATCGTTGCTAGTTGAGTAACCAAAAGTGTTACTAATCCCAGCCTGCTCACACGAATCAAGTTCATTAAGAACAATTTTGGCTCAAACTCCTGAGAATTCCAGTATTTTTACAGAAATAGTTTTACATCCTTCCAGAAACTGACGAAATGAGTGTCATCACTCCATAATAGTTGGACGCGATGAATATCACCGATATTATTACTCTCCTATTTACGGCGTACATCACGGTCGACATGGCACGCTACCTCCGAGAAGGCCAACTCAAAAAAGACTTCATGGCATTCCGCACCCTCAAAAGATACCGATGGATCGCCGCCATTTTAGGGTGCATCGTCCTCATTTTCATTACATTCGCAATAGGAATCCTCGCCTACCAAACCGGCCCTCTCGCCCGATGGTCATGGCTCTACCTCCTCCAGGATCCCAATCACCCCAAAGAACAAGCTGGCAACCTCATGACGTCCGGCTTAAAAATTCCCATCTTTGCCCTCATCTTCTTCCCCTTACTTGCCCTGAATGTCCCGCGGCTCGCCAAACGCGAAGAAGAAGTCTTTCGCCATCGCATCCGCTCACCCAAAGAAGCCATCATTAAGAGCATCAAGTTTGGGTTCGTTCATGCGTTCGTTGGCGTCCCGATCGCCTTCTGCATCGCTCTCATCGTCCCCGGTCTCTGGTTCAGTTGGGTCTATAGCAAGGGCGGCACTCGCCTCTCCACCGCTTGGCACGCCATCTACAACTACATTATCTTAACTGTGGCATTCACCTGGATGTACGGCATTCCGTTGTTGCAACAGCTCACCCCGCGAAACTAATCGCCCGCCGAATTCCTACATGAGCCGCCGCCCAATCCGAGAACTTTTGCTCAATCGTATAAGCATCAAGGCGTTTCCAACCTGGCAACTGCGAAGACAAATCGATCTCCTCACTCCGGTTCAACTCCAACCGCACAACTTGCGGTCCCGGCGCATCCTTGGGCACTAACCCTAATCGTACAGCTCTCTGAGCCCCAGCTTCGATCTCCGCCCCCGTCACCGAAGGGTGCCGGAGCCGCGCCATATACCTCCCCATCCCAAACTTCGTTGTTACAGTCTCAACCCCTTCTACGAGCTCAACCGCTTCCGCTACCCCTTTGTCATCGCTCGAAACAAACACCAATGGAACCCCATGCCAACCTGCCGCAAACGCCGATAAACCCATCTCCCCGCGTTCAACTTCATTCACCCAAAGTCGATGAACGCGCCCGCTAATCGTATGCTCCATTACGCCCTCTCGCGTCCCCGCCATGCCGTGATAGCCGACCAAAAAACAGCAATCAAAGGACTTGTCGATCCCCTCCATCATTCCATCTGGCCCCGGTCGACTCCCGGAAATCAATTCGACTCCCGGCTCTAATTCATCAATCAACAAGTTCAACGACACATTGTGAGAATCTTTCACAACAATCTCCGTCGCTCCACCTGCCCGTGCTCCCCGAATCGCCGCATTCACATCGTGCGTCATCATCCGCCGAGCAAACGCCCAGTCGTAATGATCCGAGTTCGGTGCCCCACACTGACCCCATGTCACAACCCCCGTAACCCCTTCAATATCAGCTGAAATGTAAACCTTCACTTCTTCGCAATCTCCAATTTTTTAACAAACCACTGAGTTTCTGTACTCTTCCTCGTCAACAACATATGAACCCTGGCATTCCCTTTCTCAAAAGCCCCTGAAAAATCAACTTCAGCATAAACCACGCCATGATCCTGCTCTTCTCGGGCTCGCGTCCGATCCGCATCGAGCCGGGTCACAGTTTTCAAGTTGCCCAAATCCGTCTGAACCCAGTCGTATTTCCCCTCCCTAACTTCATCGGCAACTTCCGGAGTCACCAGATCAATCACTGCCTCGCGATTCCACGATTTCATCACCGGAATCACCGAACTATTCGTATAGTTAAGAGCTTCTTTCTCAATCTTTGCGTGACCATCCACCCAAAAGAGCAACAAACCGGAAATCGGTAACAGCAAAAAGAATCCCAAAAAAAATCTCTTCAGCCATTTCGGATCGCGATCCGCAAAGTCTCTATGTACATTTTGTTGATTCATTGCCATCGACTCACCATCTGTTCAAATATCATCCACTGCACTCCAAAAAGGCCAACCCAAAGTGTCAAGCGTAACATGACTTTTGCAAATTTTCCAACTTCTCCCACCGGCAACCGCATCGCAAAATAACCAAAAAAGACACTCGCGCCAAACAATCCCATATTGTTTAAAGGATAAAACGGGAGACCTTCTAAGCGGTAAACCCGAGTAGGATCTGGCGCAACGGCCTTAATCGCCTCCGTCCAGGCAATCAAAAATCCCCCTAAACAAAGTGCCATCACCAAAAACCCCCACAGGTCAGCCCGCTTCGAAACAAAAATCCAAATCAACACAACCAACACAATCAAGGCATCAACGATCAATCCCGAAACATGAAATCCCCGCACAAACGGCTCCTGGAAATAATAACTCAGCGCGGTTTGTTGTGCCGGAGATTCTAACACTGACCGCAACTGTGTAGCCGCCATAACTGTGCATAGAAAACCGAGCAACCACTCGGCCCAACCCGGACCGCTATATTCGCCTTGTGCAGGGCTGCCAGTTATCGCCATCAACTTCGCCACGATCTAATTCCATTTTGACGCCAAACCAATTGGCCCCCCGGGATAACCAAATACCCGGGGGTCGAGTTCAAAAACGCCTCATAATAGAGGCCTATTTTGGCCAGCCTTTACGACACCCTTGGGATAACCCACCGCGCATCAAACAAGCAAGTGCGCGAGGCGTATCACAAGCTTGCCCGCGAATACCACCCGGACGTCAACACCGCCCACGACGCCCACGAGCGCATGGCTGAAATCAATGTGGCGTTCGAAGTTCTCAGCGATCCCGCCCGCCGTAATCACTATGATGTCAGCATCGGCTACAACGTCACCGAACGAGAATCTAAACAGCGCGAAGGATCGCGCCCAACTGCCGTCCACGCCGAGATCTATCGTCGATTGCGCCAGCACCGCACCCCGGTTTACGCCGTTGGGTTCGAGAAAAATTCAGGGCGCATGGTCTCCTCCTCTTTCGACAATGAAGTCATCTGGTGGGACAAAAAAATCGAACGACCAATGAATACCCACCGCTTTGAAGGCGGAGTCGTCAACGCTATCAGCATCCCGGGCGACAACCAAGTCGTCGCCGCCGGATGCACCGAACAAATCCTCAGCTGCTGGACATATTCTTCAACCGACCGTGGTTCATGGCGACAAACGCCTAAAAGCTGGGTCTGTAGCGTCGCCCCTTCACCCGACGGTAAATCCCTTGCATACGGCACCGTCAACCGCAGCGTCCACATCGCCCGTACCGGCGACGGTTTCCAACAACTCGCAACGTTTAGCCACGAAGAAGCCGTGACCGCTCTTGCATGGCGCGCCGACTCCGGAATGCTCGCCAGCGGCAGCGCTGACGCCACCGTCCGTCTATGGGATCCAAAATCCGGCCGAGAAGTCAGCACGATCCAACGCGTCATCAGCACCGTAACTGCAATCGCATTTAGCCCAAACAACAAATGGCTCGCCGTCGCCGCTGTCGATCTCAGCATCCGCATCATCAAACTGAGCGACTTGAGCCTCATCAAAACATTCCATGGACACAGTAGACCCATCGAAACAATTGCGTTCCATCCCGGCTCATGGCTCCTTGCCACCGGAAGCCGAGACGGCACCCTTGGCCTCTGGGATGTCCGCCGGGGCATCGGGCACGGGCAACTCGAAGCAAGCCACCAACCCATCAGTTGCGTCAACTTCTCACCCGATGGTCGCCTCCTTGCTGCTGGCGGTCTAGACAAGATCCTCCGCGTCTGGAAGCTCGCCGCTTCTTACAACTAACCTTCCCAAAAACTCTATAAGATTCAGAAACCTTGCCGACAATCCCATTGGGAGCCTTCAAACCATAGGTTCAAAGCTCACAAAGAGGATCAACAATGGCCGTTCAAAACATCGAGTGTCAGATCGCAACCGTTCTGATGAAACGATTCCTAGATGGGGACAATCTGCCCCAAAATCTGCTCGACGATCTCGAACGCCACCTCAAGGCATGCACAACTTGCCAAGCAATTCTCAATAACGAAACAAACGATATTGAAGAAATCCTCGATCAAAAAGTCCCCACATCCGGTATGGCTGCCCTCTTTGGTCGCAAACAACTTCAACCCGCTATGGCCGGCGGATTCACGACAACGGGTGCCGGAGAAGCACTCATGAACGCAAGTTACCGAGTCCAAACGTCTCAAGCCCCCGGACTTGCCGTCTTCAAAAACCCCAAAGTTCTTTTCCTCAGCCTTGCTCTCGCCGCAGTTCTCATCGTCATGAGTACGTTGCTCAAAAACCCCAGCAATCTCCTTGGACCCAAAGCGTCCATGGCGATCACTGGATACACCGAACCAAAGGATGAGCACCAAGAATCTGCAATGACAGATGAACACGCCGACCCCAAGGCGACGGACGAACATGAAGCCGAAAAGCCGATAAAAACAGAAGATCCTCATGCGACAGAACCAGATTCTCATGGCACTACTGAGGAAGATCCTCATGCTACCGAAGCGACTGATTCACACAAAACCGAACCCGAAAAGAAACCTGAAATGGTGAATGACCCCCGTGTGCCCGGTCAACCGACTCTCGATCAAACCGACTTAATCATCGCCGGTGGTAAGAATTCAACCGAGAACAAAACCACTACTCAAGAAAAGTCCACTTCAACCACGAGCCATCAAAACACAGCAACCCAAAAACCAAGACCTGCCGCCACGCCCGCCAAAAAACCAACAACGCACTCAACAACAAGAACGCGTAAACCGGCTCTCAAGACAACATCCAAACGAGCACCAACAAAACCTAGATCAAAGCCATCAAGTAGCGGAATTACCGTCTACGATGCCAACGGCAAGCCAATCAAGCACTAAAAGCAGATTCAAAAGAGGAACACAACTATGAAACTCATCACTCCGATCGCAGCAATTCTCATCGCCGCTACGGCGTGGGGCGCTCCACAAGACAACGCCTCAACCACAGTCAAAACCGAGGGAGGCTACGTCAACATTTCCGCCAAAGGCGATGATGTCCGTAGTGTTCTCTACGATCTCTTCCGTCAGTCCAACAATAACTTCGTTCTTGATGCTGGCGTCCGCTGGGTGCTTTATCTCAACCTTGAAAAAGTAACGTTTAACGAGGCTCTTGATATCGTCACGAAGAACGCAGAAATCGGATACGAAATCAAAAATGGTGTCTATTACATCGGCAAAGGGCGCAAAACAACCAAGCCAGCTTCGACAGAAACAAAGCCGAACCCGACGCCAAAGCACGATGAAAGCACACCTGTCGCCCCCAAACTTCCAGACAATAACGGCGAAGCACGTAATCCAAATGCGCAACCGAAAACAGTTTCCGACCAAGACCTGCAAAAGCGATTGACAACTCGGTACAGCGTCACTCCAATCCGCAAAGTATTCGAAGAGTTCACTCGCCAAACCGGAATCAAGATCGAAGTCGATTCATCAGTGCCCGACTACAAACTCGATGCCTTCCTGATCGATACGAGCCTGAAATACTCTCTTGATGTCATCTGCGACGCCGCAAAGCTCAAATGGAGCAAAACAGAATTCGGCACAATCAAGATCGAAAAAGAAAAGTGACTCTGATCAAAATCCCCTCGGCAATAAAACGCCGAGGGGGTTTTTTATGCCGATAGCATTGCCAAAAACGCTCGATCAGCTTCCAAAAGCGACCCCAATCGAAAATCCGCTAACGAGAGATCAAATCGTTCTGTCACCGAATTCGGCACTGCTGCAACTCGCATTCCCGCCCGTTTTCCCGCAAGAATTCCATTCGGAGAATCCTCAAAAGCTAACGCAAATTGAGGGTCAATCCCTAACCCCTTACAAGCTGATAAATAGAGCCGTGGATCAGGTTTCTTGGCACCAACCATGTCCCACGTTCGCACAACTTCAAACCGATCGCGTAGACCGTAATTTTGCAGAAAGCCATCAACCCAAAGTGACCGAGAACTCGAAGCGATTCCAAATTTTACGCCACTATTCTCCAACAAATCCAACAAGCCCAAAACTCCGGGTCGCAAATCTAACTCAAGCAAATGCGCATCCCGAATCTCATGTGCTCGCACCTTCGCCTTAGGCAAATCAACGCCTGGAACGAGGGACATCAAGTGCTCATCTACCCGCCAAGGCGGATTTCCGCCGCCAACGCACTTCGCCCATTCATCAAGCTCCAAAACGACCCCCTGTTCAACAAAAACCTGGCCCCACGCCAAAAATTCTGGCGTCTCTGTATCAAGAATCAGGCCGTCAAAATCAAAAACGACCCCGCTGAGCGGCACTAGCTGTTGAGTTCCTTCGCCTTTTCGATGTCCATTCGCTTGGGCATCGTGAACAAGAACATAGATCCCTTACCAACTTCTGACTCCGCCCAAATGTGCCCCATATGCACTTGATTAACCAAGTGATGCACAAGGAAAAGGCCAAGGCCAGTTCCGTAAATTTTGCGATTGTCTTCGTTGTTAACCCGGTGGAATCGTTCAAACACCCGACCCAAATGCTCTTTCGGAATCCCAATCCCTTGGTCTTCGACCCCAATTTTGATTTGGTCGTCACCCTCAAG
The DNA here is from genome assembly GCA_046154445.1 of Fimbriimonadaceae bacterium. GTDB lineage: Bacteria > Armatimonadota > Fimbriimonadia > Fimbriimonadales > Fimbriimonadaceae > UphvI-Ar2. The sequence continues at coordinate 31,481 of JBJXDW010000006.1, read as the reverse complement.
CCATGCATGAACTGTTACGTCGCCACCTTCTGGCGAATACTTAATGGCGTTGTTCAAGAGGTTCGTCAAAATCTGGTCAAACTTGTCCTCATCGCCAATAATCGTCGCTGGCATCTTATCATGGACAATCAACTTAACATCGTGGCGATTCGATGCCTGATTTTGAACCCGCACAACTTTATCGAGCAAGGTCAACAACTCAAATTCTGAATAATTTGGCGTCAAACTTTCGCCGGATTCAATCCGAGCCGTGTTCAACAAGTCATCAATCAAGCGGCGGAGCCGGTCGCATTCCCCAACAATGATTCCCAAAAATTCTTTCTGATCTTCTTTTTCATAAAGATCGTGGTCAACCCCATCAAGCAATGTGCTCGAAAAACCCTTAATTGCAGTCAACGGAGTCCGCAATTCGTGCGACGCCATCGCAACAAATGAACTCTTCATTTTATCAAGGTTCTTCTGATCAGTAATGTCATTAATGATCATCACATAACCCAGTTGCTTTCCATCCTCGTTCCGAACTTGCGCACCTTGAATCTGGTAGTCGCGGATAGAATGCGAAAGGTCAATTTCGATGTCAATCGGAACCGGTTCATCGCCCCGTAGACCTGCCGCCATGAACTCTTTAAGGGTGTTGATCGTTGTAACTTCTTCGTAATGGCTCCCAACTACCTCGCCGTCCATTCGGAAAATAGCCCGGGCCGAAGCATTCATCTGACTAATCTTGCCTTCCGGTGAAACCAAAACCAAACCACTCGTCAATGATTCAAAGGTTTGGAGGAGCTCTTCGTTCTCCCGCATTACCGCCTTGTAAAGCTGGAGGTTAGCGATGATCGAGCCAACGTTTTTCGCCATGCGCTCAAGCAGGCGAACGTCCTCATCATTAAAATCTTCACCGTGTCGCTTATTAAAAGCGTGCAAAACCCCAATCGTTTTTCGGTCAACAACTCGGTTTTCTTCGTCCCGTTTCTCAATAACCAGCGGAACTGTTACGCCATTATTGACATGGAACAAAGTAACCAAATCTTTTCGCGTGCGATCATCCGTCGCCGCATCATGGAATACCCCCGGGACCCCATCCCGGAAAACTTCTCCAGTGATTCCCTGGGTTGCCCTCACTCGAAAATGGGCAAGTTTCTCATCATCCAAACCATACGCGGGTGGAATCGCAACCAATTCGCCTTGCTCGGCTTCGTAAAACATAATAACAATCTTTTCCGCTTGCAAGATCATCGCAATGCGTTGAACGAGCCGACGGAGTGTAATATCTCCTTCTTGAATACTCGCGACCTCAACCCCACTTTCTGCCGGAGTTGCTCGCATTTCTGGTTCGGATTCCTTATTCGCCGCTGACGATCCGCTTCCTGACTTGAGCTCACTATTTTCCGTTCTGAGTTTTTGCAGTTCGGCCGTAAGCTCTTGCAGTTTACGCTGCAGATCTTCTGATTCAAAGGTTCCCATATTCGTCGTACTCATGCGCGGATGAACGTCCAGTCGAAGTTCAAATTACCGGGAGACCAGAATACCCCTCTAATCTTGAACTCGAAATGATCGCTCCTGTTCGACGCCATTTCAGCGGACTTTGTGCCCGGTCATGTTAAGAGATGGTTCGGAAGGCCCGCCAAATACGTCGTCCGGCGGGCCTTCATTTTTTGCGCTCGGCTTGCTATACTTATTCCATGTTGGATCAGCTAGAGGAGCTGCCGTTATTCCCACTCAATGCCGTACTCCTCCCCCATGCCCGAATGCCGATCCATATCTTCGAACCACGCTACCTCGATCTCATCCGCAATTGCCTCCGAAATGAAACCGGATTTGGCATCTGCCTCATCAAATCTGGAAGCGAAGTCGGAGGAACTGCCGACCCCCACCTGATCGGTACGGCGTGTCGCATCCTCAGCGTCCAAACTCACGCCGACAAAACTATGGACATCATGGTCGAAGGCCGAAGGCGATTCAGAATCCGCAAAATCGACGAGGACTCTCAACCCTACTTGGTAGGTCACGTTGAACCCGTTTCAGAAGAGGAATCCAATGAAACAAATCGACTCCTCGCCCTTTCTGTCCGGGTTCGCGAACTCACTCAAAACTTAATCGAACAAGCCCTCCAACATGCGAACATGCAGGTCGCCAGCATAACACTCCCCGAAGACCCCACCGCTCTCTCATTCGTTGTCGCGGAATTTCTCAACCTCGAGCCACAAATCCAGCAACGATTTATCGAATTCACCGACACCACTGAGCGACTTGCCGAGCTAATCCCAATTTTGGAAGATCACCTGGCTAACCAAGAAGAGCCCCTTTACACCAAGCTCAGCGTTGAAGAATTGTCCGAGTGGATCAACCTCAATTAGATCTCTAATAACACCGTGCCCTGCCTTTTTCATACCGAAAAAGGCAGGGTTAGCTACAACTAGTGTCTATTTCAATTTGACCGGCAAAACCCGAATCCGACGTTCCGGTTCCTGACCAACTGCTTCAGTCGCCAACCGCTGACCTTCCACAAATTGGTGCTGATGTTTCCGCAAGCGCGCATCCCGGGGTGTTAATTCAATCGGTTTATTCGAGAGCAACACGTTCTTCACGGCTTCCGCCGCTTCTTCAAGTGCTGAATCCAGGCCCGCATCCTGACCCGTCTGGTGTCGCATAACCTCGTCCAAAGCACCAGAAATCTGACTGAACGTATTCGATTTCACCGTAACAATCTGAACGTTTTTGCCTAGTTGCTCTAACTTGCCAGGTTTTGCCTGCTGCACACTTCGAATCGAAATCACCGCATCGGCCTGGTAAATATCGTTCGTGATTAAAGCCGCTACCCGGCGTTCCCGAATCGCTCGCTCTAATCGAGTTCTCGCAATGCCGTAGGGATAAATCCGAATCGACTTCTTCGGCTTTAAAGTCGGCTCTTTCTGAACCTTATCCTTCACCGGTTTTTCACCTCGCGACCGAGTCATCATCTGCTCAGTCGGCATCTCAGTGTTCTGTTTCTTGCTCAGACTGGGGAATCGCTCATTAAAGCCCGGCTCATCAATTTCCGGTGAAAATTCCTTCTGAACAACTTCCACCGAACCTGCTTCCGTCCGAACCCGAAGTTCCGGCCTTGGCGCAATTCCACGGAGCATCAAATCAACCGTCTTCTGCACCGTATGGTGCACCGCAAGGCGGTCGAAGTCGAGGAGCTCAATCACAACATCGAAAGTCGGCGGAGCTTTGCGCTCCAAAACTGTCTTCTGCGAACCACGTCGACGCGCTTCATCGTCACTAAGCGTTACCGCCTGAATCCCACCAATAAGGTCACAAAGAGCAGGATTCAGCATCAAATTCTCAAGGCTCTGTCCGTGCGCCGTTGCAATCAACTGAACACCACGCTCCGCAATCGTCCGCGACGCCTGAGCTTCACTATCGTTGCCAATCTCGTCAATGATCACTACTTCAGGCATGTGGTTTTCAACTGCCTCAATCATTACATTGTGTTGATCAACCGGATTCGGAACTTGCATCCGGCGCGAACTCCCAATCGCAGGGTGCGGAACATCGCCGTCCCCCCCAATTTCATTACTTGTATCAACAATGACGACGCGCTTATTGACTTCGTCCGCTAAGACCCGCGCAACCTCGCGCAGCTTTGTCGTCTTCCCAACACCCGGGCGTCCCAGAATCAGTATCGACTGCCCGCTTCGAACAATATCATCAATAATATCAATCGTCCCTTCAAGGGCGCGGCCAACCCGGCATGTCAAACCGATCACACGGTTATGCCGATTCCGAATCGCCGAGATACGGTGCAGCGTGCGTTCAATTCCAGCTCGATTATCACCGCCAAACTCGCCAATCGCTTTAACCGTGAAATCAATGTCGTGTTCAGAAATTACCGTGCCAGGCCATCGCTCAACGCTTCGAAGAAAACGAGCTTCTGCCGGACGACCATAGTCCATAACAACCTCAACAAGGCTGTTCAAATCCGGGTGAAAATCAAGTTTTTCGCGAATGACAGGTGGAAGAATTTCCAAGAATTGCTGGAGACCGTCAGGGATCTTTGCCATGCGTTACTTTTCTGACGAACAATTTACTAAATTCGCCTTAAAATCCTAGGAACAATTAACCATCCAGGCTCAAAAATTGTTAACTCCCCGCGAATAAGCCAGCTTAAACCAGTCATTTTTCCCGAATTTTCAAAAAATATTGAAAACTCAACAAAATCTTGGTACTATTGAATCAAGAGGTCATGACCCCGTCTACCCAGATTCCCCCTTGGCAAACCCAAGGTGATCAAAAGCGAGAAGCTGTCCGCGATATGTTCGCCGACATCGCTCCTACTTACGACCTCGCCAACTCCATCATGTCCGCTCGAGGACACTACCGCTGGCGCGAAGAAGCTTGCGACCTTATCAACCTCCAGCCAGGCGAATCAGTCCTCGATCTCTGTTGTGGAACTGGTGATTTCCTCCAAGCCGCCCGCAAACGTGTCGGACCCGAAGGCCACTTAGTCGGCCTCGACTACTGCGGCCCCATGCTGGATGTCGCTGCAAAAAAACTCGACCCGCAAACCCAACTCACCCTCGGCGATGCCACTTTCTTGCCCTTCTCAAATCAGCAATTTAACGCCGCCACCGTAGGCTGGGGTCTCCGTAACGTCCCGGATCTCAAAGCCACCCTCGCTGAAGTTTTTCGTGTCCTCAAACCCGGCGGTCGCTTCATTAGCGTCGATATGTCCCAACCTACCGGCCCAATCGCCCCGGTAAGCCGCTGGGCGTACCATGTTTCAGTACCACTCCTCGGCAAAATCCTTCGCCAACCTGAAGCCTACGCCTATCTCCCAAAATCTACCGAAAAATTTGTCTCCCGCGAAGAGCTCAAGGCCGCCTTCGAAACCGCCGGATTCACCAACGTTCAATACAAATCTCGATTCTTTGGCAACATCGCCATCCATTGGGGAGTGAAATTATGAAAATCGGCGGATTCCTGTCTTCGCTCGGCGAAGCATTCGACACCCTCAAAATTAGCCCTGCGATCATCGAGCAAACCCAAAATTACATCGCCGACGTCGAAACTAAACTCAAAATCCAAATCGGCTCCGCTATCCCGTTGGTCGAAAATGTGGGTCAAATCACCCTCCGAGGTGGCGGCAAACGCCTCCGACCTGCTCTCGTTTTTCTCAGCGCCCGGTCAACGGGACTCGAATTCGATTATCACCGCGCCGTGCAGCTTGGCGTCGCGATGGAGCTGATCCATATGGCGACCCTCATTCACGACGACGTCATCGATGACGCCGCCACCCGACGAGGAGAACCAACCGCGTTCTCCATCCACGGCATCACCCCCAGCATCCTCGGCGGTGACGTACTCCTCGCTAAAGCCATGCGACTCCTCGCCGAAGATGGCGATCTTCGCATCATCCGCCTTGTCAGCCAAGCCGTAGTGGAACTCGCAGAAGGCGAAGTCCAGGAAATCGCCGTCCGAGGCGACATCAACCTCTCCCTCGACGATCATCTCAGCGTCCTACGCATGAAAACCGCCAGTTTCATTGAGTGCTGCTGCCGTATCGGAGGCATGCTCACCGACTCAGCCCAGCCTCAACTTGACGCCCTCGGCAACTACGGTCATCACCTAGGTATGGCGTTCCAAATCGTCGATGACATTCTCGATTTTCGAGGCGACGCCGCCAAAACCGGTAAACCCGTCGCCACCGATTTCCGCGACGGACAAGTCACACTCCCACTCATCTATCTCCTCACCGAACTCAGCCCCGAAGAAAAAACGTTTGTCGAAAAGAAATTCGGCAACGGCTCAACTAACGCTGATCTCCAACTCATCCTCAGTTGGATGAACGATAGAAAAGCCCTTGCTCGCGCCGATCAAGACGCCCGCGAACACGCTTCCTCCGCACGCGAAAGTCTCGAACTCCTTCCTGACTCCGGTGAACGACGCTTACTCAGCGGAGTAACCCTCGGGGTCACTCGTCGCCAAAGCTAAGTCAATGATCAAGGCTGTCCTGCTAGATCTCGATGGCACCGTTTACCGAGGCAAAGTAGCGTGCCCCGACGCCCCAGAAGCAATCTCGCAAATCCACAATCTCGGATTCGCAATCCGTTATCTCACCAACAACTCCGCCGCCCGCCCAAACGAAATCACCGCAAAACTCAAAAATCTCGGTATCCCATGTGAACCTGAGTGGGTAATCAGTTCTGGCATGGTCGCGGCAAAAATCATTTCCAGAAAGTTCAAAAAGGTCGCGGTTATCGGTAATCCTGGGCTACAAGAATCTCTTGCCGAACAAAACCTCCAAATCACAGATTTCTCAAGCGCAGAAGCAGTCGTCGTTGGCATTTGCCACGATTTCAACTATCGTTTGCTCCAAAAAGCCGCCGATGCAATTCGCTCCGGAGCCGCATTCTTTGCGACGAACCCCGATCCAACATATCCATTCGAGGGCAATCGTCTCGCTCCGGGTGCCGGGTCAATCGTCGCCGCCGTCCAATCCGCTAGTGGAGTTACTCCCACGATGATCGGCAAACCAGAGTCTCACATGCCGCTCGCTGTCTGCCAAGAACTTGCAATCAACCCAAACCAAACCATTTTCGTAGGTGACCGCCTCGAGACCGACATCCTCTGCGCCAATAACTCTGGTTGCCACCCTTGGCTTGTCCTCACTGGTGTCACCGCCAGGCCCCAACAAAACCTTCCTGGTAGCCCAACCCTCGCCGGGCTCGCAGATTATCTCCGTGATTTAAATTCGTAAACCAAACTCTGCTTTGCTAAAGCCGAATCAGGTGCAAGTCGTTCACTTGGCTTCGCCGAAATCTTGAAACCCGTTTCCGTTCGCTCATAGGTGTAGGGCTTCATCCCAACAACGCTCACCCGCTTGCATTCAAAGCTCTGCGGCAATCCGCTCTCAGAACTCACTAATACATCAAGTGCCTGCTTCACCATCATCAACTGCTCATCCGCCAAAATCCAGTCTAGCGAACCCACCCCTTTCGTCGCCGAATCCAACGTCCAAAGTTGCTTCAATGGCACGCCAACCAAATCCACCCGGTCACGCATTTTAAGTACCGCATCTCCCAAAAGTAAATACTGCTCCAGTTCCGGTTTCCCTTCAGCCGATTCGATGGCTCCATTCCAAAACTTCAAAATCTCTGTCGAAGCCGCATCAATCATCACTCCATCATCGCGCCTCGCGCCCCCAAATATCGCCTGTTGAGCTGGTTTCAAATCATCATAATGAATCCAAGTATCTAATTGCAAAAACGCCGTCCTCCGCCATACCGGCAATGAGTCAATTGGTTTCAACCCATTAACCACATTTGCATAAACCTTGTATTGATCCTGAGCCATAACTCCACCAAGTTCCGGCCGGATCTCTTCCAATTCAAGAGCAAGCAACCGCAATACCTGCATTCGAATTGAGCTCGCCGCCCGCAAGCTCCCAGGATCTCTTGAAGCCAACACATGATCACTGACCTGAAACCCAGTTTCAACTCCCTTTACAGAGATGAATTGCGGGCCGTCGTCCTTCAATACCTGTGTTTTTAGCCATACCGTCACCCCATCCACAACCCCCGCAAATACCGGATACGTTCCAAATGCCCGATCAGAATAATCAATCCGCCACTGTGCTTCTGCTAAGCGCGATGCTCGTTCAATTGGATCAACGACCGACGCAAACAACTGACTCATCTGTCGCGTATCGTCATTCGCAGTCGTTGCTAAAACGTAACTATCCCATTTCGAATCCTCAATCTCGGGCCGCACATTCGCCCAAATATCAAATGCTTTTTTATATTCCAGAGCCGCATTTAACTCGGGCTGCAATGTCCGTTCGGGCTCCAAACTTTCCAACACCAACGGAATCCCATTTTTTTCAGCCCGATCAAATTCTGGCTCTAATCGTTTTGCCGAATCCTGAAAACTGCGCAAGATCGAATACCCCCCAAGACCACATAAAACTATGAAGCCAACCAGAGCCACAACACCGACAATGGCTCCCTTCTTCCAGAACTTCATGTGAAAAATTCCTCAGAAAGTAGACAAAGTTCTACTTGTTTCGTGTAAGATAGTTGGATGGCCATTCGTCTTGATGCAATTGGAATTGTAACCGCCAACATGACTCAGTCCCTGAAGTTTTACTCACTTCTTGGAATTTCCGTACCTGAACCCGGCGAAGATCATGTCGAAGCGACTCTCCCCAACGGACTTCGTCTCATGTGGGATGATCTCGATCTCATCAAACAAATCGACCCTAATTGGCAACCCCCGACCGGATACCGAACCGGAATGGCATTCCACTGCGAAACCCCCGCAGGAGTCGATGAAACTTATGCAAAAATTACCGCCGCCGGTTTCAAGGGAGCACGAGAACCATGGGACGCGTTCTGGGGCCAGCGATACGCCCAGGTCGCCGATCCGGATGGAAATCTGATCGATCTGTTCGCTCCACTTTCGTAAAAGTGTAGCGAAACTCTGCCAAGGCCAGACTCCACTGGGTACGATTCACAGCGTGACTCAACTGGAGTGCGACGTATGCATCGTAGGCGGTGGAACCGGGGGCACGGCCGCCGCCCTGGCCTTGGCAGAACATAACCTCCGCATCATTGTCACCGAGTCCACCGACTGGATCGGTGGACAACTCACGGCCCAAGCCGTCCCTCCCGACGAAAACCCTTGGATAGAATCGACCGGCTGTACTGCGTCCTACCGCGACTATAGAAACCGTGTCCGAAAGCATTACCGTCTGTTCGAAAACCTAACTCCTCAAGCCGCCCAAAACCCCCGACTCAACCCTGGCTCTGGCTGGGTCAGCCACCTCTGCCACTCCCCAGCAATCGGCCACCAAGTTCTTCGGGAAATGCTCGCGCTCGAGCAAAACCCCAACATTTCGCTTCTGATTGAAACCATCCCAATACAAGCCGATACCAACCAAAGTGAAGTCATTTCAATCATCACGCGAAACACGAAAACTGGCGAACACTACCAAATCACCGCCAAGTTTTTTCTTGACGCAACCGAACTCGGCGACCTTCTTCCGCTGACCCAAACCGAATACAACCTTGGCTCCGAATCTAAAAGCCAAACCGGAGAACCCAACGCTACCGATTACCCAAATGAAACCGAAAACGTCCAATCGTTCACTTGGTGCGCGGCTCTCGCCTACGACGAAGACGCCGATTACACGATCGATAAACCCGAACAATACGATTTCTGGGCCAACTATCAACCCCCCAATTGGCCCGACAAACTTCTTAGTTTCTCCATGCTCCACGTCCAACGTGGACAATCTCTCTACTTCCCTCTTTTCGAAAACGACGGATTCAACCTGTTCACTTATCGACAAATCACCCAACCCGACTTTCATACTGATAACCGACTCGCCGCCACAATCATGAATTGGCCCATGAATGACTACGATGGCGGCACTGTGATCGACGTCCCCGTCGAAGAGGCTGAAAAACATTACGATTCTGCAAAACACCTCACGCTCTCAATGCTCTACTGGCTTCAAATCGAGAAAGGATACAAAGGACTCCGCTTCGCTCCCGAACACACCGGCACTCCCGATGGACTTGCAAAATCCGCATACATACGGGAATCCCGCCGCATCAAGGCCCTTCACACTATTTGTGAACAAGATGTTGCCGCCTATACAAATCCTGGACTCATCGTTGCCCCAGAAATGCCCAAATCTGTTGGTATTGGCGCCTACCGAATCGATCTCCACCCCAGCGCCAACGGCCGCCCAACCCTCGATACCAGCACTCTCCCTTTCCAAATCCCTCTCGGCTCACTCATCCCCGAGCGAACGAAAAACCTTCTCGCCGCTTGCAAAAACCTGGGCGTCACTCACATCACAAACGGCTGCTACCGGCTCCACCCCGTAGAATGGAACATCGGTGAATCCGCCGGGATCCTCGCCGCATTCTGTATCACTAACAAATGCTCACCCCATCAAGTCCAAGAGTCCGACGACCTCTTCAGCGATTACCAAAACTGGCTCTGGCAACACGGAGTCCTCACCGACTGGCCCCGCTTGAGACCACTTTAACTACTCGTCCGTCGAAGGATTGTAAAGGTCATGCGCGGTCTTCAAAAGATTCGCCTTCTGATCAGGGCCGTACCCCGCCCAACCTCCAATCACAAAGCGATCCTTACGTACAAAAAAGATATACGGCGTATAGGGTGGGTCAAACTGACTGACAATTTTTCGATCTGTATCCAGAGTCACCGGCCAATCGCGTTTTGGCGCAGATTTCGAATCCAAATGCACCTCAACGAGTTTCACTTTCATTTTCTCAAGCGAATCCTTCAAATCTGGGAGTGCTGACAAAAAGGACTGATCCGCAGTTCCATCAGCCGACAGAAACACAACCGCGACGCCCGCTGAGTTCAGCGCATTCATATCGATGGTTTGACCCCTACCATCAACCCACTTTCCCCATTCGACTTTGTTTCCCGCTTGATAAGGTCTGTGCAATTTAGGAGCATTTCCGATCATAAATCCAGCCGGAGGTTGGTATTTCCAAAGACGCATATCTTTCTCAGGCCAGCCAAACTTCAGCAACGAAATCTGAACACTTGGTGATCCTTCCGCAGTCATCAATACTTGTTTTGGTTCCCCGGAAACTTGAACCCCAACAAAGTAATCCACTTTAACCATCTGATCGGTAACCGAGAGTTTGAACCAATCAAGGGAGCTATCTGCCCCTTCGGGAACCTTGATCGAAACCGCATCCTTTAGTCCATCTTTCTTTGACCAAGCATGCAAAAAACCAGGATAGGCTGACGCCGGTAACTCAGATTCCGGTGGCATCGTAACATATGCCGGAAAACCCTTGTACTCATAATATGTCTTGTCTTTCGGCAAACTGATCAAAACACGATCACGTGATTGAAAAAATTCACCGGATAGACCCCCCCAACTAAAACTCATATACTGCAAATTGGGTGATTGATAACTGAGCGTCGCATCAATTTTTTCATTTTCAATCTGCACTTCAAATGTAACGCTGCGATCTAATGCAGAACTCAAAAACTGCGTCAATCGCTCCGCCGGTTTCAATTGCGCCGACGTCAAAGCTGAAAGGATTGCCGCTATCATCACTTTCACATCATGGCAGAAACCCCGACAGAATTATCAGGCTTTTCTAATAACCCTAATGGAATAATTCAGTTGAGAAAGAGCTATGGCTGAAACAAAATACGTCATTTTTAAACTGGATGGAGAGCGCTACGGAATTCCAATCGACCGCGTTGAACAAATTCTGAGTAACCAAACCCCGACGAGAATCCCCCGAACCCACAAAATGGTGCTTGGTGTCTTCGAACTACGCGGAGAAACTCTTGCCGCCGTTGACCTGAGAACGCGACTCGATTTCGCAAAAAAAGAAGGTGACGCCAACTACATCATCGTTTCTGGATCATTCGGGCGAACCGCTCTCCGTGTCGATACTGTTGATGGCATCGAGGATTTCGACGCGGCAGAAATTGACGAAAGTCCAGAAATGCTCAAAGACACAAACGACGCCTTTTTTAAGTCAATCGGTCGGAAAAAAGATCAACTCACCGTGCTACTGGACACCGAACACTTGCTCCCACAAGATATCGCCAAAGCAGTGAGCAAAGCCCACAAAGTCGCGGCTTAATCAAAACACTTATCAACCCCCTCATGCCTAGACGATGGCAGAGGGGGTTATTTTTTTGTCAACACTCTAGTAAAATAGGAGGCAAGGCGAATCGGTCGCCCCCTCGTCCGCGGAAAGGAGCTCAGCCCACCGATCAAACAAATCACAAAAACCTCATGGCCTTTCGCCATTCCGGTTGCGGACGACGGAAAAAAGGAAAGACCATGATCAAACAACTCCCAACCCGACCGAATATCGACGTCCTTAAACGAGAAGCCAAGACTCTCCTTAATTCTTCCCCTGAGCTGACTCAGCTCGCCCAAGCCCAGCACAAAATTGCCCAAAACTATGGGTCAACCAACTGGGCCGATCTCAAACAACGAGTGGAAGAGATCAATTTCGCCCTGCTCTGTCCTCAAAATTGGCTCCTTCGCACCGAATCTCCCAAGCCGATCCCACCCCACCCAAACCCAAAAGATGATTGGTGGATCGCTCTCGCCAATGGAGATGCCAAGCTCGTCAATGAGATTCTAATCCAAGACAAATCACTTGCCAACACACCCGGCGGATCTCTTGATCGTTACCCAATCCACTACGTCACCTGCCAAAACGTTCAGTCCGTCGACCTGACTGGCACATTGAAGCTTCTGATCGAAAACGGAGCTGATCCAAACGCCCGATACGAACATCCTGACTATAAGGGCTCCTCGCTGAGTCCACTCTGGGGCACCATTCAAGTTAAGCAAAGCCCAAGCGCCGCACAACTTCTGTTAGAAAACGGAGCAGACCCCAATGATAACGAGAGTCTCTACCATTGCGCCGAAATCGATGAACCGGAACTCCTAGAACTTCTCTTCAAATTTGGAGCTAACCCTGATGGCACCAACGGATTAGCCCGTGCCCTTGATTTCAACCGCCTGCAGCAAGTCAAAATTATTCTCGAAGCCGGCGCAGATCCAAATCAAACTCTTGGGAGTGAAAACATGCTCTGCCATGCAATCCGGCGCAACCGACCCCTTCCATTCATCCAGCTACTTCTCAAACACGGAGCCGACCCAAATCAAAATTCAAACGAGGGCTACTCTGCATTCAAACTTGCTTGCTATAAGAGTCCACTGCCTGTCATCGAATTCCTCCAAAAGGAATTGCCTGACCAGTTCGAACTCGAATCGTATGATATTGGGCGAAGGAGATTCCTAAAACTCTCAGAAAAACCCAAAAAGCTCACTTCATCTCAATTGGCAATCCTGCCCCAAGCCGCTTTCAACGGAAACGTGGATGAAGTCAAGAGCCTTCTTGCAAACGGGTGGCCCGTTGATGCTCCGGACGATGGTCATGCAACCGGAAGTCATGGGGCAACCGCACTCCTCGCCGCTTGCTTTCCTGGCTACGCAGAAATCGTCAAAATTTGCATCGAAGCGGGCGCCAACATCAACGCCCGTGAACCCAAATACGGCTCAACTCCCCTCGGATGGGCCCTCCACGGAAGTGTTAATTCCCAAATTCCTGGAGGAAACCACCTCGAGTGCGCCCGACTCTTGATCGAAGCTGGTGTCAACAAACCAGAGCATGTTCACGTCGCAACCGAATCCCTTCGCGACCTCCTCGCCGAACACAATTACCTTCCAATCGAGTAGCGAGAACTACTCTGTGACCCTTCCCAGTTATGGGAAGGGTCACAGAGTATGTGGAAAGTGTGCCAGTGCGCCTGCCTTAAACTAAATCCCAGCCAGAACCGTCTCCGCTACCGCCAGAGCCGCATCCACCGCCGAAACATCTTTACCGCCCGCCGTCGCAAAATCCGGCCGACCGCCACCGCCACCGCCCGCCGCTTTCGCCACTTCTCGAATCACATCCCCCGCCTTGGCACCTGCTTTCTGAGCCGCGTCACCAACCTTGCAAACAAACGTCACCTTTCCGTCCGCAACATTGCTCACCAAAGCCACCGCATCCGGCTTACCATCCACCAATCGATCCGCCGCGAGCTTCGCTTCCGCGCCATCCGCATCAACCAGTTTCTGCACGCGTAAAAGCACTGCGCCAATCTGCTTGTCCACCGAAGCCGCTTGCCCCGTCCCCTGCTGAGCCATCTTCTCGCGCTTCTTTCGCTCCTCACGCAAAGCCTCCTGCAATTTCTCCACCGCATGCGCCAGCTCCCTCGGCTGAGCTTTCAACTTTGCCGCCGTCTCTTGAATCAACGCCTGCTGGTCATGCACCCAATCAAACGCCGGAATCCCCGTAACCGCCGTGATCCGCCGCACCCCCGAAGCTGCCGACGCCTCATGCAGAATCTTGAACATCCCGATTTCGCCCGTCGATCCTACATGAACCCCGCCGCAAAGTTCCCGGCTAAACGATGGCTCACTTGGCGGCATCCCCCCGATCTGAACGACCCTCACGCGATCCGCATACTTCTCACCAAAGAGCGCCATCGCCCCCATCGCCCGCGCATCATCAATCGGCGTATCCGCATAAGTTATTACGGGTGAGCTTGCTAATATCTGCCGGTAAACAATTGCCTCCACCTGCGAAATCTGCTCCGGAGTCATCGCCGCCCCGTGAGTAAAATCGAACCGCAAAACCTCATCATTCACCAACGATCCCGCCTGCGTCACGTGCGTGCCCAATGTTTCCCTGAGCGCCGCATGCATCAAGTGAGTTGCGGTATGGTTCCGCGTTATCGCCCGCCGCCGTTCACTATCAACAATCGCCCGAACCGTCTTCCCAAAGTACAACTCATTCAACCGAACAATCGCCTCATCCTGACTCATCCCAAACGCATTCGGGCTTTGATCCGGCTTCACAACATGGACAAAAATCCCGTCCTGCTTCGTGACATCCACCACTTGCAATCGGAAATTTTCGCCGACTAAAACTCCGGTATCAGCAACTTGCCCGCCACTCTCTGCATAAAACGGCGTGTTCCCCAGCGCAATCACAAATTCGTCGCTCGCCTCATCCCCTTCCATGATTGGATGCGCGCCGGTGATCTGGCTCTCCGCCTCTGTCGCGTTGTAGCCCAAAAACTCTGTTGCTTCCGGCTGAACCTCGGTCGCAAAAATCAATACTCCGACCCCGCCATAAACCGTATCCATCCCCGCACTGGCCCGCGACCGCTCCTGCGCTTCCGCCATCGCCTCGCGATATCCTTCCACGTCAACCGTCACCCCTGCTTCTTCACAGATTTCTTGGGTGACTTCAAGTGGAAATCCAAAGGTGTCATAGAGTTGGAATGCCATCTCTCCCGGTAAAAGTGAAGCTGATTCCAAATCCATGAGAAGTTCCGCGATTCGAGAATCTGCGATATCTAGATATTCCTGCGTGCTACGTGAAAGCGTTCCTTCTTCCCGTAGCCTCTCAATTTTCAAAAGTTCTTCGTTCAAAAAGTTTTCTAACTTCTTCGCATCCTCACTTCCTGCAAAAGTTCGCCCAAGTTGTTCAAGTTTTTCTTTTAGAGGCCCCATGAAACCTCCATGTCCAAACGTAATGCAAGTATCAAATATTTCTGATCCCGACTCAGTAAAGTTCTTAAAGAAATCGTGATTACTTTGAATTCGAATCAATACCCCATAAAAGCGGAAGGCCAATGTCACAGAGAGATTCTCTGTCCCTGCCTCCAACGTCCGCCGGAACAATGCCTCCTCATTCCGCAAAGTCTCCAATATCATCGCCCGACGATCCGCCAACTCCGTATAATGCCCGCCCATCTCCTCAATCAAAACCGAAGCCAACTCAAAAAAGAACAACTCCCCAAAACCCAGCGTCCGCGCCCCCTTCAAAACCGCCCGACGAATCAACCGCCGCAACACATAACCCCGGCCATTATTCGCCGGCAACACCCCATCCGCAATACAGAAACACGCCCCACGCAAGTGGTCAGCAATAATCCGCATCGCCCGCATCACTTCTGGCGACGAATCATAAGCTAACCCCGAAAGCACCGACAACCTTCGCAAAATCGGCTGAAAAGCTTCCGTATCATAAACCGATTTCTGACCAGAAAGCACCATCGCCGTCCGCTCCAAACCCATCCCCGTATCAATGCTAAGAAACGGCAAATTCGGCATCCCTGTTTTCTCATAACCCTTCTCCGGCCGCGAAGGATCGCGCAACGCCCCTTGCCACTCGTATTGGATAAAAACGTCGTTCCAAATCTCAACCCATCGCTTCGCTTCATCATCCGCGAGCCAATCTTCCGTCGTATAATTTCCCGTCGGCATCGGATCGTCGCTCGTCCAGTAAAACATCTCACTGTTCGGCCCGCAGGGCCCCGGAGGTCCCTTACTAAACGCTCCCGCTGGCCAGTAATTCGTCTCTTCGCCCAGCCGAAAAACCCGAGTAACCGGGTCAATCCCCACCGACTTCAGGTGCATCGACCACCGCTCGTAGGCTTCATCATCCGTCTCAAAAACTGTGAACGAAAGCCGCTTTGGATCAAGCCCAAGCCACTCTGGAGAAGTCATAAACTCCCACGAATAATCAATCGCCTGAACCTTAAAATAATCCCCAAAACTAAAATTCCCCAGCATCTCAAAAAATGTGAGGTGGCTCGCATTGCCCACTTCATCAATATCCCCCGTCCGAAAACACTTTTGCGCCGTCGTCAATCGCTTGCTGCTCGGCTCCGCCACACCCCGAAAATAAGGCTTAAATTGCACCATCCCTGCGCCATTAAACAGCAGCGATTCATCCAAGCGCCCAGTGACATCATAAGGGATCAACGATCCGCTCGGATGCTCACTGTGCCCCTTTGAAATAAAGAAATCCAAGTACTTCCGGCGCAATTCATGTGGGGTCATAGGCAAGCTCAAATGGTACCTGCAGCCTGATTGATGGGGTGGCACTGGTGAAACCAGTGTTTCCGATGCTATAGCTTCGGTAGCCACGGGGAAAGCACGGCGCAGCCCGGGTTCAAAGTAGCACCAACCAACTCCCTCGAAAGCTATACTACATAAATCATGCGACTCTACGAAATCTGGGTTGACCTCGCCCCCGGCGCGAAGGACCGCGAACTCGTCACCGCCATTGAAAACTGGCTCAACCACCACATCCTAAACCAAACCATCGAAGCCTTTCGAATCTCTCGCCGCATGTTCGGCTTCGGATTCGCCCCCCTCGGCGAATTCCACATCACCATCGAAACCAAAAACCTCACTCAACTCGAAGACGCATTTTCGCTCACCGCCGTCCGCACCGGCGACGTCGAACAACTCCACAAAGAAGTCTATTCCCGCGTCACCAACTACAACGCCGCCCTCTACCGCGACTTCCCCGATCCCGAAGATAATCGCTAATCAAGTTGCACGCCATCCCTCCCATTGAGGGGAGGGGAAGGGGTGGGGTGATGAATACTGATCATCCAAATTTCAACTCTAAACTCCCCCAACCCAAGTCAATTCCAACCCACCCCGGTAAAATAACCCCGTGCCAAACCTGGAACCATTAATAGGTAAATCCCGGGCCGAACTTGAACAAATCGTCGTCAAGCTCGGGCACAAACCGTATCGCGGACGCCAAATCGCCCACTGGCTCTACGAAAAGGCCGCCCAAACTTTCGACGACCTCCAAGACCTCCCCAAAAACCTCCGCGAACAACTCGAAAAAGACTATATCGTCTCCCCCCTCTTCCTCGCCGACCACCGAAAAAGCACCGACAACGTCGACAAAATCCTCGTCCACAACGGCGATAACCAAGTTTTCGAAGCCGTTCTCCTCCCGTACGAAAAGCGAGTCAGTTGCTGCATTAGTTCCCAAATCGGCTGCCCGATGGGATGTACATTCTGCGCCACCGGCATGGGCGGATTCGACCGCAACCTCACCGCAAGCGAAATCGTCGCCCAATATCTCTACCTCCAATCCCTTACCGACCGCCGGATCAGCCACGTCGTATTCATGGGCATGGGCGAACCTCTCCTAAACTTCGATAACGTCGTCGCCGCTCTCACAATCCTCCACGAAGAAGTCGGTCTCAGTTACCGCAACCTCACCGTAAGCACCGTCGGCCTTGTCCTGCAAATCCTCAAACTCGCCGAACTCAAGCTCCCCATCCACCTCGCTCTCTCCCTCCACAGCGCAAACGATTCAATTCGATCCAACCTCATGCCCGTCAACAACCGATGGGATGTCGCCGAAACATGGGGCGCTATGAAAAAATATCAGCGCATCACCGGCCGCAAAGTAATGATCGAATACCTATTGATTAGCGAACTCAATGACACACCCGAGCAGGCCGAAGCGTTAGCACAATTAGTGCGCGGAACCCCCCATGTCGTTAATCTAATCCCGTTCAACTGGGTCGATACCGGTAACGGATTCCAACGTCCCGCCCGATCACGCATCAACACATTCAAATCCATACTCGAACAAAACCAAATCAACGTAACGGAGCGCGTCGAACGAGGCCACGATATCGCCGCCGCCTGTGGGCAACTCGCCGGTCAACATCAAGGCAAATTTGCACGGAGGACGCCATCCAACCCACTTACAGTTGTGCCGTAGTCTTAGTCTCAGCAATTCTCCTTGTCGGTTGCGGATCAAAAACCTCTTCCTCCACCAAACCATCAACCGCCGTATCCGAAGCTGCTTCAAAGGTCAAAGAAAAAACCAATCGCCGCACCATCGTCACTGGTGCCGTCAAACTAGAAAGCGGCAATAGTGACGGTAAAGCCGCTTGGAAAGTCAACGGTCAATCCGCTCGTGCTGGACTTGAAGACGGCGGCAGAAATGAATTCTTCTTGAGCGCAGTCACTGGAGAAATCACAGAAAAACAAAAAGTTTCAAGCACCTTCGTCGCCGAAGGGGCCAAAGCATCGACTGAGACCAAAAAACTTGTCCTCACCGGAAACGTCAAAATAACGTCCATCGCGCAAAAAATTAACCTCAAGGCTGACAAAATCACCTGGATGGAAGACAAAGAACTCTTTGCCGCTACCGGACACGTCCAAATCGATAGCCCCGAATGGTTACTTGGTCAAATGGATGAGGTCTGGGCCACCCCAGACCTCAGCAAAATTGGAACCCCATCAAAATTCAAATGAAGCGCCTCACACTCGTATTAACTCTCACCATTGCAACGTGCGCCGCTCTTGTGTTCGCTCAAAACAAAACCGGCGTCAGTTTCAAAAGCAAATCAGGCGATTTCGAAATCAGCAACATTTCCGATCAACTCTTCGAACTCGATGCCAAAACCAACGCGATCGACTTTGAATTCGACGGCAAACCGCTCTCCGGCCGCTCCGATAGCCAAAAACTCAGCTTCACCGCCGCCAAAGCCAAGGGTCAAATCCGCAACGGCAAAAACGGTTCGATGTATCTACTCAGCACAACCCTGAGCGGCGGCGTCACAATCCGCCAAAACCCGGGCACAACCGAAGAGGTCAGCGTCGTCAGTGCATCGATGGTGCTCAAAGAAGCCCCGAACCGTGCTTCCGCCAGCCTTAATTTCAACTCCTCCGTCACCCTCACTGCGAAAGACCCCAACACCACGCTCAACGCGAGTTCAGGAATTGTGACTCTCTCGGGCCCAGCAAACGGAAACCGGCAACTCGATCAAGTGACCCTCAGAGGCAGTGTCAACGTGACCGCAAACAATAACGGCACGACCAACCTCGCAACAACTGGTCTTATCCTCAACCAACGCCCATCAACCTCCGTCTTTCAATTCAACAATTCATTCAATGTCACCAACACCGCGAAAGATGGTAACGGGCGCCCCCGTACGGTAAGGTTCACCGGTTCCAGTGGATCCGTTACCACCCCCAACATCACCCAGAAGTCAAGTGCCCGACCCATATCGAGCGCCAGCATCAAAGGCCGAGTCAAAATCGATTTCACTGGCTCGGACAAAAGTGGAGAACCTATCGATCTCCACGCCGAAGGTGACCGGCTCACCATGGACAGCCAAGGCGAAATCCTCCTTATTGGCAACGTGAAAATCACCGGCGGCGGACTTGATTACCAATCCGACGGTGAAAGCCAAACAATTTATATCCTCGTCGACAACGACATGAAGCCGCTCAAATATGGTGCGAGAGGCAATCCAACTAAAGTCAATATCAGACCCAGCGGGGGCGGAAAGTAATTTGAAAGTCACCGCAAATAATCTCGTCAAAATCTACAAGAAACGCCGTGTCGTCAATGATGTCAGCGTCGAATTCACAACCGGCGAAATCGTTGGACTCCTCGGCCCGAACGGTGCTGGCAAAACCACGACGTTCTACATGATCACCGGTCTCGTCCGGCCCAACCAAGGCAACGTGATGCTCGATCAAACCGACATCACCCGCTGGCCCATGCACCGACGCGCCCGCGCCGGACTTGGTTACCTCGCCCAAGAATCAAGCGTTTTCCGCCGGCTTTCTGTCGAAGATAACATCCGCCTTGTCCTCGAGGCGCGCGGACTCAGCCGAAAAATTCAAGACGAACGCATCGACCGACTTTGCGAAGAACTCAGCATCTCTAAACTTCGCCACAGCATGGGCGGAGTCCTTTCCGGAGGTGAACGCCGCCGCGTCGAGATTGCCCGCGCCATGGCAACCGAACCCCATTTCATCCTCCTCGATGAACCATTCACCGGCATCGACCCCGTCACCATTGAAGAACTCCAGCACATCATCGAACGGCTGGCGAAGCAAGGCATCGGCATCCTCATCACTGACCACAACGTCGATGCGACCCTCAACATCACCGACCGAAACTACATTCTCGTCGACGGGGAAATTATCGCTACTGGTGACCAAGCCACTATCCGATCGAATGAGCTAGTCCGTAAGCACTACCTCGGACAAGGCTACGACCAGATTTCAAAAGAACGCCATCAAAAAACCGAAGACACGGACGAAGCAGAGCATGATGAAGAAAGTTGACCGCCTAATTCTGGGAGAAATCATCGGCCCCTGGATTTTCGGGGTCGCCATATTCACGGTTCTCATCATGGCCGGGTCATTCCTTTACACGTTCACCCGATTCCTCAGCATGGGCGTTCCAGCATGGCTCGTCATAAAACTCACAGCCCTTCTCTTGCCCGGAATCCTCGCCAAGACGTTTAGCATGGCGATGCTACTCGGGACACTCCTCAGCTTTGGAAGGCTCAGCGGCGACAGTGAAATTGTCGCCCTCCGAGCGGGTGGTGTCAGTATCGTTCGCATCATCATGCCTGTCGCCGCTTTCGGCCTTGGCGTCTCTCTTCTCACCTATTTCGTCACTGATTACGTCGTTCCTGCTGCAAGCCTCCAGGCGTCGGCAATGCGCGAAACCGTCGAGAAAAGCATCGACAGCTCAAAAATGCGGGAGACCAGCGCACCTATCCGCGAAAAAGATAAGCTCGTTGCGTACCTCGTTGCTAAAGACTTCAACCTCGCCGACCGCACCCTTACAGGTGTGACTATCTTCAAATTCGATCCTGATGGAAAAACTGATTCAATTTTTGAAATTGAAAAGCTAAAATTCGACGATCTTGAAAAGTGGCAAGCATACGGCGAAGGACAAATCACCTTCATAACCGAAGATAAAACACTTGAAATCCGTAAAGTGGCAGGAAAACTTACATACTATGAAGGATTCTGGCCCGAAGGAATTCCCCAGCCAACCGAAAGCCCTGAAGACATGAGCGCCCCGAGCCAAAACGATCTCGATGTCTTCTCGAGCCGCGACATCAAACGAATCCTTAAACAAAAAGCCGACGACGGAACACTCGATCAATCTCAAAAAACAAACCTCGAATTCGGATTCTGGAACAAATTTGCAGTCCCCTTCGCGGCTCTAATATTCGGACTCGTTGGTGCTCCCCTCGGAATCCGGAACCACCGAACCGGAACCGCCACTGGCTTTGCACTCAGCATCGGCATCATCTTCGGCTACATGATGATCACAAATACGCTCAGCATCGCCGCCCAAGGCGGTGGCCTGCCGGTTTGGCTCGCCAGCTTCGGGCCAATCGTCGTCGGGGGTATTTTCGCGATTGAACTCATCAGGAGGAAAAACAGCCAATGAAAATCGACCCGACGAGCTTATGGTTTCTCATTTTCATGGTTCTCGCCGGCGGTACAGTCTCCTATTACGGCGACATCCTTGGACGTAAACTCGGCAAGAAGCGGATAACGATCCACAAAAAAATTCGCCCGAAAAAATTTGCCGCCGCAATGACATTTATCTTTGGAGCCCTCGGCACCGCCCTCACAATCGCCGTCCTCTTTCTCGTCTCAGAACCTGTTCGAACCTGGATTATTGAAGGCAACGATGCTAAAGCCCGTCTCGCCGTCACCACTAAGAATCTTAAAGATGCTGAAAAAAAATTCTCAGACGCACAGTCCAAACTCACCTCGGTCGAAACTGAGCGGGCCGACCTCACCGTTCAAGTCAACAAGAAGACTAAAGAACTAGAAGACGCAAAGATTGAGCAACTCACGCTCAACTCAAAGAACAAGGCACTAGATCGGCAAGGCAAGGATCTCCTCAAACGTGTCAGCCATTTGACAAATCAATTCAAAGTCGTCAACTCACAAGTCAAGGACCTCAAATCTCAAAAAGAAGTCGTCCAAAATGAACTTTCCAAAGCTTCTTCGGAAAAAATTCGAGTGACAACCGAAAACCAAGAATTTCAAAAACGCAACCTCGAATTAGAGCGTGAAGCAATCAGATTGGAAGGACAATCGAAGCAGCTTCAAAAAGAATACAGAGCCCTACAATCAGAATTCGATGACTTAGAAAATGCCAGCAAACAAGCCAACGCAAAATTTAATTCTCAACTAAAAAGTTACCAAGATGATCTGTCCAAAGCAGAAGTTGCCCTAAGGAAAACGCTGAGCGAACTAGAATACAACAATAACGCAATCGAAGCCTTTAGAACATCACAAAATGTTATGAAGGTGAAACTTCAAACAAGTCGCTATAACGCACTCATTTATACCGCCGGTGCCGAAATTAACCGAACTATTATACAAACAGGAATGAGCCAGTCTGAAATTGGCGACGCAATCACCGTCTTCCTAAAGCAGACCGCATCGATCGCCAAGCAAAGTGGGGCTGAGCAGACGTTTGAAGGAAGTTATGCCGGTCTTCTCGATGATATTGTCAAAAATCCAAATACCAATGTTGAACAATCCTTCACCGTTCAAGAGCAACTGCAATTTCTTCAAACAAGTATCTATCGGCGAAAGTCAGAAACTGTCCTGATCGCAGTTTCAAAATTCAATGCTTTTCAAAAGGAATTTATCCCGATTGAGCTTCAAGTATTCGACAATATCCTGGCCTTTGAACAAGGGGAAGTGGTGTTCACGATGCAAGTCGATGGACGCAAACCCGTCGTCGAAATTGCCACGTCAATCATTGAACAAATCGACAAAGGACTCGGAAAAACCCTTGCCGAACATAATATGATCCCAATCATCGGCTCCGCCAGACCATTCGGCGAATTCGGTAACGAAAAAGTCATTGAAATCGCCCTCGAAGTCAAAGAATCTGGCATACCGCTCCGCCTCCAGCTGCTCGCCACAAAAGACACCTTTTCCGCTGACCGAATCCAATTTAGTCACCGATTGCGCCCCTGACCTACCTTTTTGTCCCAATCTCGGTCAAAATTGAACCAACAACGATGTTAGGTGAAAAAACTATTTTAGCTATTGATCCCGGCCGGACAAAATGTGGCCTGGCTCTCGTCCATCGCGATGATCACGATCAAATTCATCTCCAACACCGAGCGATCGTTCCCCCCGAGCAAATCCCTACAATCGTTGAAGAACTTCTCACCGAGCATAAATTCTCACTTATCGTAGTTGGGAATGGCACCCGATCTCGAGCTATTGTTGAATCACTACGCGAAGCTATGCCCAGCATTGGCATCCTCGTTATAGATGAACACGAAACTACAATCCAAGCACGCGAACGGTACTGGGAACATAACCCAAGGCGCGGGATACGCAAGTTTATTCCCGCTACCTTGCAAGTCCCCAAAGATCCAATCGATGATTATGCCGCGCTCGTGCTTGCCGAACGAGTCCTCAAATCCGAGTAATTGTTACGGATTCCATCAGCTTTCGTGCAACCTCAACATTCCATCGGTGACCAGTAAATTCAGCAACAACATCAAGATGAGCGACTGGCACACCGGAAAGTGCTAAGTCACCAATCAAATCCAAAAGCTTATGTCTGGCCGGTTCATCCCTAAACCGCGATTCATTTATATAACGACCATCCCCAACCATAAGGCAACTCGTCTCGTCCAGACCCTTCCCTAGTCCATACTGCTTCGCCATTTCTAATTCGCTCTCAAGAGCAAAAGTGCGCGCCGGAGCAACTTCAACGGCAAACCGTTCAGGCGAATATTCCAGCTCAAATTCCTGCCGTCCAATGAATTCATCATCGCGCACATAAACCGCTCGCCACCATCCTTCACCCGTACCAACCGCATACTTCGTCGGCAATTCCTGCAAAAACACCCGCGCAAACGGACCGTTCACAATGAGGTCACCGCAACCTAACAAGCCGACTCCTAAAATCGCATCAACGTATGGCACTGCGCACCCACCAGCTGCTGGCAATTCTCCCCCTACAACCTCGACATCCGCATCCGTAATCCCCATTCCTGCAAAAGAACTCATTAAGTGCTCTATGGTCGAAATATCCCCAAGTCGTGTACATCGCGAAGTATCCGTGACATTAACCGGCGAAGCATCGATCCACTCACCTGATCCACGAAACCTGATCCCAGATTCGCCCGGATGCACAACCACTCGCACGGGAACCCCGGAATGAAGGCCCACCCCGTCGATCGCAATTTCCGCCGCGACCGTCTGGCGTTTATACGTCTTTTCCATCGCGTAATTGCTCCAATTCCCGTTCCATAGCCCGCATCCGTTTGAACAACTCCGGCAAACGCGTTTGCAATGCAATCACTCGCATCGCGGTAGAAAGAGGTACCGCCGGAGTCCCAAAATATTGTCCAGGCACATCCATGTCGCCGGTGATTCCAGTTCGACCCCCAAAAACCATGTTGTCTCCAACCGTCACATGGTCACTTGTTGCCGCCTGTCCCCCAAACACATTTCGCTCGCCTATCACGGTGCTTCCGCTCAATCCAACCTGAGCAGCCATCACGGTGTGGACGCCAATTTTGACGTTATGCGCAACTTGAACAAGGTTGTCAATCTTGACCCCATCACTAATAACCGTGTCGCCGCAAGTCGCCCGATCAATACAAGTATTCGCCCCTATTTCTACATAATTTCCGATGAGAACACCACCCACCTGGGGCACTTTTTGTTGTTTCTGACCATCCCAAAAATAGCCAAATCCATCAGCACCAATGACGGAACCCGCATGGATGCGGCATCCCAATCCCATCCGCACATCTTGCACCAGCACAACGTTTGGGTAAATCTGGCAACGATCACCAACCACACAACCTTGACCAATGTAGGCATTCGCCATCACATGCGAACCCGCCCCAACCCTTGCCCCCGATTCAACACTCACATACGGCCCAATCGTCGCTGTCGGGTCAACAAACGCTTCGGCAGAAATCTGTGCTGTCGAGTGGATTCCTTCGCCCGGCATCGGCACAACAAATGCCGCCAAAACGGCCCCAAATGCCATCCTCGGTTGCGCAACCCGTATCACTGCTTTTTTTGTATTCGGCGTTTCCGCTGGAACCAAAACCGCACCTACTCCCCCAGAAAGTGCCGCCGATAAGTACTTTTCATTCTCCGCGAAGGTGATCCCCGCCGGATCGTCCGAATCCGCAGGAACCGGACGCGCTATAACCAAGTCATCTGATCCGCTAGCAACACCCCCGACCAAGACTGCGATTTCCCCTAACGTGTAACTGCGTTTTTCTTCAGCCATTTTGCAAACTCCTCCGTGACATTCTCGCTATCGCGCACTTTCCCCAATGCATACCCGCGCGACTTCACAAACACGTTAACATATTTTTCTAACTCTTGTTTGCTCAGCCCCAAGCGATATCCTTCGGGAGCAAACCGTGGCTCGACCGCCGCCGCCGACTCCCCGTTCATTGTCACCGGTGCAAGCACTCCTAACTGTCTCCGAAGTTGTGGTATCGCATAATTCACTTGCCCAATCACCTGCTGAATCGCCCTCTCGGATTCCTTTTTAGCAAGTGCAATTGCCTCCAAATCCCCTGCATAATCTCTCTCAATCAAGCTCATGATGCGGTCAGACCGTCCCTTTTCGTATTGAGCCAAGAGTACGCCAAGTTCTGCTTTGAACGCCGAGTCCACTTCATTGATGTCTTTACGTAAGCGAGTAGCCTTAGCCTTGCGCTGCTCAATAAAAACCTCCTCCCTTGGATGCCTAGGAACTGGCTGACCCTTATCAGGGAATCCGATCAACCCCGCAAGTTCTGCGTCCAGAGCTGTCTTTTTCCCCGCATACCGCTCCATGATTTCCTGTGATTGATCTAGCACTAGCCGCCAGTCCGCTTCATCTAACAATTCGTTAGCTCTCTCCGCATCAAGTGCCTTCGCCCGCGATTCCCCAATATATTTGCGCTCCAAGTCGCGCTTTAATCGTTCAAAACTTCGTTCACGATTATTGTTGAGTGTCCTCTTTGCTTCCTCCCACAATGCCAGACCCGCCTGTTCTTCAAGCAGCCGCGCCGGTCGACCACCCAATTGACCCTTCAACGACAGTCGCCGAGAACCTGCACCGGGAGACGACAGAGAAACTACAACTGTTTTAGAATCAGCAGGAATGAGAGACAAATCAACAAAAACGCGTTTGGGGGCTGGTGCACAGCCCCCAAACCATAATGCCGAAACAAGAATCAGAACGATTCTAATTGGCTGCATCAACGGCTTTGATCGCCGCATCGGTAATATCATTTGCCGCATAAACCGCAACCGTCGTTGGGAAAATCAATGAATAGCCATCTTTTTTGCCGACACCCTGAACTGCTTCACGCGCCTTCTTTAAGACGGTCGCAAGCATTTCATCTTGCAAAGTATTCAAGTCACCCGAAAACTCTTGGTTCCATTGGCCCAACAATGTGTCTGCATTGCGCCGTCGTTCGTTCATTGTGTTGAATTCAACTTTCTCAGTGTCCGTCAGCGAAGCTTTTACCATTAGGTCATTGAACTTCTTGCTGTCCGCTCGGATAGCCGTCTTAATTTTTTCAACCTCGTCTTTATCTGCCTGCGTAGCCCCAGGTTTCAAAGTCAACGTTTTCAATTTTTCTGCTTGATCTGCCGTTAACACTTTGTTCGTGTTGACAAACTGCAATAGACCTTGTCGCAAGTCAACTTGCACCGACATATCATCGCGAACTTTCTTGCCCGCCGCGGATTCACTCAAGATGCGCTGCATATCAACAACGCCCGCTTTCATATCCGCTGGCTGAAAGCCGCTTGCAATCATCATCACGCCCATCGCAGCTGCGACAAGCCATCCTAAACCGAGAATTTTGTTTTTCATTTTTTCATCCTGCTTCATCTAGAAACTTGACCCAACTGTAAAGTGCGTTCGTGATTTGCCTTGATCGTCAAAGGCAAATTCAATTCGGATCGGCCCAAGTGGCGTCCGGAATCCAAGACCAACCCCGTATCCAAGATGCATATCGAAGGAATTCGACTGTGCAAAATCTTTGAGCTGACCGTAGCCACCCCACGCTCCACCATAGTCAATAAAGCCGACTAAGTTGAATGACTTTTGGATCGGATACCGATACTCCAAAGTCGAAACGAGCGAGTTGCTACCCCAGAATCGCTGATTCGGATAACCCCGCAACGAATTCGTACCACCAACAAATAGCTGCTCAAAGAAGGGCACGGTGCCACTAATGTAGCCGTACTCCATCTTGAACGCCAAAACCGGCCGAGGCTTTGCCAATCCAATTTCCGGTGTCTCATCAGCCTTAAGATGAGGTTGCTTCGACCAATATTTCTTAAACGAGAGCGTAGACCGAATGAAATTGGATGATCCTAACGTATCAGCGAACAGCGCAACATTCCCGCCAATTTTAGTAATGTTGCTATATCCAGGCTCAAGCAAAACCCGGAACGATTGACCCTGAACAGGTTCTACCGTAGGCAATGCCGTTGTCTTCTCTGCCCCAATTTGAAGAATGATTAAGTCACCGTCTTGTTGGACATATTCGTCAGTCGTCGTGGTCGTCAAATTGATCGTCTTCGTGTTCCGTACCGTCAAACCAACCGATGCCTTCATCGTATCGCCGAACGGGCGTGTAAAACTAATTCCTAACCCGTTTTGGCGTTCGTTAAATTGATTTTCATTTGTCGAACTACTTCCGCTCGATCCAAGCAAGCCATTGCCTGTAAAGTTGTACACAACTTTCGAAAACAGGTTGATCGACATTGCTGTATCGCGGTTGTCAATAAAGCGATCCGCAAACGCCAGTCGAGCACTTGGCCCGCCGCCGACCGTTGCCATCTCAAGTTCAAGCCCAACTGATTGGCCTTTTCCCTTAAAATTCGATTCACTGAAGCTTGCCGTTCCGACAAGTCGACTCTGAGGATCCAGCGCGACCCCGGCATTAATCTGAGCTGTCCGAGCTTCCTTGAATGTCAGCGTAATATCAACAACCTCCGGCCGATCTCCAACACTTTGACCACCCTTAATATCCTCAAACCAATACGTGTAATAAAGCTCTTCGATGTCTTGTTGAAGCCGTTTGTAGTTTATCGGCTTGCCTGCTTTCGACTTCATCATCCGCTCGATCGTGCTAACCTTGGTGCGATTCAGCCCTTCAAGCGTTATCTTTCCGACCACGGTTTCCAGAATCTTGACGTTAAGCGTTCCTTCCGATTCTTCCAACGGACCAAACTGTTCAAAGTTTATTAAAAATCCCTTGTCGGTGTATTTTTGTCGAATCTCATTCGTGATCGTAAGGGCTTTATTGTTATTCCAAATCTGTCCAATTTCTTGCTGAGCCAAAATAAGCGGCAACAACTCTTCATCGCTGAAAATCGTATTGCCTTCAATTCGAATTTCCTTAATGACCGGATATTCCTTCACTTGAACCGTCAAATCCGCTTCTGAGTCGCCTACATCACGCTTCAAAATTTTGACCGAGCTAAACAAACCCAAGCTGTAAATTTCTTCTTCATCGCGAACCATAGACGCCTGATCAACTGGCTGACCGGGCTTCAAACGCATAACCGTTTTGATTCCAGTCTCATTCACGGTTTTTAAGCCTTCAACTGTAACTTCGCGAACGGTGCGTGTGGTCTGAGCCATCGCCGCTCCTGCGAGTGCCACAGCGGCTAGAACTGTTAAAAATTTCTTCGTCAAGATTGCCCTCTCACTGGTGTGATTGCTAGTTTAGACGGATGTCCCCTTAGCGCGTTATACACTTGGTGGGACTTACCCACTTTTGAGGCGAAAAACGTCAAAATTTGCTCGTCCAAGAAATTCCAACTTTCCACGGCAATCGTTCGGTAACACTTGCCGTAATTCTGAATCGAGACAAAAACTGGTTCTTTGTCGGAGGGCGGTAGCTCAGCCTCAATTCAAATTTTAAGGGCTGATTATCCTTCTGGGCGAGCTGGCGACTGAACTCGAGCATCAATCCCTTAGACATTTCTCGACCACCCCGAATAATCCCCCCATCAAAGGCGTTGTAATCCAAAGCTAAATAATCAAGGTCGAGTGCGGTCGCCAAGTCGCTCGTAAATCGTTGCGTCAAACTCGGTATCGCTAACGTAAAGACACTCGATGTAATTCCACTTCGTCGATCACCGGTTCCAAGCGCCGTGCTTAGCAACGACTCAATAAAGTCTCGCTGACCAACAATTGCCCGAATCTCTTCTATGCTCAGATCAGGCGGATCGCTTGACCCATTAATCCGAACTCCCTCAGGGTCTAGCAAATTTCCTTGTATCTCCAAGTTAAGTCGGTATGTCTGGTACTGATCACTCGTTCGTCGCGCTGTAACGACCGTCCAACCCCTCAGATTAATCTCAGCCCGTGGCTCGCCACCTAGCCCCGAAGTAACCAACACCGTTCCTTCGTCCAAAGTCACTCGACTAGCAGGCAAATTCAGTGTTCCTGACTCCACCGTAAATGGGGCGCGAATATCAACCTCCGAAAAATCTCCGTTGAGCACCGTAGTACCGCTCAGCTTTAGATTTCCTGTCGGTATATTCAGAATCGCCCCCGGAATCGCTACCAATCGGAAGTTATCAAAGTGAGGATCAAAGTCCGGCTTTTTCGATCCTGTCGATTCCGGGAATGCCGGCGGCAACGAAACGTTTAAGTTTGTCGCTGATATTTCGCCACCAATAATTGGCTTTCCAACGGTTCCCGAAATCAAAATGTCACCATTCAGTTCTCCCGTGGTCGGGCTCGAAGCCTCTAGAATTGGCGGCTCTCCGACTCCTGCACCTGGATTATCCAATCGAATCTTTTGCGAAACTTTGAACTGACTGAATTTTACTGATGCCCCCTCCAACGTTGCCGACTGGAGTGCTTCTAAGTTCATCTGTCCCTGCAAAAACTTACGCAAATTAATGTCCGCCTGCACCGCCACCTGCCCTCCGAGCGAGCCATCACCCTGACCCTTAATTGTCGCCTTCTCACCCGCCGTCCTCAGCGACAAATCAACATTTTGCAGTGCCAAAGCACTATTTTCAAATGCAACCTGTGCGGGGCCTTGTTCATCGGCTCCAAACTTTGCCTCACCACCCAGCGAATAACCGTTCCGATTCCCAAAAAACGAGAGAGTCCCCGAAACCGATCCGTGCGTCCGCTCATAATCCAGTCCAACTAAGTAGTCTTTCAAACTAGAAATCGGCCGCGTCGTCAACTTAACATTCGCCCGAGCCTCATCGGTTGGCTTTTCATCAAATGCGGTCATTGGTACCCGCGCATCAATATCACCCTCAATACCTTGATACTTTAGTTTCCCCGAAGCTGTCAATACGTTTTTCTCAAATTCAATCGTATCAACGTTTGCCGATACAGGCAACTTCACCATCTCGCCGTCTTCGCCGCGAATTTGCAAATCAGATGCTGTCAAACTCGCCTGACCCGATAACTTGTCTGTTGGACCCGAAGCGACGAAGTCCGCATTCAATTTCGCGTGATACTCCGGCCCATCTAACCAGAAAAGATTAAGACTATAAGGATCAAACTCTACTAATCGCCCAACAAGATCAACTTCATCGGCGCTCTCGCCTTTCTTCCACGTTCCCGATAACTCCGCAACGGAACTATCCTCTTCGCCAGGAATCGTCCACTTCAGTCGCTCCAAACTTGCCTCGGTCGCCGTCCCCTTTCCAACCAACTCAACGTTCCCAAGTTTCCGTCCGAGCGACGCCAAGTTCTGACCCGTCAAACTCCGAACATCTACGTCCCACTTTTGATCGCGTTGGCTAAACAGAATCTCTGCCGAAACCAATCCTTCCAAATCCCGCACGACTCGCTCAGTTTGGATATCTGGAAGTTGAATTTTTCGAGACACCGCTCGAATTACGCCATCAATCGCAACATTAGTAATTAACAAATCCCCATCAAAATCCTGATTAGATATGTTGTATGTCGCCTCCGGAATTTCAACCAAGCCGTTCAAAGAGCTGATCCCACCACTTACCGAGACCACTTCGTCCCGCAACTCTAGCGACAAAGATCCGTTCCCCGCATCGAATTTATTGATATGCACTCCTTGCAATTTCAAATCCGAATTACCAACCCACTTACCCGCTTCGTCAGTTTCAAAAATTCCCTTGCCTGAAACAACCCCGTCAAACTCCAATATTTCTTGATCGACCGGCAACCGACTCAATGGCAGATTAATCGCCTCAAATTCCACACGCCCGCTCTTCTTTTCAAAAACGTAGTCGCCGTGAGCCGTCAATGTTCCATCGTCAATATCTGCCGTCGCTTCGCTCAATGTAA
>JBJXDW010000005.1:0-41956 GCA_046154445.1 Fimbriimonadaceae bacterium | reverse complement strand
GATTACAATCATCGTACTGAACCTCAACTTCGCCGCCTGAGAGTTCACAGACAACCCCCGCATACCACCAGTCTTTCTCAGCCGGCCACCAAGCCAAAACACGATCTCCTCTCACCATCAAAAAAATCTACCTCAATCAATCCCTGAGAATTCAAACTCCTCAAGCCACAAACCGACCCGATTTCATCCGAACCATCTTCCCCTCAATCACCGCATAACCTCGACGAACCAATTCACTCCGCAACATCTTCCGCCGAGCCTCTCCCACCTGCGAAAAATCAAAGTCCAACCCCATCTCAAACTCCCGAACAACATCATCCGCAACCGAACGTGCCCACGTCTCCAAATCACCAAAGACGCCAGCCACTAGAATCTTGTCTACTTGTCTCATACTATAGTAGACGAACAAGTAGACAAAAAGGTTCGTGCAACAAAAAAAGGCGCCGATCCTTCCATGGAACGACGCCCGTCTCCAACCATTCTCCAGCCCAGAGAACAGCTTTCAACTATCCAGCAGTTATCGCGGAGTTGAATCGTTTGCCGATTCAAGCAAGCCAGCAACTGTTTGTTGCGCGCCTTCTTGAGTAGGCAAATTCAACTGACCTTTGTGTTCGCGAACTGTGCTAAACAAACACGCTACGGCTCGTCGGGTCTTCTTCTCAACTGCATCCAAATCGGTAGCGTATGCCATGCGATGGGTGCGGTGAGCAATTTCCTTCAATGCCTTGAGTGACTCATCCAACTTGGTCTGAATCGACTCATCCTGACCATGATCCTCGGTCAAATAGTCAACGAACATTTCGCGCATTGCCTTAGCAACTTCGTCTGTCGTTTCCTTATCTTGACCGGCAAGGATAATTGTCTTGAACTCATCTTGCTTCTCAACAAGGAACGAATCCAATGCTTGATCCAATTGACCACTTGTTTTGGTTGCCAAGTCAGAAATTTCTGCTTCAACCGTCGTTTCAATGTTCTCTCGCATGATCGGCAATTGGCTCTTCGCCATGTCCGGCACGTTCTTGATCATCGTCGGAATCTCACGCTTTAAGTACTCGCTGACCTGTGGCTGAACATCGTCCAACTTTTGAGCAACAAGACCCTTCGTGATCTTAGCCGCAGTTTTTGGCTCAAAGTTCTGCGCAAATCCGTTTGCAATCGAGAACATGTAGCACATCAAGATGAACACAAAAGCTGAACCGAAGATTTGAGTCTGCGTCATCGACTTTTTGAGTGATGCCAATTCCTCTGCAACATAAGCTTCAGCAACTGTGTCAGTTGTTACTTCTTCAATATTTTGATCTTCTGTACTCACTTTGTGCCTCCTGGCTTTTGCGCCATCTTTTCTCGAACGATTTCAAGCGGCTTCGTAGGCTTCATAATCGTCGATCTCGTTTCCTTCTTCGCAACTGTCGCCATCGAAGACAACGAATCAGTCTTACTTGCCATCACAGCCGGTGACTTGTCCGGTCGAGCCCGTTCAAGATCCTCGCGTAAAATATCCATGACCATCAATCCCATCTCCCAAGTAGGATCAACGCCTGCAAGATTCTTTTGCTCTTTCGCCGCAATAACTTCAAGGTCTTTGTTTATCGCAACCAACGTATCCACGTGCTTGCCAAAGAGTTGAACGGCGGCTTCCTGTGCTTCTTCACCCGCACTAGCCGAAAGATTCGTCAACAATCGCTCAATCTGCTCTTCCGTTGCTTCGGGGAACATTTTGTGCAAATCTTCTTCTTTCTTTTGCAACATCGTCACAAACGCTTCTTTCAAAACTTTCTCGCTTCGCTCAGGAATGTTTGTCTGAAGTTGATTCAATTCGCCAAGTGCTGCTTCAGCCAAAACCGGCATCTGATGATTGACATCTTCAAATGCAGCCGTGATTTCTGGCTTAACTTCACTAATTGTCTGTCGGGTCATATCTTCAACCATTGGCTTAACGTCGCGGTCAAGCTCAGCTGTCAAAGTTTTGACAAATTCTTCTTGCTTCGGTCCTTTGTCCGTCAAGCCGCGGAAAGCGGTGTTGACTGTCCCGATTGCGGACGCAACCACAAGCACACTGATGCCAAAAAGGCCCCAGCGCCACGCTTTCATCTGGTTACGTAATTCTTTTATCTCCTGTATCTGCTGTTCTTCCTTGCCCATTTCCATTACGGGGGCCCTCCTTGGTGTCTCCAGTGCAAACGCCCTCGCAATTGCCCTGGCCCGCATAAACTATTGGTTCGCAAGACAATCACCCATTAGTTACAATCAAAAAACCTGGTAATCCCCACAGGGTCGCGTCCCAGTCGCCTAACTTCCAAAATGCCTCTGACAAAACATGTCAACTCATAAACCCATCTTTCGCCTCAAATTGGATTTCAAAATCAATCTGCATTAAGGCTCTCCCCAATTCCCCTAGGTAATATCTCGCAACATATGAGCTTCTTAGCCACCCTTCTTTTGCCCGCACTTATCCAAACAAATTCTATTCCGACTGAGTTAGCACAAATAGAGGCTGCATGCAAAGGAAAACTCGGTGCCGCTATCATTACTTCCCAGGCTAGCTATTACTCTCGCAAAAACGAATACTTTTCACTTCAAAGTGTCATGAAACTCATGGTCTCAATGGTTGCATTAGAACAAGTTGACAAAGGAAAATGGAAACTTAATCAAAAGTTTGTTATCACAAAACAAGAACTCAGCATTAGCTATCAACCGCTCGCAGAAGAACTCGGTTCTAAAAAATCCATTACCGTCACATTGGACAAGCTAGTCAATTACGCTGTCACCAAATCATGTTCAGCATCCGCTGATTTCATGATCAGGAAACTAGGTGGAACATCTAAGGTCAACGAATACCTAAAAAAGCGCGGCATTCAGGGAATGACCATCGACCGACAAGAAAGACAACTCCAGACCGAAGTTGTTGGCTTAACTTGGAACCTAAAATACAGCGATGAAGATACGTTTCAAGCCGACAAAGCAAAGCAACCCGCCGCAGTTCTCGATGCCGCCTACGCCAAATACCAGAAAGATAAACGAGATTCCACAACTCCCTATGCTATGGGACTCCTCCTCAAGAAACTACTTGCCGGTCAACTCCTCTCACCCAGTTCAACCAAGTACCTCCTCAGTGTCATGGAAAACACCGAAACTGGTACAGATCGACTAAAAGCCGGCGTCCCCAATGGTTGGAAATTGGCCCACAAGACCGGGACTTCTTCAACCCATAAAGGTGTCGCCTGCGCCACCAACGATGTCGGTATTGCGAGAAATGCAAAAGGAGACTGGATCATCATTGTGGCCCTACTCCGAAATTCCACGCTTCCACCCGAAAAGCGCGACAATGTCCTCTGCCAAATAGCAAAAACTGCATTTTCTAGAAAGTGAATTTTCGACAAGTCCCAATCCGCTCCTTAAATCCGGCAAAATAGGCCATGCCTAACGCACCCACGATGCACCCTCACCGACGACACCTCATTGAGGTCGACCCAACCATCGCGGGATACATTCACGAAGAAGAAGTTCGACAGGAAGAAAACCTCGAACTCATCGCCAGCGAAAACATCGCTTCCCTCGCTGTCCGCGAGACAATGGCCTCCGTCTTCACCGACAAATACGCCGAAGGCTATCCAGGAAAACGCTACTACGGTGGCTGTGAAGTTGTCGATAAAGTCGAATCTCTCTGCATCGAGCGCGTCTGCACACTCTACGGAGCCGAAGCCGCCAACGTCCAACCACACAGCGGAGCCTCTGCCAACATGGCGGTCTACTTCACCTTCATGCAGCCCGGCGATACTCTCATGGCCATGAATCTCGCCCACGGCGGACACCTCACCCACGGCTCACCTGTCAACTTCAGCGGACAACTTTACAACGTCGCCGCCTACGGAGTCGATGACGACACCGAACTCATCAATTACGACGAAATGCACCGCATCGCCGTCGAAACCAAACCAAAAATAATCGTCTCAGGCGCAACTGCTTACTCTCGCGAATTTGACTTCCCCCGAATACGAGCAATCGCCGACGAAGTTGGCGCCCTCCACATGTGCGATATGTCTCATTACAGCGGCCTCATTGCTGCTGGCGAATACCCTTCGCCCATCCCTCATTGTCAAGTTGTTACGTCCACAACCCACAAATCGATCCGCGGACCACGCGGCGGCATGATCCTAGGCGAAGCCGATTACATTAAAAAAATCAATAAAACCGTATTCCCTGGTCTCCAAGGTGGCCCCCTCGAACACGTTATAGCCGGGAAAGCCGTTGCATTCCTCGAAGCCTCCCGACCAGAATTCAAAACCTATACTGCCCAAGTCAAAAAGAACGCCCATGCCCTCGCTGAAGCACTCACCTCCGAAGGTTTCCGCATCGTTTCCGGTGGAACCGACAGCCACATGATGCTTGTCGATCTCCGCCCATTTGGTGTCACGGGCAAAATCGCCCAGCAAGTGCTCGAAGAAGCCAATATGACGACCAACAAAAACACCATCCCCAACGACCCCGAATCCCCCTTCGTTACCAGCGGAATCCGACTCGGCACCCCCGCCGTCACTACGCGAGGAATGAAAGAATCTGAAATGAAGCTAATCGCAACCTGGTTCGCCGAAGTTCTCCGCAACCACGATAAACCCGAATCAATTGCAAAAGTCAAATTGGAAGTGACTCACCTCTGCCGATCATTTGCAATCCATTTCGTCTAACAAAAAAAAGTCCGCCGAGTTATTGGCTCGGCGGACTCTTTTACATGTTTCTACTTTCTGTTCCGTCTCAAGACCGCCACTGCTAAGCCACTAATTACAAAAAGCGACACTGGCTCCGGCACTGCCTCCTGACTAAACACAATGTCCGATCCTCCGGTATGCCAGGCATTATTCCAAGTAATAGTCAAACTACTTGCAACCAAATTACTCGCTGTGTAATCCAAGGCCGTGAATGTCGTCGTATCGGGAAGCAAAGATAGAGTGTTTAAAACTGTATTCCCTCCATCCAGCACCTGAATCGTCGTCTGATCATTGGTACTTCCGCTCCAGTCCGCTAGATTCAAACTATGCAATCGTACGAGAAATCCCGCATCCGCCGTTAACGTGAGTCGAACCGGATTCGCTTCACTCGTATTAGCACTTGTTGCATTTTGATTCCAAATACAGCTTGAAAATGAACCATATCCTGCACCCCAAGTCGCTGTTCCATCGCCGTAGTCGGCAACAACATTGGGAGTAAATCCCTGATCCGCACCATATGAAAAATCGCCCATGACCGCTGAGGTCACCCGATCACCATAATCTGCAAGTTGCAGCGTACTTACAGGGCCTCCACTCACATTCGCAAACGTCAAACTTGTTGCTGAAGCGATTCCCGCGAATCCCAAACCAACTGCCAATCCCATTCCCATCCGTAATTTCATATCAATTTCCTAGCCCAAGCGATTCAGGCTATAACAAGACTAATATATCAGTAATGCGTTACAAAATCTAGCCCCTTCGGCAATTCAACATAATCTTAATCATCCCCATCGAATCAATGGGTTTTGAATCATATCCCATCATTCGGAGAGTTGCCCCAAGTATTGCCAATCAAAAATCTAACGACATTAGCCTCAATGATTCGCTCAAGACACTATTTCGAACGGTATCTCCAAAACCAGATACTCTTTCAAAAATCAGCAAGGCTTCCCACCATTATTGCTCGCCGTTACCATCCAACAAGCCTAACCCAATGAGCGAACACCTAAGTGACGCACCAGAAAAAGACCAGCCTCTCACCGAACTAGCCAACACCGATAACCCAAAAAGCATCGAAGGAATATCAATCACATTAACAGTAATTGGCAGCAAAACGCAGCCTGCTCACGACTACTTTTACTGGGATTCTTTCCTTAAGACGCCGCGCAAGCCGTGAGAATCGGCGATGACAAAGCCATCCGCTTCCTCAATCTCAAAAACAAAGACGCTGGACACACGATCATCTATAACCTAAAAACCGACCCCGACGAAACAAAAGATATATCTGCCAAACACCAATATCTCGTCAAAAAAGCTAAAGCAATCATGGCACCGCGCAAAAATCCCCTTCACGAACCCTGAAATAAACCTTACGCCAATATTATAAAATAAGCCAAGTTGGCCCGAGAAAATCTCGGGCCAACACCTTGGCTACTTGCCTTCTTTATCTGGGCGCTCAACGGCTCCACGATTCGGCTGTGCACCCATCGCCGCTTCAGGACTAGAACCGGATTGATCGCCAGCCGCCGCTGCTCCTGTATCACTCTTCGGAGCTTCAGGTGCGCAGCCACATAGCCAGCAGCAACTAACAATTGCAACAACAAAAATGAACGGTCTCATCAATTGTTGCAAAGCGCATTATCTCCAGTTGTTCCAAAAGCATAACCAACGTTCGTATCCGGTCGGAACATGCTTTGATAGTGTGGTGAACCGACCCCACTTACGCATCGCATCGGCGCATTAACGTTCCCTGCAGGATAGCCACCTTGAGGTCCGTAGTACGTATAACCTGGCTCAAAGTACTTGCGGACACTTGCTCCGGCTGGAGTCGGCGTATCAGAACCCATCGGAATGTACTTAGCTGACGAATCAACAAACACTACGATGTTTCCACGTCCGAACACCCGAACCGTATCGTTTGCTGGTACGAATGAGAATTCGTACGTGTCTTCACGACTTCGGGGAGTAATTCCAGCCTGAACTGACCCGCCAGGATTGAATACGCATGGAGGCGCCGGTGCCGCTGGAGTTCCAACGATCGTACATCGCAAATAAGGATTTGTGTAAACGTAGCCTCTGTAAGACTCCTTACCGTTCCCAAACCAGAAGAGCGGAATGACACTCACACCCGCGACTGCAGTTGCATTGTATGCATTGAGCAGACCGTTTGCAGAAAGCCCAACTGTAGGCAAATTTGCCGGCGCCGTTGCATAATTAAACCCGGTCGTATACAGATTGAGCGATCCGCTTCCCGAGTAGATGTCATTGTTTTTTGTATACGGATAAATTGAGTTCGCCCAAGCTACTGCGTCTGCGTCTTTTGCAGCCGCATTAACGCCCCAACCTGCCGGTACAGCTGCCAATCGATACGGTCCAAGTCCGGAAGCACTCACATTGGTGTGAACATATGTTCCAGTTGCCGGGTCAATTGGGTGCATCAGCATGAATGTGTCGTCATAATCGCTGAGGTAAATTTGTGCCGCCGTTCCAGTTTGCTTGGTTTCAGCCAGTGTCTTAGACTTTTTGGCTGCTTCCTTTGCCTGAGCAAAAACTGGGAACAAAATTGCCGCCAAAATCGCAATGATCGCGATCACGACCAAAAGTTCGATCAACGTAAATCCTGTTCGATGATTTAAAGTGCTTCGCTGCATGATGTGTCCTTAACCAGTCACATTCGACCGGCTCTAATTTAAATATACAAGAAAGTGTATCGAAACGGTTGCATAAAATAAAATATTCTAAGTTTGATCCAATTATACAGACACACGTTCGCTTTTCACGCACCGTGAAAAATCGCTATGATTTCATCCTATGCATACAAATAAGTCA
This sequence comes from Fimbriimonadaceae bacterium, assembly GCA_046154445.1. Taxonomy (GTDB): domain Bacteria; phylum Armatimonadota; class Fimbriimonadia; order Fimbriimonadales; family Fimbriimonadaceae; genus UphvI-Ar2. The sequence goes on along the minus strand of JBJXDW010000005.1, from coordinate 34,421 downwards.
CGTTTTCGTACTGGATTCACACTAATCGAGCTTCTCGTAGTGATCGCGATTATCGCCATCCTCGCCTCAATTCTCTTCCCGGTTTTCGCTCGAGCAAAGGAATCCGCCAAAAAGACCGTCGATCTGGCTCACATCAAACAAGTTGGACTCGCAAATATCATCTACCTCAGCGACTTCGATAACGCCTACATCCCGTTCCCCTATGCTGACCGCTGGTCAACTCCAAGCTATCAGGCTGGACAAAAGGGGCCATATTGGACAGATCGTCTCATGCCCTACATGAAAAATGATGCGATCTTCCAATCCTCAAGTAACACCGATACCGCCTTCTATCCCCGAGGATATTGGCAACCCGGTTCAACCACCCCCACCGGCGCCCGAAAATACCGCGTCACCTACGCAATTAATCACCTCATCTCCCACGCAGACTTTCATCCCGACTTCCCCGGTTCCGCCGCAGAATCCAACATCAACGACATTGGCGCTACTGCCCTCATTGGCCCCCAGCAGCAAGCGTTCACGTTCTCGACCTGCCAACCCGATTCACCCGGTAGTCAAACCATGAGCTACTTCTGGAACATCTCCGATCCAACCGCTGGATACGGCTTCGAATTGTTCGGCAACAAGGGCCTTCAAGGAGGATTCTTTGGTGGCGCAAATTTCTCCTTTACCGATGGACACGCCAAATTCGCCCGAACCGTCAACGCCGGAACTGCACCTGGCGACCAATATTCATACCATGGCCGAGACCTCTTTCTCGGATACTTCGCTGGCGTCAAAACCCGGGCCGAAGTCTCAAATGATGCCACATGTCCTAGCGACCGAAGACAAGCTGCGTTTTAGTTAAAATCTTCTAAAATTAGGGCCATAATTGAACCTGATTGGGACTTTTCTGGTCATTTGAGTAACGGCGTTCCGAACAATCCGTCAGTTAACACAGCAAAAGCCTAACAAAGGTTTAGTAAAACACCTGAGCACACAAATGAAAAACTTGATTCTTATCGCAGCACTCGCACTTTCCACTGTTTCTGCATTCGCTGAAACCTATACCCTCTCAATCGGTATCAACGACTACCCAACATCGAAAGACGAAAAGGGCAATGACGTTGACAGCGATCTCCTTGGCTGCGTCAACGATGCTAAGGCAATGCAAGATATCTACATCAATAAGTTTGGTGTAAAAAAAGCCAACACTAAAATGTTGCTTGACAAAGACGCCACCGGTGAAAAATTTCTCGACGGTGTCAAGTGGCTCATTGCAAACGCCAAAGTTGGCGACCAAGTCGTTTTCTCTTATTCCGGACATGGTGCCCAACTCGAAGATCCAAAAGCCGCTGATGGCTCCGGATTCACTGAAGTCATCGTCCTTGCCGACGAAACCCTAGTCCAAGACACCCTTTTCAACGAAATTGCCAACTTCTTTCGCATCAATGGCGTCAACGCCACATTCATTTTCGATAGCTGCCACAGTGGTGGAATGTCACGAGACGTTTCTGGGAAATTTAAAATCCAAAATAAGAGTCTCGGGGTAGTTAAAGCCAAAGGCAAAATGAAGGCAAACATGGACAAGGTAACCAAAGGGATTATGCAAGTCAAGCCAAGACAAGCAACAACCGCGAAAACCGGGGAGATGGTCTTCCTTTACGCTAGCGAGAAGAACAAAACAAGCTCGGACATTTCAGGACTCGAAGGAATTCCTGCCCACGGCCTCTTCACAATGCTCTTGATGGATCTACTCGATTCAGACAAGTCAATGCCAATCAAATCCGTCTACGATTTAATTGATGAAATCCTTGATGAAATCAATTCAAAATTCATGAAAGATGGCAAGGAAGCCAAAATGGAAGAATCCAAGATTCCTCAATTCACGCAAAGTCCCAACTTCGAAGCCTCCGCCGCTCGATCAGCCCTCCCAATCATTCTCCCTAACTAAGAAATTAACAGATAAGAACAATGAACCGCCTCGTAAAACTCACCATCGTGACCTTCGGGGCGGTTCTTCTTTTGAACCTAGCTGTCCCACAAACGCAAAATCGATCCAGCCGACTCCGACTCATTCCCACCATTAGCGACCAAAGGATGGAAGACATCCAAGAATCGCCTGATGGCACTAGGCTCCTCACCCACGACAGAGGATTTGCCCCTCGGATTTGGGAGCCAAAAACAATGAGCCTGCTCGGAATTTTCACCCATGATAATTCCTCAGTTGACCAAGCAGAAATGAGCCGATCCGGAAAGCTTGTCATCACAAACTCCCACGACCAGGTAAGACTCTGGGACTCAAAGTCCGCCAAACTTCTCGTCAACTGGGGGAAGGCTGACTGGAATGACGATGCGGCCACCAGAGTTGCCATTTCACAAGATGATCAACTCGTTGTCATCGCCGGAACAAGCAACGTTTACATTGCAAAAGCTCCAAAATTTAAACTAGAACTTTTTGCTTCACTTTCTGAATTAGCTAAAAACGAAATTTTCGCCACTGATGTCCAAATCTCTGCAGACAACAAATTTTTTGCCCTGGCATCAAGCAACGCACCAGGAATCCACCTCTATGATGTCGAAACCAAATCACTTCGCATCCTTAAAACCGGAACTGAGGGCAATCATTGGTCAGAAATTTCACCAGACTGCAAGCAACTTCTCGCAACCGGTTCCGAAAACCATGCTTTCCTTATAGATATCGCTACTGGAAATACTCTTGGAACCTACGATCACTACATAGGCGAGAAAGGCTTCTTCCCAAATACACTCATGGCCGCCCTGTTCGTGGGAAAAAATCTTGCGGAATTTGTTGTTTGTGGCCCAACGGGCATCATGACAATCTATGATCGAACAACTTTAAAACAATTGCGGCAACTCAAAGGATATTCCCATCCCATTCGAGAAATACGAAAATCAACCGATGGTCTCAAACTCGCTACCTATGAGTCAATTGAAAATGATGACTACGATGCCCTCAAAGTTTGGGATGTAACAACAACTAAAGAATATACATTTAACCGAGCAGGACTTCCCACGGCCGGGGCATTTAATCCGGATGGAACAATCTTTTGGGTCGGCTACGTGGGAGGCAGCATTGTCCGCCACAGGTTATCCGATGGTGAATGGGATAGCAGCACATTTTCGGCTGTCAAAGTCATGAACAGACTTCAGTTCTTTGGAGATACAGGTTTTCTTGCCTTATCCTCGCAAGATAATTCTACAAACTTTTATGTATTCGATTCTCGTAAGATTGATTTAGACAATTACTACCAAACCGGGTATGAATTGTTTAACAAATCAGCCAATGGACAATTCGCACTATCCCCCGCCTACTACAAGGATGATGACAAAAATGAAGTCAACGCGCCCGCATGTTGGGATGCAGTTACAGATAAGCTAAACACCCTCTTCTTCCCCACCACTCTCGGAACAGTTTGGCTACCAGATAATACGTTCATCAGGTGGTCAAAGAACACAGTAGACCTTTGGAACCCTGCGAAAATTGACGACCCAGATACCAAAGGAAGTGAAAAATTCGTCAGAGCACTTCTGGAAACTAAGAACAATGTACGATTTGTTATTCCTTCAAAAGATGGCACGACCGCAATAATCGTTACTTACGAAAATGAAAACAGTACGACTGACATTGTCTATCTTGTCGATGTGGCTACAGGTGAGTACATTGGGGGAATTGATCCCAAAGTTTTTACCGATAACACTATGTTCGCCTATCACAAAGGTAAACCATTTCTCTTAAAAACAGATGAAAAAGTCTTCGCAGTCGATCCGAAAACTGTCGAACTGCTGTGGGAGTATGTTCCCGAATATCGGATCAGCCAACAAATGGAGTATTCAGAAGACGGAAGCTATATCCTCTTTATCAACTCAGATTCTGTAACGAAAGTCAATGCAGAAGATGGCAAAATTATCAATCGAGTCAAAATTAATTCCGAAAGCGGTTTTAACGAAACAGAATCAACTTTTTCACCAGAACTCAACCTCCTATCTGTCGTTGTCGGACGAGAAGTCTATTTCTTTGATGCCAAAGATTTGACGCTGTTCTCCAAGACTAATCGACCTGACTTTGTAACCCACGTAGAAATGATTCCTTCAAAAAATCGACTCGTCTTGGTCGACAAAATGGAACAAGCGACCATTTGGGATATTAATGAAATTCGGAAGGAGCCCGAACCAACACCAATCGGCACATTTGTCATGATGATCAACGGATCATGGCTTGTCATGGATCGCGAAGGACGATTTGACTCACCAGATCCGAACAACGTAACGGGCGCATCATATGTTCTCGAATGGGCAGACGGTCTTGAACCCATTAGCGTATCGCAGCTCAAATCACTCTACTACGAACCGGGCCTATTCGGAAAATTAACCGGTTTCAACCCAGAACCAACAAGAGCAGTACCGGACAGAAACACAATTCGGCTCTTCCCAGATATTAAGTTAGAAAAATCCACCCGCAATCCAAACCGAATCACCGTCACACTAACCGATCGTGACGAAGGTGGAATCGGAAAAACTGAAATCTATCTCAACAATAAGCTAATCGACACCAAGGATAAAACGGGTTTCATAAACATCAATCTCGAAGATTACAAAACCTACTTCCTGCCAAAAGCTCAACTGCCAAATGGTCAAGGCAACATCCTGTCAGTAGTCTCTTCAAACCTACGCGGTGATCTCAAAAGCCTCCCCGAAACCCTCGACGTTGGTATTCCTGAAAATCTCGCTATCCCAGAAGTCAACATCTATGGTCTCTTTGTCGGCGTTGGTGATTACGCCGGGGCAAAAAAAGACCTCACCGCGCCCCCAATGGATGCCAAAAAACTTGCCGAAGCCGTCGGCGAATCTGCCGAACGCCTCCTTCCCAACCATGTCCACATCACAACCATAACGACCGACGACAAAGAACACATACCCAACCGCCAACCGATCCTCGATTGGTTTGCCCAAGTCGCTACCAAAGCAACGTCGTCCGATATCATCGTCGTCTTTTTCGCTGGTCACGGAACCAGCCAAATTGGTGACCAATCGGGCTACTTCTTCCTCACCGCCGGTGCCGATCCCGGTGACGTCACCCCCGCCATCCTCGGCGTCCACACAATCAGCGGCGAAGACCTCAAAGTCGCCCTTGCGAAAATCCCCGCTAGCAAGCAAGTCATCATTCTCGACACTTGCCATAGCGGTGCGGCCGCCAGCGACATTATCAAAGACCGGGCTTCCGGCTCTGATTACATCCGCGCCTACGAATCCATCCGCGACTCGTCCGGCACGTGGCTCCTTGCCGGCGCCGCCGCCGATCAACTCAGCTACGAATCGCGTTCCGTAGATCACGGCCTTCTCACCTATTCCCTGCTCGAAGCAATCGACCGCGTCACCCCCGACGGACTGAGATCAACACCATCCGGCGAACTGTTCCTCGACGTTGATCGCTGGTTCAACTATGCCGCCACGAGAGTCGAATCACTGCGAAACGAAATCGGGATCGACGGCGTGCAAAAACCCGAAGTCCGCAAAGGAGCAACCAACCAAACTTTCGATATCGGCGTCACTCGCGAAACATTCCGAGGAGAAATCGGGCTCAAAGCACCCAAGCCCATCGTCCTCCTGGGAACGTTCGATCAAGATCAAGAAGACCCACTCAAACTAGAAGCCGCTTTGTCAGAGGCACTCAAAGATGAGCCCGGTTACAAACTCTGGCTCAACGTCGCAAAACACCCCAAAGTGTTCCGAATCGCAGGCTCCTATACTCAAGATGGCGACAAAGTGACTCTCCGATTGTTCATCCAACAATTCGACGCTGATCAAGTCCGCAAAAACCTAAAGGTTATCGAAATCACTGGCGTTGCACAAGACATCCCCGGACTTGTCCAAAAAATTCGAGAAACCATCAAGAAAGAACTCCCCGCACTTTCAAAATCCATCGATACTCCCCACCTGGCGGCGGCCGGATAGCGGTCCTAGCAAACCCAGGACAACCGTCCCAAGAACCCGAAAATTAGCAGTCTCACTGGTACACTGCTAATACATCCAAGGTCATTGACTAATACAAAAAGGAGATCTGAAACAAAACTATGAACTTAAAACCGTTGCACGACCGAATTATCGTGGAACCCGCAAAAGCGGAAGAAACCACCGCTGGCGGAATCATCCTCCCCGATAGCGCAAAAGAAAAACCACAACGAGGAACCGTCCTCGCAGTCGGCCCAGGCAAAACCCTCGATAGCGGCGAAAAAGCTCCCGTCGATGTCAAAGCCGGCGAAGTCGTACTCTACGGCAAATACAGTGGAACCGAAGTTACCGTTAGCGGAATCGACTACGTCATCCTCCGCGCCGACGATGTCCTCGGCGTTGTCACCGATGCCAAAGTCAAAGCAGGAGCGAAGAAGTAATGGCTGCAAAAGAACTCAAGTTTAGTAACGAAGCCCGCAAGATGATCGAAGCCGGTGTCGATAAACTCGCCAACGCCGTTAAAGTCACCCTCGGCCCCCGCGGACGCAACGTCGTCCTCGAAAGGAAATTTGGCTCACCCACCGTCATCAATGACGGCGTAACAATCGCCAAAGAAATCGAAGTCGAAAACCGATTCGAAAACATGGGCGCCCAACTCATTCGCGAAGTCAGCAGCAAAACAAACGACCTCGCCGGTGATGGAACTACAACCGCAACCGTCCTCGCTCAAGCCATCTTCAAAGAAGGCGTGCGAAACGTTGCCGCCGGTTCCAACCCGATGCAAATCAAAAAAGGCATCGAAATCGCCGCTGACGCAATTGTCAAGGAACTCGAAAAGCTGAGCAAGCCCGTCAAGGGCCGCTCCGGCATGAACGAAGTCGCCACCATCTCCGCCAACGATAAAGAAATTGGCGAAATGGTTGCCGAAGTCATTGACACCGTCGGAAAAGAAGGCGTCGTGACCGTCGAAGAATCCAAAGGCACCGACACTGGCTTCGAAATCGTTGAAGGGATGCAGTTCGATAAAGGCTACCTAAGCCCCTACTTCATCACCGACCCCAACCGAATGGAAACCGTCTTCGAAGACCCAATGATCCTTTTCTACGAAAAGAAGATCAGCACCGTCCAAGACCTCGTCCCCATCCTCGAGAAGGTACTCAAATCGGGCAAAGCTCTCGTCATCGTCGCTGAAGATGTCGAAAACGAATGCCTCGCCACCCTCGTCCTCAACCGACTCCGAAGCAACCTCCCGGTTGCCGCTGTCAAAGCACCCGGATTCGGCGAACGACGCAAGGCAATGATGGAAGACATGGCCATCGTCACTGGCGGTCAATTCATCACCGAAGATCTCGGACTCACATTGGAAAATGTCGATCCGTCAATGCTCGGTACCGCATCAAAAGTCGTCATCACCAAAGATGACACTGTGATCGTCGGCGGTAAAGGCAAAAAAGATGCAATCACCGGACGAATCGCTCAAATCAAACGAGCTATCGAAACCACCGATTCCAGCTACGACAAAGAAAAACTTCAAGAGCGACTGGCTAAACTGAGTGGTGGCGTCGCCGTCATCAAAATTGGTGCTGCAACCGAGACTGCCATGAAGGAAAAGAAAGCCCGAATGGAAGACGCCCTCGCCGCAACGCGAGCTGCGCTCGAAGAAGGAATCGTCCCTGGTGGCGGAACCGCACTTCTCCAAGCTGGAGCAATTGCCCTCAAGACTCTTAAGTTGCCAGGCGACCAACAAATCGGCCTCGAAATCATCCGCAAGGCAATCGAAGCTCCCCTCCGCACCATCGCGCACAACGCCGGTGTCGAAGGCAGCGTCGTAGTCGATAAAGTTATGAATGGCAAAACCGGGATCGGCTTCAACGCCGAAACCCTGGAGTACGAAGACCTCCTCAAGGCTGGTGTCGTTGACCCAACCAAGGTTGTCCGTACGACTCTCCAAAACTCCGCTTCAATCAGCGGCCTTCTTCTCACCACGGAGTGCGCAATCGCCGAACTCCCCGAAGAAGAAGAACCCCATCACCACCACGACCACTAAACACGGTTCGTGACTCGGGTGGTCTTGTGCCCCTACCTTTTCCGCAAGGAACAGGTAGGGGTTTTTGTTCAATCGTCGCTCAACATATTTGTGCCCCGGTGTAAGCAAAGTGCAGCCCGGGTAAAGAAATTTTTTCTAAAAACAAAAAGCTAGCTCGTGCCCCTACCTTTTCCGCAAGGAACAGGTAGGGGTTTTTGTTCAATCGTCGCTCAACATTCTGGTGCCCCGGTGTAAGCAAAGCGCAGCCCAGGTAAATAAAATTCATAAAACAACAAAAGGCTGGCTCGTGACCCTACTTTTTTCGTAAGCAAAAGATAGGAGTTTCTATTTGTTTTCATCCCGCACCAATTTGATCCGCTTTGGAGCTATTGAGGTGACTGATGATCGCGCTTCCGCCCCTCTTCCGCCATCCTTTCAATATTCCGCACCACTTCCTGCGGATCGGTAGCCGACTCTAAATCGCCTTCATCCTCATCCGTACAATCAATCCCCATTTGCTCGGCAATCTGGCGCACAATTCGCAACAAGCGAGTGTCCTCCTGTTCTGCCAACATCGTAATCTGCAAATCCAAACGTTCCCGCTTCTGGGCAATCTCTTCCTGCCGGTTCTGACTAATCAGTATAAATGTCGAAAGAAAAATTGCCTCCAATGAAACGACCAACGTCAAAATCCCAAACGGCACCGGGTCAAACTTCAAAGCGCGAGGAGTAAGTGGTGTCGCATTCCAACCCACCCAAATCACAAACCAGGCAACGTGAAAATACACAAACCGAATACTTCCACAAAACTTAGCAATCGCATCAGAAACAACCTCAGAGCCCGTGCGTCCCGATTGCGCCTCCGACTCAATCTTCTCAATTGCTCTCACATTCTTCTGGATCTGATGTTCAACCAAAGGCTTTCGTTCATCTGGCATATCCTAGTGTGCCATCAAAGAACATCAATCAACCCCCAATCCCGAACCCAACTCCCCCCAAAAAGTAAACTCAACCCCTCAAATGAGCGAAGATCGATCAATCCGCGAAATCCGACTCGAAAAGCTGGCCCAACTCCGCCAGCTTCAAAAATACGACGGCTCCACCTACGACCCGTTCGCCACCGAAAAATTCAAGATCGATCACTCCGCAAAACATCTCCTCGAGAACTTCGACAGCCTCGTCGTTACCGAGGAAGACCAAACCAAACCCACAATCTCATTCGCCGGCCGCATTGTTGCCCTCCGCGAAATGGGCAAGGCCGCCTTCGCCCACCTCTCCGACGGCGATGACAAGATCCAAATCTACGTCCGCAAAAATGACCTCGACGAAACCTGCGAAAACGCCTGGCCCGCATTCAAACTCCTCGACATCGGCGACCACCTCGGCATAACCGGATATCTCTTCACCACCAAAACTGGCGAACCCAGCATCCACATCCAAACTCTTACCCCCCTCAGTAAATCCCTCCACAACCTCCCACTTGGAAAGGAAAAGGATGGCGAACAATGGTACGGCCTCACCGATGTCGATCAGCGATACCGACACCGACACCTCGACCTCATCACAAACCGAGAAGCCCGCGAACAACTGCTCAACCGGTCACGAATCGTCAGCGAAGTCCGCCGATTCTTCGATGCCCGCGGCTACCTCGAAGTCGAAACCCCCCTCCTCCAACTCGAAGCCGGTGGCGCCGCCGCCCGCCCATTCCTCACCCACTATAACGCCTACGACCTCGAAGTCAAACTCCGCATCAGCCTCGAGCTTTACCTCAAGCGCATCATCTGCGGCGACGTGCCCAAAGTCTACGAAATCGGCCGCGTCTTCCGCAACGAAGGCGTCTCCAACCGCCACAACCCCGAATTCACCCTCCTCGAATGGTACGAAGCTTACGCCAACCTCGAAGACATGATGACCTGCGTCGAAGACCTCTTCCGCCACGTTGCGGAAACGATTTTCGAATCGCCAATAATTGCATCTCAACCACTTTCTAAATATATGAAAGCACTGCTTGGTGGTCCATGCTTCATACATTCAGAACATTTGGAAGACCAACCAGTTCCTTTGACTTTCTATCGTATCGTAAGTTCCGACGTTGACGATCAAAAGAAATTACCGACAGCACTACATCCAGGTGATGCGATACGCACTGGACTCGGAAATTTTCGATTGATCTCTGGGACTGCCACTTTTCATGAGCCAGAAACCAAAATGGGGTTAATTGATTGTGAAACTGATTGTAAATTCTTAGATGAGGGCATTGAACAAGAAACTTACATATTAACAGCAGGTAAGTACTTTTACATCTGGTCGTACGATAAGGACGAACTCAATGATATAAAAGGTGTCTACCCCATTGACTTCGGCAAACCCTGGCACCGCGTCGATCTCATGACCGCCATCCAAGAACGCTCCGGCATCGCCCCCGAAGAACTCACCAACATGGACTCGGCCAAAGCCGCCATGAAGCGCGTCGGCCTCCCCACCGAAAAAGAAAACAACCTCGGCGGCATCATCGAAAAACTCCTCGAACACTTCGTCGAGCCTCACCTCCAAGAGCCCACCTTTATCGTCGGTTACCCGATCGAAACCTCCCCGCTCGCCAAAAAAGACCCCAACCGCCCCGGATTCACCCGCCGATTCGAAGGCTACGTCCTCGGACGCGAAATCTGCAACGCCTTCAGCGAAATCAACGACCCCATCGACCAGCGCGAACGGTTCGAACAACAACTTGGCGAACGCGATAAGGGCGACGACGAAGCCCACCCAATGGACGAGCAATTCCTTTTCGCCCTCGAAAGCGGAATGCCCCCCACCGGTGGTTGCGGAATCGGCATCGACCGCCTCGTCATGCTCCTCACGGGAGCCGAACACCTCCGCGAGATCCTCCTCTTCCCCATGATGAGGCCCGAAATCCACCACGACAACCCCGATATCGCCGAAGACTAAATGCAAAAAAAGCCCCCGGCTACTCCACTGCCAGGGGCGATTAGAAGAAAAAATCTAATCCAAGCGTTAGCGCTTCATGTTGATCAGTTCTTGCAACATTTCATCAACCGTGGTAACAACCCGGGTATTCGCCTGAAAACCACGCTGAGTGATAATCAATTCCGTAAACTCGTTCCCGATGTCAATGTTTGATTGTTCCAAGAAGCCCGCATTGATCTGACCGCGACCACCCGACCGAGGCTGACCAACAACCGGAATCCCCGAGTTATCTGTCGCACGCCAAAGGTTGCTTCCTTGTCGTTCCAAACCGTTCGCGTTCGGGAAGATCGCCATCGCAACCTGACCCAAGTTCCGCGTCAAACCATTCGTGTACAGGCCAATGATAACCCCGTCCGTGTTCACACTAAATGAACTGAGCGAACCAGGAGCAAAACCGTTCTGGCTACTCGCCTGAACCTGAGTTTCTGTCGCAAGCTGACTCACATTGTCAAAGTGCAAATCAGTAGTAAACGCTGCAACCCCACTCGCCGGCGGAGGTGTAATCGTAATCGTTCCTGGTGAACCAGTTAACATCTGACCGTTTGCCGGGTCGAATGTCAATGTCCCGCTACCCGTTACAGTTGTTCCTGCAGTGCCCGCAACACTCCAAGTCCACTGGTTGGGCGTCGCTGATTCAGTCAGGGTCAAATTCAAATCGTGGGCACTACCAAGCGAATCATAGATTCGAACAACACTGGAAGTTGTAGCCAATCCCGCCGTCGTAAACTCTCGACTGTCCAAGTTGCCCGCCCAAGTAATGTCGGTTGTTTCTTGAACCGCAGTTCGCGCACCAATTGGAACCGTCAAAGCACTCGCTGGACCAATCGGCTTGTTAGTATCTACGCTGCCGCTTGCAGGATCAGCAAGCCAACCCATAAGTCGTTCACCAGTTGCACGATGAACCAAATCACCGTTTGCGTCCAAATCAAATGAACCATCACGAGTATAGGCAATCCGGTCGGAGTTCGAAACCATAAAGAATCCGTTACCCTGAATCGCAAAGTCTGTCGGACGGTTGGTCGCGTTCAAAGAACCTTGTTCAGTATTGATATCTGTACCCGCAACCAAAACCCCGAGACCGAATTGAATCGCGTTTGTACCACCAAGGGCCCCGGTCGGACGGCTAGCTCCTCGAACCGTCTGAGCAAGCATGTCCTGGAACGTAACCCGACTGCCCTTATAAGCAGTTGTGTTGACGTTCGCCAAATTGTTCCCAATCACGTTCATGCGCGTTTGCTGCGCTTTGATGCTGGCAACCCCAGCAAGCATGGCCTGTAGCATAATTTTTTCTTCCTTGTATCTTTGTTCTTACTGATCACTTGGGGAAGACTTAGCCATTCTCGCTTTGTCAAAGTTCGCAACTATCGCTAGTTGCGACCACTTTTCATTGCCCTAGTGATCTATTCTTTTATCGGTTAGTTAATACTCACTCTTTAGAGGAATATTAAACAATCACCGCCGAGTCAATGTTCGTAAACACATTCTCTTTTAAGTGCTCCTGATCAACTGCCGTAATAACTGTTCGGTTCCGAACACTCACCACCAAAGCAATGTCATCAATCATCACTAAACTTTCTTTTGCACCCTTCAGAGCTGCTTTTTCAACCCCGTCGAGTACACGTTCCCACTGAGCTGCATCCATCTGAATATCTCGGCTCTGCAACCGCGTTTGAGCGTGGTTACTCACCTTCAAACGATCCGCTAAGACCGCCTGGAAATCTGCTGCCGCCGACGGATTACTCGACGGCTTTGGCTGAACAACACTACGGTTCTGTAAAAGATCCGCAACTTTGTTATTCTGAATAGGACTGCTCATAATTTCCTCAATTACTTAATTTCACGAATGCTGCCAATCTGAACTTCAACAATTCCGCCATTGGCTTCCTTGAGTCCTAATATTTGCTTACCATCGCGCATCGTAATTCTCGCAACTGTTCCAGTTACCAAACTATTAACGCCACCAGAATTGGCATCCGTCATAGGGCGTACTGCTGTAACAGTTTTTCCAATCATTGCGGCACCGTTTAATGTATCTAGGCTTGATTGTAAGCCATCCATTCCTTCAACCTGACCAAGCTGCGCCATCTGCGCAAAGAAGTCACGGTCGTTCATCGGTTCCAGCGGATTCTGATTCGCCAACTGAACGGTAAGCAATCGCAAAAATGCATCCATGTTCAGCTCACTCTTTGCCTTGGGCACCCCACCAAAATTGGTGTAAGTGTTAGCCCCAGTCGGATCAATCGTGTTCATTTTTCATTCACCTGCTTTATGCTGCCAAATCAACTCGACCGTTACCCGACGTCCCGTAAGACGACGAAGTAACCGCCAGAGTCTCGGCATTTGTCGAAACTTGTCCCAGATTCACGGCATGCTGGAAGTCTTCCCGGCTCGCCTGATCACCGCCTCGATGTCCGGCTTGACCGGCATCTTGGCCCAAATGTTGTCCAACATTCATCGAACTTACGCTCGTGCCGCCAGATTCAATTGTTCGCACCAAATCGGCGCGGTTCGCCGCGAGTCCTTGACGAACTCCGTCGTCACTCGCCCGCAAATCAACATCAACCCGGCCACCACCAGTTCGGACGCTCACATCAATCGTCCCCAATTCAACCGGATTCAATTGAATCTTGATCGTCTGAGGTCGACGAGCCGCAATCAAATCCATCACTGCGTCGGCAATCTTTTGATGGGCACCGTCAACCGCCTCCTTAGCAACTTCTGTTTTCGTAACTGATACCGATTTAGCATCAGTGGCTTTCCCCGTAAGATCCATTGCCACCGGCTTCATCGACAAATCTGATTCGTTCCCAAGTGAATCATCAACGCGATCATCTCTCAATGGTGTCATATCATCAAAGCCGACTACAGCTTTGCTCAAAGCTGTGGAAGTCACTAAGGTGCGGGTTCCACTGCTCAAGCCCGGCACCAATTCAGAATCAGATGCCACCATAGAATCTATCGCAGCTGTATTCTGTTCTCGAGCCGGTTTAAGTCTTTCCTGTGCAACGACTGGCGCAACGTTTTGGGCGACTGCAGTCGTCGCAGTTTCAGATTGCAACTGCGGTGTTGCTAACACAGTTGGCTTAACCACAAAACTTTCCCGAGTCAGTCGACCCGCAATCCCTTCGATAATCGCCGGCGCCGTTTCAGCTACCTCATGCGCACTCGCCGGTGTCTTTGCAATCTCCCTCGGATCAATTGGTATTACCGAAGTCGCTTGAGAATCAACATTAACCGTAACAGGCTTTATTTCTCGCAATGTCAGCGGGCCAATCTGAGGTTTGGGTATTGGAACAGTGGCCGGATCAGTTTTAACTTGTGCCCCATTATCGAGCGTCAGCAAATCATCAGGACGACCTTGCCCCGTTCCACGATAACCAATTTTTGCCCCGACCGGTGTCTTAAGAACAACCCCTTGCGTGCTCGCTTCATGAGACGTCTGATTCAAAGCTCCGCCTAATAAAACCGGAACCGCAACTTGACCAATTACATCATGAGAAACAATCCCCGTTTCTTTTTGCAATACCTGAGGCACTGCTTCACCAGACCTATCTATAGGAGCTTCGTCAACCGGAACCGCATCAACGAGCACATTGGTCTTGGTCGCTATATCAGCAGCTGACTGATCTGCGTTATCAACTAATCCCGGCGTACTTATTGCCGCTGGGCTCTCACTCATTCCGGTCTGTCGGCGAATCCAGTTCTTCACTCCAGTCCGAATCGCTGCCGCAAGATCAACCGGTGCACTCACCAGAGCAGATTCTGCCAATTTGGTCGACTGAGCAGCTAACCCGCCAGAAACTCTAGGATCAACAAGGCTTATCGCCGGGCTACCATTAGAATGATCCCTACCATCCTCGTTAGTAACATATGCATTACCGAGGGCCGAAACAATCTCTTTAATGGATTGACCAACCACGCCAAGTTTCTGTTCACCAAGCGCCTCAACGCCTTTAACAACCTGACTAACATCTAGGTCAGTCGCCAACTTGGCAGAATTAATATCGACATTTGCACCTCCGATTCGCCCCACAGACAAATCGAACATATAGTCCGTCCCACTTTCCGCCAGTTGTTTCGGCAATATTCCAGAACTAAGGTCCAGTCCAACCAACTGAGCAATCAGCTCGTCCGGGTTAACTTCCTTTTTCTGGCCATCAGTAATCGCGGTTTGCAGCTGATCGGTGAACTCTTTGCCCACCGTTCCGTCCGACGTTGCCGCCGTACTCTGCTTACTTAACGATCCTTGCGTTTGCCGATCAACCGATGGTGTTCCCATCAATTGAGTCATTTCCATTTCGCGCCTCGTTATGTGGCTTGTCTTCAATCATCGGCATCACCCCGCATATTTCATAGGACAATTTACAAAAAAGTCCTCACACCAACCCATTTCCGGCCCGAGAACATACAAAAAACTCTGCCATACTATGTCCTAACAAAACATTTTGTTGGAGTCTATAAAGCTGGTCGTAGCATCGAGAACACAAACCTCCTTGCTCCCAACCCCAAAACTCACGGTTTCATCTGAAACTCAAAAACGATTTTTCGCCTGGCGTTCCACTAATGCCCAAAAAGAAAACTGAATCCGAAAACTTGACCCAAGCCGGTCAAGAAGAATCTGTCAAAGCGACCACGACCAAAAAGACGGCGTCCGCTCCCCCCCGACGGCGAAGAACCGCCGAGGACATACTTTCATCTGTCAACGAGCCACCCCAAATTGCTCCTCCAAAAACTCCAGCCAAGAAACCCAAAACCCTCGCGGAAGAACTCGCCGAGGAAGCAGCGAAGCCAAAACCGAAGCGTGTCGCCGCATCAAAAACAAAAGCCGCTGAACCCACTCCCGAGCCATTGAAAGCTGAAGCAAAAGAAGCAGCTAAGCCCGCCCGAACTCCTCGTGCTCCTCGCGTGCCGCGTGTGCGAACCACCACCTTAAGGGCCACAGAAGCACCCGAACCGGTCGCCAAAAAACCCGTCTCGAAACCCAAAACAGAAGAATTCGCCGAACTTAACGACATCCCGGTCTCGTTCCGATCAAGACCCGCAGCCTCCAAGCCAGAAGCCCGAGAACAACGCGCTCCTCGCCGCCGAGAGTCACGCGCCGACAAACCCTCTCGAACCGATAAGAAACCTGAACAAAACGACATCCTCGATACCGACGGCGTGTTCACCCTTTCATGGCGATCATCAACTGCTGACCCCGCTCCAAAACGCCAGCCGCGAGAGAGGACAAAAACCGAACTCCCCACAGAAACTGAATTCAACGACGACGAAGGCCGTGTATCAATCGCCACATGGCGATCAACTGGAGCCGCGCCGCGCCCATCGCGAACCGAAGAAGATTCTCAAGAATCACCTACACGCCGATCACGTAATCGACGATCCCGCGATGACGAACCAACACCTACCGCCGCTGCCGCATACGGAGACGCGCTCCCTGAACCACAATTCCGCAGTCGCTCCAAACGAACTGTTAAAAAAACTCCCGAAGCCGAACCCGAACCAGTCATCGCCCAAGAAGCCCCGCGACTCCCCATCGAACGGCGAGAAGAATCCGCTCAAGTCGCATTCCACAAAGGGCACCCAACTATCATCAAAGATAAACTTGCCTATTCACCCATCTTCTTCTATGCCGACGCAAAAACCAACGAGCAACGCATTGTAGTTCTTGAAGAACTGAAAGAGGCAACCGAGCAAGGCCTTAAAATCTTCTCATTCCGCCTCGAATTGGTCGTTGATGCAACTAAAGCTAGCTCAGCCATCGAACTGGCCGAACAAATTGCCAAAGATGCCATCGCTGTCGCCCCAGATATCCAGCTTGTCCCCAGAATTTCCTTCCAAACTCCAATTGACTGGCAAACCAATTACCCCGACGCTCACTACAAGTATCTGAACGGTGAAACCGCCGACCCCAGCGTCAGCGACGAATCCTACTGGAACGAAGCTGAAGCAACCCTCACCGCCGTCATAGAGGGCCTTCGAAAATCAAAGTCCGCTGACAACTTTATGGGCGTCCATTTCGATCAACAGGAATGGTTCCTTGATGAAGAAGATGGCTACGACATCTCATCCGCCAGTACCCAAAAATTCCGACGCTGGCTACGCATGCGCTACCGAAACGACATCGTTTCCCTCCGCGCATCCTGGTACAACGGCTCCGCCAATTTCGACAACATCGACATCCCCGACTACCGGGAAGGTCTCGGTGGCGAAGAGTTCGTCCGCACCGATCGACGCGCGCGCCGATGGGTCGATTTCCACTTATTCGTTAGCGACGAAATCGTTGACCGAATCGCCAAAATGTGTTACGCCGCCAAAAGGGCATCCAATGGCGATTACCTCGTCGGCGTTAGCTACGGTTACACATTCGAATGGTCACACCCTTTCAGTGGTCACCTCAGCCTAGGAAAACTCCTCCGTTGCAACGATCTCGACTATGCCGCTGGACCATCCAGCTACCGCGACCGAGAACCCGGTGGATCAGCCGCATTCCCATTCCCCGTCGATAGCTTCGCCCTCAACGGCAAGCTCTACATGAGCGAGGAAGATTTCCGAACCCCCATCAGCGGACGTGAAGATCGTAATCAAGTCACCAACCCACTCATGAAAACGCCACAAGCACTCGAAAGTGCCCATTGGCGCGGAGTTGGCGGAGCCCTCGCCCACGAAGGCGGAGTCATCTGGATGGACTCAAATGGTGCCGGTTGGCTCAACAGCCCCGGAATCTGGGAACGAGGTAAGGAAATCAACACCCTTCTCGCCAGGCGGCTCGCCGCAAGCCCACCAAAACCCGACGTCGCTCTCTTCATCGACGAACGCTCGCTCGCCTACCTCACCGACCCCCGAGCTTTCGAAGTTCTCGTCCAACAAACCCGAGAATCACTGCTCCGATCCGGTCTCAGCGTCGGTTTCTATCTCCTCAGCGACCTCGCACATCGCGAAAACTTCCCTGAATGCAAGCTCTACCTCTTTGTAAACGCATGGGATATCCGCCCCGAAGTCCGTAGCGCAATCAAATCACGCCTCCAACGCGATAACAAGACTCTTTTCTGGCTCTACACCGCTGGTCTCTTCGAAGCCGGACGCGACAGCCTCGAACGGGTGCGCGAAGTTACCGGTATCGCCCTCCGACCCCAACCTTTCAATTGTCACTCCGGCACAACCCTTCTCAATACTCGAGAAGAACTCAGCCAGCACCTTGACCAAGACGAACTCCTTCGCGGCGGACAACTGGAACCAAGCTACTTCGCAATCCCCGAAGAATCAACCGTCCTCGGCGAATACACCGAAACCGGACTCCCCAGTTTCGTGGTCAGCAAGTTCAATGACGGTGCCCCCAACGAGCGATGGACTTCTGTCTTCCTAGGCGAGCCAATGGTGACGCCTGGACTTTTCCGCGCCCTTGCCCAGCAAAACGGTGCCCATGTCTGGAGCTTCGACAACGATCTTGTCCACGCCAACGATCCATTCGTAACCGTCCACTGCAGCGGCACTGGCCCGCGCACCCTTATGCTCCCTGATAACTGGGCCGCATATCACCTCGACCACCAAGAATATATGCCCGTCGAAAACGGTACGGTCAAGTTCAAAGCCGTCGACGGAAGCACCCACACATTCCTCGTCGGGCTACTTGGCGACATCCAAGCAATTCTCAAATCAAACACCGATGACCTCCTCAAGGTCACCGAACCTATCCTTCGCGATGAAAACACCCGCGAGTGGGACAGCGTGGCTTTCGACGTCGCAATCATGAAGCTCGACGAATGGGTTGAAGAATCCTGGTCCGAAGATCATGCCGATGACCTCCTTCTCAAGCCATCCATGATGGACAGCGGTGAAGAAGAGCAAGACGACGAAGATCTTGCGCCTAGAACCCGCCGTGACGAAGACGACGAACGAACATCCGGTCGCCGACGTGCGAGACGACGACGCAGCCCAGAAAGACAAAAAGGCGGCGAATCATTCGGACAAACCGGAGTGAGCGTCCTCTTCCGTAAGCGTAATTAATATGAAAGCTGGACTTGTAGCCGTCGTCGGTAAACCAAACGTCGGGAAAAGCACCCTCATCAACGCGATCGTCGGCCACAAAGTCAGCATCGTCAGCGACAAAGTGCAGACGACGCGAAAGCGTGTCCTTGGCATCGCCACAACCGACGAATACCAAATCGTTTTCGTCGATACCCCCGGTATCCACAAACCGAAACACAAACTCGGTGCCGCTCTTAACGAAACCGCCAAGCAATCCATATACGACATCGACCTCGTCCTCGTCATGACCGACTGCTCGCGCATGCCAAGCCCGGAAGACAAACACGTCTCCCTCATGCTCAAAGAAGCCGGCATCTTCGATAAGCCCAAAAAGCTCATCCTCGGCCTCAACAAGATGGACAAACTTAAAGCCGAAGATGTCGAACGCAATTTCGAAGCTTACAAGGACCTCTTCCCAACTGAAAACGTCGTCATGACCTCGCTCATCAAAGAGCAAAACCTCGACATCCTCCAGGGCCTCATCGTCGACCTCCTTCCCGAAAACCCCACCTTCTACCCAGAAGACATGTATACGGATCAACCGATGGCATTCCTTGCCGCAGAAGCCGTTCGAGAAAAAGCCCTCCATCTGACTCGCGAAGAAATCCCCCACAGCATCGCCACCTACTGCGAAACATGGGAACGTGGTGAAGAAGACAACCGCCTTCTGATCAGGGTCGTCATCCTCACCGAACGCGACGGTCAAAAAGCCATCATCCTCGGCAACAAAGGCTCAATGATCAAGGAAATCGGCATCCAAGCCCGCAAAGACATCGAAGAATTCGTTGGCGAACAAATCTTCCTCGAATTGTTCGTCAAAGTCCGCGCCGACTGGCGACAATCCCCACGCTGGCTCAAAGAACTCGATTACATCTAATCAATGGAAATCGTCCAAACCCTGCAATTTGAATTATATTAGGAAAATCAATATTTCAAAATTCGTCGTCCCCGTGTACGCGGGGATCCATGCAAATCTCTAACTCATGACGCCATAGTTTTGAAAAACCTCAACTTATATGCCCCGGAAATCCAAAGGCACTCCGGGTTCAACAATCTTTCTTCGTCGAGGACACGGCATTGGGCTCGGCCCGGTACGAAAAAAGGGCGCCCCCCGAAAGACGCGCCCTGTTGCTCCTCGAACTAAATCTTAAAGTCCGCCGCCAGCTTTACCGCCGCCAGCCTTACCTTTGCCGCCGCCGTTCTTCTGCATTTCTTCCATGAGCTTCTTCATTTCTTCTTTCATGCGCTTCTCATACTTCGCATAATTCGCGTCGCCCATCGCTTTCTTCATATCAGCCATATAGGTTTCTCGAAGCTTCTTCATGCTCGCTTGCATCGCGGTGCGATCGCCTTCTTTGCCCGCCTTTCGATCCGCCATCATTTGATCGCGCATCTTCTTTGACGCGTCATCGCGCTTCTTAACCGCTGCCGCAACTGCCTTGGTCTGCGTTGCATTCAGATTCAATTCCTTAATGATCTTGGCGTGAATCGCTTCCATCTTCTTTTGCATCTCAGGACTCATGCGCATCCCTTGACCACCACCGCGTTGACCACCAGCTTGACCTTGACCAGCACCAGCTTGACCACGTGGGCCAGCGGCTTGACCAAAGCTCGCACTCATCATTCCAAGGGCGACAAAAACCGCCATCACTGTCATTACTGTTCGTTTCATTTTTTTGAATTCTCCGCAATGGGCGTTTACGCCTTTCTGCTATTAAGATCAACGAAAAACTCACAACTTAGTTCACGCCCAAAACCAAGAAACTCACTTCCTCACAGAAAACTCACAACTAGACCTATTTTAGGCTCTCAGATCGCGCTTTTCCGATCAATTCACCAATCGGACCGTCCGTCATCTTCTTAAACTCTTCCGGCAAACCATTGAACAATATCTCACCCTTATCCAAGAAAATAATCCGATCCGCAACCCGAAAGATTGAGCTCACGTCATGGCTCACCACCAAGCTCGTCAGCCCCAACCGATCTCGTGTCTCAACAATCAAGCGATCAATCGAATAAGCCGTCACCGGATCAAGTCCACTCGTCGGCTCATCATAAAGTAACACCTGCGGCTCCATCGCTAACGCCCGCGCGAGACCAACCCGCTTCCGCATCCCCCCGCTCAACTCACTCGGCAACTGCTTCTCCACTCCTTCAAGGCCAACTTGAGTCAGCAATCGTTCCAAAACTTCTTTCTCCTGCCCCCTTGAAACCCCGTCCTTCCGCCGCAACCCAAACAAGACGTTGTCTTCCACATCCAAACTATCAAACAACGCCGCATACTGAAAAACCAATCCTAATTTCGCCCGCGCTCCCTCAGGGTCTTTCACAACGCTTACCTCATCAACTAATATCTCACCTTTTGTCGGCGTCAACAACCCCGCAATACATTTCAAGAGCGTCGTTTTCCCTCCGCCCGAACTTCCCATAATCACCGCGATCTCACCCGCCGCAACTGAAAAATTAATATCCTTCAAAACCCAATTCACATCAAACCGATGCGACACATCCTGAACATCTACCACTACTACCCGCCAACCGCCGCAGAAACCGTCTGCCGCGCTACTCGTACTCGCTCAATCTCTTCTTCCCCAACCGCCCGTTCAAAGCTGCGATAACCCGCAAGCTTAAACCCAAGCCGGTTCGCCATCTCCCAAGTCTCGTGTACTTGATCTGCCGTCACTGTCTTCCCTAAACTAAAGCTCTCCGCCCGACCTTCCATCGCCAACATAAACGTTTCGCTCATACAAGCATAGGCCGTCTTCGCCGGGAACCCAAACTCAAAATTGAACTCAACATCACCTGGAACATCAATAACCCCACCCTCAATAACAAGCACATCAGGCCGCTCCTTAGCAACTCGAACACTGACATCCCTTGGACGCGCTACATCGCAAATAATCGCGCCTTGCTTGATATGCTCCGGCAAAATCAAATCCGAATCCGAACTCGTCACCGTTACCACAACGTCCGCTTCAACCAAATCAGCAATTGTTACCGTCGCCACTGAACCCAGAATAGCCTCCGAAACCACCTCCGTCTTCGCCAATTCACGACCAATCAATATCACTTTCCCAAATTCCGGAGCCATCACCTCAGCGCACGCCCGACCAATTGATCCCGTAGCACCAACCACCGCCAAGACTGCTTGCTTTCGGTCAATTCCCACCCGATCACAAGCATCCAATGTCCCCTCAATCGCCGTCGCAACCGTATAACTATTCCCCGTCGTAATCGCCATTCCCGTCCGCTTTTGCAAAGTAATCCCCCCATCATCAAATACACTCGTAAACGCCCCCAACCCAACGATTTCCGCCCCCGCTTCCCGAGCAACTTCAACCCCCGCAATCAACTTCCGATAAACCGTTTCCTTGGGCAACTCCATAAACTGCCGAGGCGTCAACGGAATCCCCACAAAATACCCTTCCGTTTTATGTCCGTCCGGCGACTCAATCCCTGTCACATGCGCAATCACTTTCGGCTTGATCGCCAAAGCCAATCCCTCAATCGCCCGATCCGGCAACGGCTTCAAAAACGGATATTTTTTGACCATGTCCCGCGCTTCAAGCGGATGGATGAAGAATGCGAATTTCATGAAAGTCGATTTAAGCCCTGGTTAAGTTAACAGTCTACCGGAGTCCTCATATCAACTTAATACTCCGATAAACCCGACTATCGCCCGCTCTTTGTGCGATTGTCCAATTGGCACAGCATCTGACAATTTTCCAATACAGTTTTACCACCCCGGCTCCAAGGCACAATGTGGTCGGCTTCCATCTGTCCCAACTCAAATTTCTTCTTGCAAATCGGACAAACTCCTTTTTGTTTCTCAAATACTTTTTGTTTCATCTTATCTGGGAAGGTACGCAAATTCAAAGACTTCTCAATTCCAGTCAAAAGGAACTCATAAATCCCCTTCTTATTGTCAACTTCGTCGTCATCAATCAATTCAACAATGCGAGCCTCCAGAATTGTTGCATTGAGCGAATCATCCTTGTGCGCGTTGTAAAATTTTCCCCAAGGAAGGCCCTTCATCATCTTGCGGTATTCCGGGAATACACGCCGAACCCAATCAAAAATCGCTTGATAATATTGCCAAAGTTCATTCGCATCCGCATCATGCTGATGCGCACTCATGTACTCTTTTATTGCTCCTCTGGATTTCCAATCCAACGCCTTTTCCAGCAATTCTTGCCGAATCGGAGAGCCATTGACATAGTTGTCGCTGATCCCCGCCGCCGGACAGCCAGTTCGCGAAAACCAACGTTTTGCATCCGCCAACCACGGCCCGGTATAGATCGCGTTCCTCAACTCCTGATCTGTCAGCTTCTCACCCGCAATATTGATAATCTCAAACCAATCTAACTTCTCCTTCTCTTCCCCCTCACACACATAAATCGAAAGCTCATAATCCAAAATCTGCTTCTGTTGTTCCGAAGTCAAATTCCCCCAATACATCGGCGAATCATCCACTATCACCGAAAAATCACCCGCCACATATTGGCAAATACTGACGGTTCGTTGTTGCCCATCCATGAGTTCAAACCCATCCCCGGCCACAACCCAATACATCGTGTTCAACGGAAATCCTTTTCGAACGGTTTGAATAACTTCGTTTCTTTGTTTTTCTCCATATATGAATTCTCGCTGATAAGGAGGTCGAATGTTCAATTTTCCGCCAAAGCCAGTCACTCCCTCTTCATTTTTATCTTCATATCCCGCAACAAGCTCCGCGATTTTTACATTTCTCAAGTCGATTTTCATTTCATTTCCTCTTGATTACTATCCGCGTGTAAACCCTGCGATAGGTTCCATTAACATTGCACAAGTAAAAACTGGGACCACCTTGTGGATACGTACCTTTTTCTGCAATTTGTGCCATGGGTATTCCAAGAGTAAGATTAGAACCTAGTATCTCGAATTGATCTGGGTTGTACTTATCTAAAAAAGTGATCGGCACCCCCATTACCCCATCATAATCTACGGGAATGTCTGCCACTTTTCCCACCTCAATCGCATCATAATTTTCATACTTCGGATACGCCGCAGGCGAATACTTCTTATAGAGGGGAAGAAACTCTTTGTGCTTTTTTACTTCCATATTCGTAAACCAACAACTTGTCGATACGCGAGCCATTTTTTTTCCTGTATGCTCATCAATATGATGATATTTTACCCAATGGCCTGGCACTTCAAAAAACATTCCTACATTAAATTTTGTATATCCCGTTCGAAATTTATTTTGTTTAATGAGTGCAAATACTTCTTTGTATGTTATAGCATTCGTATTTCCAATGATCAGAAATGTTTTATTATGCTCCTCCAATATATCGAGGAATTCCCGAAACAGAGAAAACGGTGGATTTGTCACCACTACATCCGCCTCTCGCAGAACATTTAAACACTCTGAACTCCGAAAATCGCCCCCACAATAGTTCTCATCCCCCTTCAAAGGGCGGGAAGCATTCTTATCATGTCTCAACAAATAATCAACATCGAGCAAATTAATTGCTCCATCACTATTAAAATCAAGTACCTCATTGATCTCGACAAGATAAGGTTCCTTTCCTTCCGGTTTTAGTCCCTCGATTTCGATGAGTGGCAGTTGACCACCGACTATCGGCGATCCCGCATAACTTGTCGCAATCAGCTTTTTTAACCCAAGTGTATTAAAATTTAGCGCAAAATATTCAAAAAATTTACTCTCTTTCGGATCATCACAATTACACAATACAACTTTTCCATTTAATTGCTCCTTGTAATGTTTTAATTCATTCTCAATATCTACTAGCTGAGTATAAAACTCATCCGTCTTTGCAGTGCGCGCATCGTCAAGAGTGCGCTTTCCAGATTGTGAAGCCGTTCTCCCTTCGCTCATACTTCCCATTATTGCACGATAGACGTCTGTCTATGCATCTAAAATTCCATCACTCCCGGCGACCAATCTAACTCTTTCAATACGTTCAAGTAGTCATCCGCCGTCATCTCTTCAGGCTTTTTGCCGACCAAAGCCACAATAACCCCTTCCATCACATTCGTCGCAAACGTCTCACCGTCCATCTCTGGCGTGGTCGTGATCAAACGCCGCAGCCCCGCTCCCCGCAGCCAATCAATATCAGCGCTCCGCACCGTCTGCGTCAAAACCGTCTTTCCCGTCAATTCATCTGGCGCGTATCGCCTAATATAGTGCCAATCCCCACACAAAAATGTCCGATCTGCCCAAATTTTCGGAAAAGCAGGCTTTCGCTCCTCTTGTTTGCTCCCCGTCGGATAAAACCATTGGATCGGCATCTTGGTAATCACCGGGCAAAGCACCGCCGCCAACTTCTCAACCGCTGAATAACTCCGAATGGGAATGTTTAAGCCCAGCCCAAACAGAATATCCCCATAAATCACATCCGGGCAAACCTCATCAAGTGCCTGCGCCATCCCAAAACGATCAACCGCCGAAACCAACAACGCTTTCTCATTCTTAAAGTCAACCGTTCCATCATCTTGCAAGCGATGAATCGTCGCTCGTTCTAACGTATGCTTTAATCCACTCCCATCCACGACAGGCGTCTTTTTCACCCCACTAATCAAACTCAGAACATCACGCCACGCATACCGCTTCTTACTCGTCGCAATCCAAATATCCGCTCCCCCCACCCCCAAAGCCGCAACTTTGCCATCCAACTCTTCCATCAGAGCCTTAAACTTCGCCCGGTCACCATCCGTCCCGCGACGCTCAATCAGAAACTTCTGCCCCAAAACCTCAGTTTCATGACTCTTGTCCCGCTTGCTCGTCCCCAGCGATACCGAAACAACGCGTTTAACTTCGGACACTTAAGATCTCACACAAGTCACTTCGATTTCGACGTCAACGTTCTTCGGCAAACCCGCAACCGCAACCGTGCTCCGCGCCGGCGGATCACTCTGAAAACACGCACCATAAACCTCATTAACCACCCCAAAATGATCCATCGAACTCAAAAATATTGTCGTCTTGACAATATCCCCAAACCCTAACCCCATCGAACCAAGCAAACCCTCAATATTGCTCATCACCTGCGATGTCTGCGCCCGTACATCCCCTTCAATCAAAACCCCCTCCGGCGTGAGCGGAATCGACCCCGAACAAAACACAAAACCATTTGCTTCAACCGCCTGCGAATAAGGGCCAATCGCCGCCGGAGCTTTGTCAGTTGAATGCACGACTTTCATACTAAAAACTTTACCAGCAACTGCAATACCGACTCAGCGACAGGACATCAAAAAACTTTCAAACTCCGCTCTAACCGCAGCCGCGAAATCCTCGCGCGACACATCCCACACCCGACCCGGCAACGCCGGATCATCAAAAACATCCCCCGCATCCACCACCGGCATCCGAACCGGAACACTCGCCTGAACCAATACCGTCGTAGATGTCACCCGCAATGCGCACCCACACACCTTCACACCATTCGCCGGATCAACAACATCGTTCGCGCTCACATGAGCAAAACAATCTGCCACCTTCCCAGCTCCCCTCACAAATGGCGTCTCTTCCGCCAGCGCTGCCGGAATCCCAACCGCGTTTAGAGCCCCGACCAAAACCGGAATCACCTTCCGATAGATCGCCTTCACTTCCCGCTCACTCTCGCCAATCAAAGTCAGCGGCACCCCCATCCCCACTGTCAAATCGTGCCCATGCAAGACCGCCTTCCCTCCTGTCGGCCGCATCACCCAATCAACCCCACATCCCGCCTTCACCGTCATGTCCGGCACCTGAAATCGCCCCAAACTCACCCAAGGACGATCCCACTCATAAACCCGCACCCGTGCCTCCCCACTTTCTAAAAATGCCGTATCCCGAGCCATATTTGTCGGCCCATCGTTCAGCCCATCATCGACAGAATGCATTATCGATACCGACGATAAATCCCGATCGGATAATGAACCTTTGGCGGAATACTCCGCCGACAGGCCGCTTCCGTATCCCAACTCGCAAGCCCAACAATCTCATCCGGAACTTCATCGCTCCGCCCAACAAACCAGCCTTCCATCCCCGGCAATACCGCTATTTCCTCAAAGTTATATTTCATCTTCTCAATCCAAGCATCCCCATAACCCGGATCCATCACCCGAATACTGACGCTCAATATCTCATGCTCGCGTAACTTTCCAAATCCCGCGCCATGCTCCTCGACCGGTTCAACGCGCATCACATCCGGCGCAACTCCCCATTTCTCAACTGCTTCTTCCAAAAATCCACTTGCCACCATCTCATCGTAACTACTAAAAAGCGCATCAAAACTCTTGAACCCCGTCAACCTTACAAACTTGTTCGGATCGCTCAAATCCTGCCAGACACTTGTCGAAACAAAACCCTTATCATCCGCAACCTCATCCCCAAAACTCCGCAACATCTCCTCGTATTCCCGCTCCTTACCCGCCGGAATCGAAAACCGACTCACTGTCACTGCACCTATCATCCTCCTATGATACTCCCGCCGCTAGATGACGATGCCAACCAAAACCACACAAAACCTCGGATGTTTCCTAAATTTTCAATCTCAAACCTGCTCGCCTAAAGTGATTGCTCCCGCTCTCGCAAACACAAGCTCAAAGAGCAGAAAACCCACCGGGATGAAAAGCAAATTCAGCAAGAAACTCGCACCCCAATTCGGCAAGGCACCCATCATCACCTCAATTCCATATTTCTCAATGCGTTTAAAAAATCCAAACAGGCTCGGAAATGTCATTAGTATCGAACTGATTGCAAGAACAAGGAGCGGTTTCTTCGTTCCTTTCGCAACCAGCAAACAAATTCCACAAACCCCACCATAAAAAACATAAGTGAACCAACTGAGGAGTTCATTCTTAAACTGTCCAAAAGTTGCTACCAATAGTGCTGGCGGCACAATCGATAACACGGATGAGAAAAACCAAGCAATCCAAAATTCTCGATTCCACTTCCAATTTACTAATTGATCAAATGTTTTCATTCCAGTTACCTTTTACACTCAAATGTTGGTGTTTGCCACATAAACACGGTGTGCCCCCCATTCCCCAATGAATGCAATGGGTTTAAACATTTCTTTACCTGACCGTCAAAAAACGCCACAAGCATCCTGTTAACTTTGATGCAATTATCGTCCTGACCCCCTGGGCAACTGAGCCCCTCAAATCTGGCGGGTACAAAATCAGACTCAAAGATATCTGAGAAGATTGGGGAATTCGAATAGCGCACTTCAGTTCCCGATCGTGGAGTGATCGGACCTTCAAATTCCGGTTCACGTTGCAATTCCGCATAGCCAAAGCTGCCGATTCTCGGATAAGTAGCAGGATTTTGTTCCGTATCCCACGTATTTCTTGGATCATGAAATACTTCAGATTCGAGAGTTAACGCCGACTCATAGAGTGGCAATACATCATCATATTCCATTACATAAATATTCAGAGATACCGTTGCCTGCCTCATATTACTGATAACAGTCGTTGTCACCGCCGATCGCTTTGCCCGAGCAAAGACAGGCAAAATAATTGCCACTAATACTCCAATAATTGCAATTACGACCAGAAGCTCCAGGAGAGTGAAAGCGCAAATACTCGAGCACTGTTCAGTAATTGCCAAGGATTTAATTGGCTTGGATGCTTTCTTCATTGCAATTTCACTCTAATTCCCATCACCCAAAAAAATGTGACTACTTATAAGTAACTGGACATTCCTCATTTGTCTCGGGGCAGTCATCTTCATGCTCATACCAACAGCATCCGGTATGAGTCACTTGGCAATTGGTTGTTATGATTGAGTATAGAAAATGATCTGTATTTGAGTCATAGTAACACATTTTTGCTGTATATTTTCGGTAGTCAAAATTGTGACTAAATGGATTTCCACTACATGCATTCGCTTCATCACGACATGCTGTAGAAGCACCAGATACCTCGTACCTTGGATCTGCATATGCCTGCCCTAGCGCTACAATTCCAACGACCAGCATGGTTAATGCTAGAAGTGTTGTCTGTCTCTTATTTTTCATTGTTTTTCCTTACTGAATCGTTAAACGATCCAATTCTTATCTTTTCAGCAAAGCTTCCCCCATCTTCTTCGGAAGACGGCCACCCTACTTTAACATCCAAAATCGTCAAATCCCGATCCACGACTAAGAATGTTGGAGTTGCAATACTATATTTCTTATTTAGTTCAGGCAACATATCTATGTCGATTTCATCAATACTTATTTTTCGCCTATCCAATTCTCGCTTCATCGTGAGACAGGCACCGCAACCTTCGCGAGTGAGCACAACGACGTGTGCTTTCTTAACTGGACTGGCTAACCAATTGGCCTTCGTCCCAATCAAACCTTCTGCGCCTATATTTGTATTTGAGGCCTCTTGGTACGGTATTGCAACTAAAACGCTGACAAGCGCTCTTGACGCTAAGGCAATTGGTCTTTTTGTTACCGGTAACTTTCCGTCCCACATCGTTAACAAATGGAAAGAAGAGAATAGTACAACGTTCGATATATTTCCAAAATTAGATTGCATTGAGAAGATCAGATAGCAACACCCAGAAGCAAAGCAAATATTAGACCAATGACTCTTATTATTAATCATCTTTAGCACCGAAATTGCTGCAAAGAGCGCAACTGCACTAACTTGCGTAACAGCGATCGCCTTTAAATTGATGTCGCCTGAATTACCTAGCATCATCGTTATGCCCCCAATCCCCATCATTAAAAATGAAGTCATGAATCGTTCAATACCAATTCCGATCATGGAAGTAATGAGCAAAGTGAGCCCAACGCCAATTAAGGCAATCAAAATCTTTTTTTCAGCACTCAAAATTCCGCTCAGTAACTTTTTAGATACATCCAGCGTTGATCCACCTTCCGCCACAATTTTTGAAGATCCATTAATATTCAGGCTCAATTTGGAATTGCCATCAGCCTCCAAATAATCGGTTAGTTCAATTTTCATGCCCTTGCTTAGGAGCGCATTCTGAAGTTCCTGGTCAACTGTCGTTCGCCCCGCCAGTGCTGTTAACTCAAGTGTGAAATTATTTAAATTTGGTCTTGTCATCCATGACAGAAACAAAATCATTGCAATCAAAATTATCGCAATTGATTCAGGCTGAATTGCAGAACCCTTTGCCGAAGATATTTTCCTGTCAACAATACTCATACAAACAGTATGCATACTGTCTTATTAAGAAGAAATTAAGTTAAATTTTTTCTAATGCAACCTTAGCTCGCCCAACAACCGTTCCTTCCCACTATGGATCGAAAACCGACTCACCGTCACCGCACCTGTCATGTGCCTATCTTACTCTCCAAAATTGTCTAAAGTGCCACTTGTACACTTGGCGATTGGTAGCTATACTAAGTCTGGTGTTGAGAAAATCCACTCAACCCATTGATTCCGGAGAAGACAAATGAAACCCTCAACATTTTTTGCCCTTGTTGCCATACTCACAATCCCGGCGATTTCAAACGCCCAATTTGCAAGTATCGGAACCATAACCCCAACCGTATCAAATACCGGCGCTCTTTCAGGTGCTGGAACCATTTCGCGAAATGAAAGCCTGAACACATCAAACACGACCCTCAACTACAAAAGCATTTTTAAAGGAGACATGATCTTCGCCGGAAACCAATCCGCACCAATGCTTAATTCATCACTTACCTCCAGTCTCACAGGTGTGGTTGTCTACGAAACTGGAGCCGTTCCAGTAAAAATCACAGACTTTAAACTCACCTACGAAGGCAAACGTGTCCTCAGTGGTGGATTCCCAAACTCCGTTGCTTCCTCAACTCTATCAATAACCGCATCGTGGAACAATGTGACAAATCCAAACATGGTTATCACCAGAGCAAGTGTGAATGCCGATCCAGGAGCACATAACTCAGTCGTCCTCGATAACGTCACGGCAAACGGCGATGATCCCACCTTCATCCTTAACGCAAATAGCATCTATCACCTCACTCTGAATCTGTCATCGTTCTACACATTTACTCCAATGAATACACCGCCACCAGGGTTTGCCATCGAATACGGTGGAACAAACAGCCCCCAATTCGCAGGGTTCCAAACGTCATTCAATGCCCAAGCTGTTCCAGAACCCACAACCCTTGCGCTTCTTCTTGTTCCCGCAATTGCAACATTCATCAAAAAGCGAAAGTAAATATTCTCCTCACATTGAGAAGACAACAAGTGCCTCCAATGGGATTGGAGGCACTTTTAGGTTTATTTTCAAAATTTTTTGCAAATTGAACTATCCCTAGCAATTCTCACGGTTCAATTCGTCTTCTATCTGTTTTGTGCTTCATATCACACAGACCCCACTTCCTCGAACTTCAAACTCCATGCAGATTCGGGACTTATCAGCCCCGGACTGATCGAAGAGGAAGCATATGAAACTCACAACAAAGCTCTTCACATGAACAAGTGCATTCGTCAATATCGTGCCGTCTGCCCACGCCAAATCATTCTCCGATACAACTTTCGCCAATTCAGATTGCACTGGAGTTGCATTTACCGCTGGCAGCGTTTCTTTTCAGGCTCAACAAATGTCAACCTCACGGAAAGTATGTTGTCACTCCTCAAAGTGACAACAACGACGACATTCATCTAGTTTAATCAACCCGGACTTCGATCGAGTCGGTTCGACACTCCAATTTGGTTTCTTTACCGCAAATAGTGGAGGGCCCGTCACATTTGATAGTGCAAACGACAACTTCGATGTTAACGTTGATGTCGTGCCCGAAACAGCGACCCTAACACTACTCGCCATCCCTGCGATCGCCGCTTGGCGAATTCGCCGAGCAAAAAAATGGTCTCCAGTGGGTGGGCGAATCGTAGCGGTGATTCGCCCACTGTCATTCAAACTGTCCCATCGAATGCATTTATCCCACTTTCGCTTAACTAGCCCGTTTGATTAAATTTAACTGGCCGATATGGTAAGCCGCATGAATCCCAATCCGTAACAGAATTTCCGCCTGTTCAGAAGATAGCTCACCCTTGCAAAACAGTCGCGCTTCTTGCAATCCTTCTAAAAACTTTTCACGCAACTCCCCAAACTGGTGTTCCTCAGTCTCCTTCCAATCCCCAGACCAAACCTGCATCATCGGTGGGGGCTTACCCCCCCGTAGCTCCTCCAACCACAGTTCTTGCCAATAAACAACGTGCCACAAATTATCCGTCAATGCATAGGGCATCCCTGCTTTGCATTCCGAAGCCCGCTTCGCCGTCATGCGTAGCATCGAGCCAACAACCGGGATATCACGTCCGTCCAAAATCTGGTCGAACATCATTTTGAGCACAGACGATTCCATTTCCTTACTGTTTAACATGTCGTGACGATTCCAAAACTCCTCATACATTGATTTACTAGGATTGAAAATGATTTATTCTCGATTTGATCTTGAGGACTGGCTCTAACAAACAGACTTTCAATAAAATTCAAATTGACCGCACAATCGCCGACGCAAGGCCCGAGCAAAAACCGCAACTCAAAATTATTGCCTCTCCGGTTGAAAACCCATTCAAGATTCTCGAAGCGAAGTCCCCGAGCCACAGCTACCGCAAAATCTGGGCAAAAAATAAGTTCAAAAGTCTTGACTTTTGAACTTGGCGCGCCCGAAGGGATTCGAACCCCCGACCCCTAGCTCCGCAAGCTAGTGCTCTATCCACTGAGCTACGAGCGCACTCAGGCCAAAATGGTACCCAAACTTAAGTCCAGGCCTACTTCATTCGCGTCCACACCGAAGTTCCACCCTTTGGTGCTGACATTTCTACAGTATCCGCATCTTTGAACTTAAACGTCGTTGTCTCAGATTTGCCTTTCTGCTCCTTGATTCCCTTTTCCAGCAAAGGACGTGCCATTTCCATCTCTTTAGGAAGCTCAATAATCTTTACATCTTCAATAGTAGCTTCGTAAGTCTCTGCTTTGATCGCGTACTTTCCAAGCATTTGGAGCTGAATCCCACTCGTCGTTACATCAGAAATCATCTTCCCATCTGGCTTGAACTCAACAACCGCATCTAACTGCTGACCTTGCTGTTCAATCTTCCCCTTCCACTTGCCCACCAAACTCGGCTTGGCATTGCACCCAACCATCATCAGCCCTAAAACAACAATGCCAATCCCGAAGATCTTCTTCATGATCACTCTTTTACCCGAACCCAACTATGCCGAAAACCATCATGGCCAATAAATGTCAAAGTCCCATCACTCTCAAAATCGTACTTCTGGCTAATCGGCGGCAATAACCCCAGCTTCTTTGCAAACTCCATCGAGCTGCTTATAGAATCAAATCGACTGCCATCCTGACCAACCGGTTCGCACGACGATATCGAAAACTGTATCTGACCAAATCGATGACCATACTTTCCCAAAAACCGAACACCAACCTCACTCCTCACATTCGAGATGACCAAATCACCATCCGACTTGAACTCAATCGTCGAACCAGGAAAAACTTCCGTAAAACCCGTCACATATCGCTTTTCGTTGTGCGCCGCCGCCGCTTCAGCATAAGTACGAGGATTCTTCTCAACCCACTTTCCCGTAATATTCGGCGGAGTTCCCCCGCAACCAATCAAACACGTTCCGCAAACAGCGAGTAACCAACACACCCTTGTCATGTCTTAGATTTCTTCCTAACTAATAACGCCTCTCTAGTGTTCATTTTATAACTCTTTGAAGGTTCATTTTGCCGATATTCGAACGACTCTCATAAGTCAATCTATCCACGCCGTCAAACATGACAGTACCATCCATCCAAATCTGGCCGTTAACAGAGCGAGTGGCGTCCTCGATAGGTTTATAGAACTTTGCTGGGTCTTTCCACTTGACTTTAGCATCTGTCTGGATGATCGTTAGTTTTTGATCTTCAAACTTAAACGTACCATCATAAAGGAAGGTCATTGACTCTCCGGAATAACTATAGGAGCACGTCGAATCAGGTCGAAATTCAAAGGTATACGTGCCAGGGTAAGACTCTTTCTCCACCCATTTGCCCACGATACTTGGCTGAGAAACACTACAGCCTGTCAAACACAATCCGCAGAGAGCTAAAAACCAACATACTTTTTTCATTATCCAATTATATCTTTTCTATATACGAATGACGAATCATTTCGCCACCTCCAAGAGTCATGAGGCCCCACCCCGTTCTTAGTTATCATAAAGACTCACCCCAACCATCATGCCCTACGTCCCTCATACCGAACAAGATGTCGCCGAAATGCTCCAAACCATCGGCGTCAAATCCATCGATGACCTCTTCATAGATATCCCCGAAAATCTCAAGCTCAAAGGCGAACTCAATATCCCCTCCCGCCTCGATGAACATGCCCTCCTCGGCAAACTCCAATCCCTCGCTGAACAAAACACCGACCTCACCCGAGTCACCTGTTTCCTTGGTGCCGGAATCTATGACAAGTTCATCCCCGCCACCGTAGGA
>JBJXDW010000004.1:0-45437 GCA_046154445.1 Fimbriimonadaceae bacterium | reverse complement strand
ATCGGAGGTTACGGCGATGAGCTTTTTGTTTGAGTTGAATCATGCGCAGCGGCGGTTGGCGGCGGATCGGTTGACGGCGGTGGCAGGTGGGCTTGAGCTTAATGGATCGATATGGTCGGGCACTTGGATTGATCCGGTAACGAATACTTTGATGCTGAGACCGAAGCCGCTTGATGCGGTGTGGTACACGACTTCGACGGGGGATTGTGCGAAGTGGGGACTCGCGGATTTTGCGGTTGGTTCAGAATGGGAGGAGCGACAAGATCAGCATTGGGTAGGGCCTTGGCTGGCGGTTAAGGATGCAGCGAACAATCCGGCGGCGATTACGACCGTTAGTTTTCCGAAGAATATGGGTTTGGCATTTAGCTGGTTTAGTTATGGGGCGGGCGATACTTTTTTGCAATATCAAGTTGGCTGGAACGATTCGGCGAACGACGCGGCGGGAGTAGCTCTGCATTTTTGGAGCGATGGCCGAGTAGATGTTTTTCGTGATGGGGATTTTGTAGAGTCGGGGAAGATCTCAGGGGCAAAGTCCCGGGAAATTCGGCGGCTGCAAGTCTTTGAGGTGATGGTGATCCCGATGCGGAAGCGGGAGTTATTGATTGTTTCGCAAAGTGGAGATGGGTTTAGTGTTGTTTTTAACGATCTTGATTTGAGTGACCTTGATCCGGCGATCACTCCGGCGGGGCACGTTTGGTTTCGGTGTGAGAGTGGGGCTACTCAAGCACAGATTGCCCCTTTGAGATACTCGGCGAGTGGATACGCGACCTCGCTCAAGACGAGTTTTTTGGAGGCTCCGGCGACGGGCGAAGTGCCGGTTGAGTTTGATAATGATGTTTGGTTGACTTCACCGGCTCCTTATAAGATTTATGGATTTCCGGGGTTTGGGGTGGGGATTCAGAGCGCTTCCGCGACCCTTGTGGAGTGGGATGGGGCGACGGCGTTTGTGCAAGATGGGATTGGGAATGAGGTTCGGTTGCGAGTCGATTTGGCGACGACTGATAGTCGATTCTCACCGTTTGTGATGGGGGTTCAGGCGGGATATGCGGCGATTGGGGGAGTCACGGATGGATCTGCGTCGGTGGATGGGTCGGCGTATGTTCGGGAGGCGCGGCTGAGCGTTCCGAATCGGGCAAATGGAGTTGCGCTTGATGTTTCAGTGCTGCGCGCATCGGAACTTGATACTTTGGTTTCCGAAGGATTGACATCAGGGTCTTTGCCTTGTCGGCTCGTTATTGATGATGATTTGGTGCTTGACGGATTTGCGGACTCGTTGTCGGTTGACCGTCGATTTGGGGCGGTTGGTGATGGAGTCTTGGTGGTTCGGGATCGCTGGGCGATGCTGGACGAAGCGGTGTTTGCGGATCGGGTGCCGCTGGATGGGTTGCCATTTGATCAGGCTTTGGGATTGCTGGTTGAGAAATCAGGGATTGAATCATCGCGGGTTGTGATTTCATCGTCTGGGCCGCGACTGCCCTATGCGAGCGGAGTATTTTCGGGGGAATGGGGGCTGTTGATTGAATCGGGGGATCAAGCGAGCGACTGGCTGCGGCGGTTAATGGAGACGTTCGCGCCGGGCTGGTGGTATGGGTTTCGACCGGCGATAGATGGGAGCGGGGAAGAGTTTTTTGCTTTGCCGGAAAGTGAGATGTCGGCGGTTCCGGTGGCGGTGCTGTTTGATTCGGTAACCGAAGGGGGTGCTTATCGAAGAGTTGAACGGGGGTCGATTGAGCCAATGGCGAATGAGGTTCGGGTAACGGGAATTGATCCGAGGACGGAGCGTCCAATGCAGTCGGTGAGGACGAATTATGCGGCGCAGACGGTGGCGGCGGCGGTCGGGGAGCGGGCGGAACATTGGAGTGGCACGATCCGTCGGTTTGCGCTCGTGGATGTTGGTTTGACAGAGCAGACCGCTATTGATTCGGCATGTGATGCTCTGTTTGAAGCGATGTCAGTCCGGCAGGAATTGGTGCAGTTCGAATGTGAGTTTTTGCAGCGTGAAAGCGGGGTTCCGGTTTGGCGGGGGGATGTTGTGACATTGACGGGGATTGGGGACGTGCGGATCCGGTCGTTTGGAGTTCGGTTTAAGTATGAGGAGACTAGCGGGGTATATCGATCGGCGGTTTATACGGGAGTGTTGATTTAAGTGCAGTTTCGGGGGTTGGTGAGTTTGCGGAGTTTAGTTTTGGCGGCGCGTCGGTCGGGTAGAAGCCGGACGGTTGTGGCCAGAGGATCGGATGAATTGGCCCGAAAAATGATTCGGGCGGTCAAGCGGTTGGGTGGGAGTTAAGTGTCCTTTCATCGTTCGGGGCGTACTCGGCGTTTGATCGTTGAAGGGAGTTGGCAATCGCCGATGCGGGTTGAGTACCGGTGTACTCGGGAGTGGCCAGAATTTCCGAATCGTTACGCGACGATTTCGGAGAAGTGGCCGGAGTTCATTGAGGTTCGGTCGTTGGGGATGGCGGTGAAATATTCGGCGCTTTCCAATTTTGGTAGTTGGCCAGCGAACACTACTTGTACGAATACGACGACGGACTTTTATCCAATTTCGCAGACAGTGATTTTGGGTGAGGGGTTGAGCTATGAATTGTCTAGCTCGGGGACGGCATCGTTTAGTTACTCGGTTGCGGATATGTCGGTTTTCAATCTTGACCCGGCGGCGGAGTTTACGATTTGGGCTGATGTGGAGGAGTGGTTTGAGGTGATCAATCCGATTGCTGATTCTGACGCGGATGGATTTCCGGATTTTGGCGGAACGGCGGTTGCGGATTCGATTACGGGGCGGGGGATTCGGTTCTTTGAACGCCTTGTCGTTGACGGGGAGATTGGAGTTTCGGTTGGAGGTTTGGTGCCGCTATCTTTGACTCAAGTTGTGACACAAGCGATTTCGGATGAATTGGGAGATATTGATTATGCGATTGATCGGCGAGGGAGTATTTTTACAGAGAATGACACTGCCGACTTACTGATTCCGGCAACGATCGCGGGTTTGGAAGTTTCGTCGGACTACTTTCAATCTACGGTGAATTCCAATTTTGATGCGCGTTCGGGCTATGAGTTGATTTTGACAAAGGGGATCAATGAGAGCGAGTTTAGTTATGGTTTTAGTCGGGCCGTGCCGGAGACGGAGTTTCGGTGGCGGGGAGATTTCGGGGTGGGGACGGCGATTTTGACGGATTCTTACGACGTTATTTTTGAGCGCCGATTGGGAGGATCAGACGTTTTGGCGGTCAGTGGATCGCGGATTGATGGATGGTCGCAGCGGGCGTGGGTGGGCTTCGCAACATTGGATGGGACGACGATGCCTTCGCTGAGTTTTGATGATCGGTCGAAAATTCGGCATTGGATTGATCCGGACTCGATGGTTATAAATGGTGACGAGGCAGCGGATTGGCGGATGCAGTTTCGGGGGAAGGAATGGCTGGCGTTTACGTCATCCCACCCTGCGATGGTTTTGCTGGATGATGGATCTTCGGTTGCGGGTTGGAGTGGAAGCGGGGTTACGATTTCGGCGGGGGTATCGGTTGTGGTTGGTACGGATGGGGGTTCGGCAGCTCGAACGTTTTCACCTGGTGTTGTGGCAGAGACTTATCGTTATTTAGAAGTTGAAGTTCGGAGCTTGGTTGGCGACTCGGTTGCATTTGGGCTTGGGGTTGGTGATAAGAGTTGGGTTTTGTCAACGGGGGCGGCAGGACTTTGGGAGACAAGGCGGGTTGACTTGTGTCGTCCGGATTCAGTGACAGTTGATTGGGATGAGAAGGAGTCACGGTATCCGCTCGATGAGCTTGGGAAGGTGGTTGATTCTGTTCATTGGGGTGTGAGCTTGGTTGATTCGGTTACGTTTTCTGGCTTGGCGGCGGGTGAAACATTTGAGATTCGGGCGATTCGACTGGTTAGGGATGGGGCGGCGAAACTCAGCTTTTTGCCGGCGTTTCGTCGCTGGGATTTGAGGGAAGTTGAGGGGTCGGAGTTTGTTAAGCCGCTGCTTTGGAGCGAAGTTGACGGGCGAATATCGGATATTTATGGAATGTCGAGGGTTGGGGGCAGCTCTAGTTGGCAAAATTTGACAGATTTGTCAAATAGCTTGACAAATTTTGGTTGGGATGTTTCGCTCGGATTAGCGATTGGGGACGGCTATCACAATAATTTGTTGGAAGCGGAGCATATTTGGGGCGGTGGATTTAGAACGGGTGCGTCGGGAGTCTTTCCGGGATGTGACCGTGATGCTTCGTCGGACTTGGCAGTTTATGCGCAGGGGCTTTGGGATGAAGTCGAGGTTTATCCGACTTGCGGGGATGTTTGGAGTGAGGGCGGGAGTTTTTCGGTTAGGACAGATTTTTATTCTGCCAAGGTTTTGCGGGCGCAGGCGTGGGGGCTAGCACTTTCAGATACGGGGGTTCGGCCAGGGGAGTTCGTACAGTTTATGGCGGACACTGAGGTTCGGGGAAGTGATGCTTCAGATTCTCGTGGCTCGTTTTTAACTGATCTGCCAGGTGGTTTAGAATCACCGGATCATGCCGTTGTGGTCGCGGGTGGAGTATCACCTACTTTTGAGCCGAAAACGCGGATGCGTCATCGCCGGGTTTATCGGGAACAGGCGAGTGCGGGGGCAGTGAGCTTTGATTGGCACTTGGCGGGCGTAGCAGTGAGGGCTTCGGTGGATAGCTCTTCGGTGCGATTGGCGATCAAGAATAATTCGATATCGGCAACTTACACTACGAGAACATTAGGTTTTTCGGCGGCAAGTTTGAGTATTCGGTGGGATGTTGGTCGCAAATTGAGACTTGTATTAGTCACCGAAGAGGGAGCGGAGATCAAAGAGCGTTTTTCGGATGATCTGGGCGCAACGTGGAGTATGGCGACAACTTTGGCGGTGGGGAATGTGCGGTTTCCGGGATTATTTATTCACCCGGATGGGCGACGATTTGTTTATTGGATTGAGGATGAAAGCGTGAATGGCTTGATCCGAGATCGAAGCGGGGGGATTTTGGAATCGGTTACCGGGGCGCGGAGTCCTGTGATGGAAAAGGGGCTCGCAGTTGGCGGATTGGATCAGATGGCAGGGCGGGTTGCAATTGAGCTTGTGACGGTTGAGAGTGATTCGATTGTGAGTAGTTTGAGCACCGACGGTGCGACGTTTAGTTAAGGAAAAAGAATAGAACATGAAAAGAACAGATGGAAGTATTGTGGGTCATCAAGATCCGGTTTTTGACGCATTTGCAGTAACACCGAGTGATACGGCCGACTTGGCGCAAGTGACGCGGGGGGTCTATGTCGGTGGGGCCGGCGCGCTGAAGGTGACTTTGGCGGGGGGATCGACGGTGACTTTTACGGGATTAACGGCGGGGATTTGGCCTTTTGAGGTTGTCCGAATTTTTGCGACAGGGACAACGGCAACTGGCTTGATTGGGTTGGTTTAAAGATGATGAACGGGCTTTCGCTCGATCTTAAGTCGCGAGCAGTCGCGAATCCGTTTGAATCGCTCTTCGCGTTTCGACGACCACTCAAGATTGCCGGACTGGGTGATTCAATCATGGCAGGAGACGGACAACCCTCGGGCCAGGCGCGAGTTGGTTCGTGGTTGCCAAAAGGGTCGATTTATACTGATGGTCGGTTGGTTCCGCTCGTTTATGGTTATGGCGGTTTGACGGCGATCGGGCATCGGTCGCAATCTTATAGGAACGACTTTCTTGAGGCAAATCCGGATTTGGTGATCTATCACTTGGGTCATAACGACTTGCCAGGGACGGGCGGGTCGTTAACGGTAACTCAGCGTAACAACTTGCGATCTGCGATTACGGCAACGATTCAAGAAGCGATAGCGGCTGGAGCAAAGGTGATTGTGCCGGAATTGGTTCCGCTTGCAGGCATTTCGGTGAGCGAACGGGATTCGCACAATGCATGGTTGGCGAGCTTGCCTGATGCGATTCCGGGGGTAGTTTTTATGCCGGGAATTGCAGGACTCTATGATCCGAGCTTGACGATCAATACGCCAGATGGAACCCACCCTAATCAAGTTGGATCGGGAAAGTTGGCACGATTTTTTGCTGATTGGATTAGCCCGTTACTCTCAGGTGTACGCCAGTTTAGGGAGTTGGTGTTGGAAGCTGGGCTTGCCGGGGTGACACTAAAACGTGATCCGATCGCTTTGCCATTTCAGACTGGCGTTGGTGGCGGTTATCCGGCGACTTCGAGCGAGACACTGAATGGATCGAGGGTTGTGATTGATATTTCTGGCGATGGAAACCAGATCGTGACATGGATTGGGGGATCGACGGGAAGTTTTGCTAACAAATGGTTTTTGGCATCGTTTCGACTGAAAGCAAATCTGATCTCGCCAGCTCCGGCTCGGGTTTTTTCGGTCGATGCATCAACAGATGGACAGGGATTCGCAACATTTTTCGAAGGTCAGCTTGATACACTGGGAAATTGGGGGCATGTGATCTGTTTGCGGAAAGGGAGTGCGTCGGCAACTCATCACATTGTTCGGGCAGTAGCTGGGGAGTTGGTCGCGACTGATGTCAATTCGCCAGCTCAAATAGAAATCGGTGAAATGTATTTTCATGACCTCAACGCTATGGTTGCGGCCAACCCGGGCGTGAACTGGAATATGCCTTAGAAATCGATAGTATTTGGGAATAGAGCGGATCTGAATGATCCGCCTTTTCACTTTTAGACTAGACTCATTTGATGGTTCGGATATCTTCTGGGTTTTGGCGTGAAAGGATGGATGCGATGGCAGGCAAGGGAATTGCTCATCAGTGGAAGATGTGCGATGAAACTGGTCGACTTGAAAATTTCGCCAACGCCGCCCGAAGAAAAGGGGATTTTGTCGGCCGTTTGTATAACGATAGCGATGTTTACAAGTTGCTTGAGGCGAGTGTTTATGCCTTATCGGAGTATGGCGGTGGAGAAATAGCGAATCGAATAAACGAAGTCGTAAAATTGATCGAGTTAGCTCAGTGGGAAGACGGATATATCAATACGGCTTTTACTTTGAAGTACAAGGGGCAGCGGTACTTGGCTCTTGCAAGTGCGCACGAACTTTACTGCATGGGACACTTGTTGGAGGCCTGTTCGGCGGCATCGGAGTTGGGCGTTGTACCGCGCTTAGTGGAAGTTGGAAAGCGGATAGTTGATCATCTAATCAAAGAATTTGGGCTAGATGGACGACCGGGTTATTGCGGCCATGAAGAATTGGAACTGGCACTTGCTCGCTGGTCGAAAACGACCGGGAATTCGCAGGCGATGGATTTAAGTCGGCGGATGACGGACGTGCGTGGACATCAACCGAGTCCTCTTCGTGAGCAGTTTGATCAGGCGGAATCGGTGGAGCTATTGAAGAATTATCATCCGCTCGTTTTTGAGGGCGATCAATACGTTGGGGAGTATTGCCAGGACGACATGCCTTTGCGTGAGCAAACGAAGGCGGTTGGGCACAGCGTTCGGGCGATGTATCAATTTTGCGGAGCACTTGATGGGTATCCGGATGATCCTGAGCTTATTTTGGCATTGGAGAAAATTTGGGACAATATGGTTTCTCGCCGAATGTTCATTACGGGTGGGATTGGATCGGCTCATCGAAATGAAGGTTTTTCGCAGGATTATGATCTGCCGAATTACGATGCTTATTGTGAGAGTTGTGCCGGCATCGGGCTTGCGATGTGGGCGTCGCGGATGGCGCAGGCAACCGGTGACCCTGAATATATGGAAGTGTTTGAACGGGTTGTTTTGAACAATGTGTTGTCGGGGATTTCCGAAGATGCTTGCGCCTATCACTACGTGAATCCGCTAGCTTCGCGGGGAAATCATCGTCGGGAGGAGTGGTTTGACTGTGCTTGTTGCCCACCGAACTTGGCGCGATTCGTTTTGTCGCTCGGGCGGTATGTGGTTTGGGAAGACGGGGATGCGGTTGTGTTTGGTGTACCTGTGGAAATGGAAGGAGAACTTGGCGACGTTGAGTTTGCAGTTGAATCTGGATGGCCATGGGAAGGCGGTGCTGTGATTAAGGGGATTAATCGTTCGGGTCGCAAGCGAGTGATTCGGGTGAGAAGTTGGGGAGGTGCCCAAGGCTGGACTGAATTTCAAGTGAATGAGGGAGCATTTGAAGTTGTAATTGAGGGTGAGTATCG
Source organism: Fimbriimonadaceae bacterium (assembly GCA_046154445.1). Classification (GTDB taxonomy): domain Bacteria; phylum Armatimonadota; class Fimbriimonadia; order Fimbriimonadales; family Fimbriimonadaceae; genus UphvI-Ar2. The sequence goes on along the minus strand of JBJXDW010000004.1, from coordinate 37,305 downwards.
CGTTCAGTGGATTCGGTCGCATCCGGCGGTGGTTGAGAATGTGGGTCGCGTTGCATTGATGCATGGTCCAGTTGTTTATTGCGTTGAGGAAGTCGATCTTGGATTCTCTGCGCATCAATTTGCTGTAAATACAATGGGGCCGATTGCGCACTTGGATAACCACCGAATCCACGTTTCGGGCCGAATACGATCTGGAGAATCCGGATTGTATTTCCCGACTTGGGGTGAGTTGAGCCCTTACCCGCACACAACTGACTTTGTGCCGTATTACCAGTGGAATAATCGAGATGCAGGATCAATGCAAGTTTGGGTAGCGGAGGACTAATCTCCTCCGCCGCAGCCTCCGCCACATCCTGAACCGCAACCAGAACTGCATGCCGAGCCGCTACTCGCACCGCATCCCCCGCTGCACCCGCCCCTATTGCCTCCACCACCATTGCGGATATAGTTGATCAAGGCGACCAACAGGAGGATCACTACAATAGCGATTGCGATAGCTTGCAAAGTGTCGTTGACCTGTTCGGTGCGCCAAGGGCCGTCGAGACTGCATCCGATTACGGTAAGACCGACGGTGCTCGCGATTGAACCAAAGGCGAGTTTGCGAATACGTTTTTTTGAGATGATGATGTTCTCTTTTACATTAATTCGGCGGAAACGCGGGGCGTTTCCGAACCTAATTTCAGATGGTGGCCAAATGTCGGCTGGAGGTTCAGAGCCGAATTGGTCTCGGTAGGAACCGAGGGTTTTGGCGTACCAATCGTGGAATTTTTCGCCTTCATCATCGCCACCTTTCGTTGGTTCGTGGGCGATAGTTTTCCCGAGTATTTGTTGACAAAGTCGATCGAAGTAGCTGGAGGTGTAAAGCATGTGTAAATGCCATGCCTGATCGACCTCGTCGCTGGGAGTGCATGGATGACCGGCAGCAATGCAAAGATAGATAAATTTTTTGTATTCCTCAATGATTCGGCGGGAGAAGCTGAGAGTCCAGCCGTTTTCGCGGGCCAGTCGCTTTTCGAATGGGAGTGCGACGTTTGGATCGTCGATTTGGTAGTTGATTATTGCTTGGTAGAGGGCGGCGTTTGTGAGATTTGCCATTGTTCTTTCCTCACATAAAGTAGCGATGGGGCGGGTGCCGAGTTGCAAATGTCCTTAACAATTTAGCACTCTCTTAATAGTATCAATCCCCCTCGACGAAGCCGTTGAGGGGGATAAATATGTTGTTCAAGTTTTAACTAGTGGGTATCGCCCTCTTTGTGTTCGTGGTCGTCAGTGGATGGTGCATTGGTTTCGGTAGGAACGTCACCTTTGCCCATTTTGGCGGCGCAATCTTTGCAGTATGCCTTTCCATCAATGTCAACTGAGTCAGTTTTGGCAACTTGTTTGCCGCATGCGCAGCTGATCATCTCAGCATCGTGATTGCCATCTTTCTTTTCGGCGCAATTGACACAGACCATTTTGCCATCGATTTCCTTCATGGCGGATTTGTCCATTTCGTGACCGCAGTCAGCGCAAGTTGCTTTTTCAGTGCTAGCAGTATTCGAAGCTGTCGCCGTTTCTTCTTTCGGAGCGGTGGTCTCAGTTGGTGTACAACCGACAAATGCGAACATGAGTGCAGCGCTGAAAAGCGCGAGCATTAGGTTTTTCTTCATAAGCAAATCCGAATTTGGATCACATTTAATAATGATTTTGGATCGAAATTCGTTCCTGGAGAGGTACTTTTAATCAGAGGTCTTATTTGTTGGCGCACTCACTGCAGTAAAGATCGCCGTTTTTTTCCACTAATTCAGTGGTTGGATGGGGTTTTCCGCAAGTGGAGCATCGCGTTTCCCCTTCCTTCAATTGATAGCTTTCCGTGCTTGATTTGGACGAAGCACTGTTGCCATCAGAACAAGCTGATATTCCGATAAAAGTTGAAAGGACAGCCAATATAGCGATGAGGGTTCTCATGACTGTCAATCTGAAATAGATTTGTTAAGGAAAGTTTAAGAAATAGGTGAGCCAAGAATTGATTTTTGGGTACTCTTTGATTACGCTCTGAGGGTGAATTCGATTGGAGGAATGAAGAAAATGAAAAAGAACGCACGCAAAAATCCATACCAATCCTCCACAGTTAAGATTTGAATTGTTTTTTTGTGGAGAGAATTACCGAATTATAGTGCGACTCAGTTGCACAAAGCCAGCGGATGAAACTTCACATTGAACAAAAAGCTTTCCAACAAATTGAACCAAGACCTTGCCCATTTGAGCGAGGATCAGATTGACAACTTAGTCCTGCAAGCCCACTATATGCGTAAACGGTCGGGCAGCAAGCAGGGCACGATGGATGATTGGGTCATGCGCGTGATTCGGAAAAATCAGCGCACCATTGAAAAGGCAACTGATGTATTGCCAGCAACTGTCGCGAGCGTGAGAGCTCGTGAGATTCTGCTTGAACTTGAATCTGGATTTTTAACAATTGAACCAGGGAATTTTCAGGTTGTTGTCGGAGATTTGGTTTCGACAGGCATTCTTGATGGCGAGCGGCGGATCGTCCTCGTTGAGGAGCGAAAGACAAAACTTTCAAGACCTGAAGTTAAAAATGCGCGACAAGAGCAGTTGATTGCAGCGAATATTGATGTTGTGGTGATAGTTGTTTCGGTGGTTAGCCCGCCACTGCACCCGCGGTTGATCGACCGGTATTTGGTGGCGGTTCAGAATGGCGGCGCTCTGCCAGTGATTTGCGTGAACAAACTTGATCTCTTGGAAGATCCGGCGGAGCTTGCATTGCTGGAGCCCTATCGGAAGATCGGGGTTGCAGTCTTTGATTGCTCTTGTAAAGATTTGCGCGGACTCCCAGCGATGCGCGAGGCTCTAGCGGGGAAAACAGTTGTGTTTGTTGGCCATTCAGGGGTTGGGAAATCGTCACTGGCGAACGCCTTTGCTCCTGAACTTGGTTTGAAGACGGGCAAGCTAAGTGATGGTTATGGGCGAGGAATGCACACGACAACTACAAGCTCGATGCATCGTTTGGAGAACGGAACGACGATGATTGATACTCCGGGCATTCGGAGTTTTGGACTTTGGGATTCTGGCGAAGATGAAATTGCGGCGGCGTTTGGTGAGTTTGCGAAATATGAATGTAAGTTTAGGGACTGCCGACACATTGCTGAGCCCGAATGCGGCGTTGTGGCAGCGGTGGAACGCGGTGAAATCGCTCAGGAGCGGTACGACACCTATCGCCGGATGATCGGAGAAGTTGGCTCAGGTTAGTTGCAACAGGCACCAATGTCTTGTTGGTTGACATCGACGAATTCTTCGGATATAGCGCGGGGTTTGTAGCCGTCTCGGCGCAATGGCATGCCGGATCGCATACCGGTGTGGACGTCGTTCCGGACGACGACTTTACCGTTGACGATAACAGCTGCGAAGCCCGTTGCGTAGGCGTGTGGTGCGACGTAAGTTGCAGGATCAGACACAGTTTGGGGATCAAAAATAACGATATCGGCAGCAAACCCGGGTTTGAGGATCCCGCGATCTGTAAATCGAAACGTTTGAGCGGGGAGCGATGTCATTTTGCGAATTGCCTCTTCGAGTCGAATTGTTTTGAATTCGCGGACATAGCGACCCAGGATTCGAGCGTTGTTTCCGTAGCCTCGCGGATGAGGAACATCAACGTTGAATTCTCGGCAGCTTGAATCGCTCGCGATCATGGTGCTTGGATTTTGCATGAACGACTGAATGTCATCTTCGCTCATTCCGTGGAAGACACCGCTGGCACCCCCATTTGATTGAATCCAGAAAATTGTTTCGATTTGGTCATCGAGAGTCGATTTTCCAAGTCGGATTTGTGCGGCTTCAGTGATCGATTTGCCATTGAGTCGCTTATCGGCTCGGCAACTCGCGATGACCGCATAATCGTAATTTTCTTGAAGCCGAAGTGCAAGCCGCCCTTTCATAAATTTGATGATTTCGACCTTTGTTTTGGGATCGGCGATGCGTTTTTTGAATGCTTCTGTTCCACCTTCTAGTGCACTATCTGGGATGAGTGTGGAGATTGATGTACTGCTTGCGGTGTATGCGTACTGGTCCTCGGTAACTTCGAGTCCATTTGCACGTGCGGCATTGAGCTTGGCGAAAACTTCTGACGTTTTATTCCACATGTTTTGTCCGGAAAGTTTGATATGGCTATATTCAACTCTTGCTCCAGATTCTTGTCCGATTCGGAGCATTTCATCGATGGCTTCAAAGATTTCTGTGCCTTCGCTTCTCATGTGTGTGGCGTAGAGTCCATGGTTTTTTGCCGCAATTTTTGTGAGTTCGATGATTTCTTCGGTTTTGGAATAGGTTCCGGGGAGGTAGATCAGTCCGGTTGAAAATCCAACGGCGCCATCGTCCATAGCCCTTTGAGTAAGTGCTTCCATTTTTGCCAGTTCTTCGGATGTTGGGACTCGGTCGAAGTTGCCGCCCATGACAGATCGGCGAACTGTATTGTGCCCAAAGAGGCTGGCGACGTTGACGCTGACGGGATTGGTTTCTAGCTTCCTGAAGAATGCACCAAGATCAAGTTCGGATCCGCCGCAGTTGCCGATGACTATGCTGGTAACGCCCATGCGGAGGAAGTTCTCAGCGTTTGGAATTTCGATGACGTTTTCGGCGTGGGTGTGGACATCGATGAATCCCGGTGTGACAACTTTGCCTGCGGCGTCGATTTCAGTTTTTCCAGTTTCGGGAATGATGCCGATATCGGCGATTTTGTTGTCGGTGATCGCGATGTCGGCGTGGTATCCGGGGTTGCCAGTTCCATCGATTATTGTTGCGTTGCGTATTACAAGGTCGTAGTTTTGGAGATGAGATGGAATATTAGTTAATGCAATGAGGGCTATTGTGGCAATGCTAATCATATAAAAATGATATCAGATTCTATGTATTTATGAACTGAATATTTGGTGCCCAGGAAAGGACTCGAACCTTCACGTCATTGCTGACACTGGCACCTGAAGCCAGCGCGTCTACCAATTTCACCACCTGGGCAGAGGGGACTTGAATATACCTGTCAGGCCGATGAATTCGGAAGCGTGATGCGACTTAGGGGGTCAAGGCGATTTCATCCCGTGGAGGGAGTTCTTTGTCATTATCTGCGCTGACAATCACGGCGCAGATAATTTTGTCCTTGTACGCAATCTCGATGCGGGCGTGGCGCTTATCGGTGATTGCAAAGTTGGAACAGATGCTCGTTCCGTCTTTGTTTTCAAACTTTGGATTTTGAGCCACCCATTTTTCGTAGCCAAGGAGTTTCATCAGGTTTTCGGGCGAGGTATCGGATATCTCGGAATTTCGGACAGCGATTTCGGCGGTGGCAAACCAATCATTTCCCGTAAGCCTTCCGATGTAACGACCACTTTCTTCCTCATTTGTTAGGGTATCGGGCAGAGCTTCGACGGGGGCAGGGAGAACAAATTTGTATGGAACGCCAAGAAATGTGTAGCTGCCCTGGGTGCCAACGAGGAGTTTTGGTTGGAAGATTTTGTTGTCGATCTGGAGCGAGGCATTTCGAACGGACTTGATGGCGTTGGTTAAGGTGACTCCTCCGTTGAGGGTGATCCATGTGATTTCGTAAGCTTTTTTATCGGTGCTGAATGCAGCCGAGGCTTGATACATATTGACGGCTTTTTGGTTAGCGTCTCGGCTGATAATGCTCCCGATGAGGACGACCATAGGTTGATCGTTTATCGTGGTTCGCTCGGTTTTGAAGAGCTGACCGGCATTGCCCCCACGGGTTCGGCTTGCCCTATCGTGGAGTTCGCAAATCTGTTCGGCGGTTGGGATTGGGTCAATTTTTTCGAGGTCGGTGACGACGACCGAGATGAATTCGGTTGTTGATTCTGTGGTGCCCTGAGTGATTTTGACTTCACCAACGTATGCGCGATAACTTGGGTCTTTGGTTGCTTGTTTTACAAGTTTGATTGGAGCGACGAGAAGGAGATTTTCAAAGTTTTGTGGTTCGGTAAACGATTCTTGCAGTGGTGGACTCGTGACTGTCACCGGGGTCTGAAGGTTTAAGAGCGAAGATGTGAGGATAGCGATGGTAGCAACGAACACTGATGTAACAGACGTATTGAATTAGCTGGGGTTATCTCTGTTTGGGACGAATTTTTCATGTTCAGCAGTTAGAAGTCGTTCCACTTAGATATCAAGTATTTAGCCATATCTGCTACTTGGTGAAGTGATTTAGTGGTCTCAAATCATGCTATTATCTCGACCGATGATTGAACCTGTGACGTTTGGTGAATTTGGTGAATGTGTACGATGCTCTAATGAAAACGTCGAGGTTGTTTGTACGGTTGAGATGGGTTCCAGAATAATTAGCTACAAAAAACTTGATGGCGAAAATGTTTTGGGGACGTGTTTAGATAATGTTATTGCCTCTGAGATTGGCGAGTACCACATTCTGGGTGGTCACCGTCTTTGGATTGCGCCGGAGAATTGGCCGGTCACTTATGCCCCAGAAGATGAAGCGGCAACCTGGATTGTGCATAGTGAGACAAGTCTTGAACTTGTTCAGCCGGTCGAGAAGCATTCAAAGACCCAGAAAAGGATCCTAATTTCTCTGGGGGAAGGGAGTGAAGTTCGATTAGAGCATTCAGTTACAAATGTTGGCGCAGATGTTGTTACGTTGGCGCCTTGGGCATTGACAATCATGCGATCTGGAGGGACAGTTTGGATACCCAACGAAACTTTTGGTGCGCATGGTCCGGAGAATTTGCTTCCGAATCGGCAATGGATTACTTGGCCCTATACAGATTTGTCTGATCCACGTTATGAATTCAAATCAGATAGCTTAGCGGTTCATATAAATGATAATTTGGCGGGTCCACAGAAAATAGGGTTGAAGAATGGATTGGGGTGGTGTGAGTATCGTTTGCCGGATGTCACGTTTCATAAGTCTTATTCGGCTGTGCTGGGCGAATATCCTGATATGGGGTCGAATACGGAGATTTTTTCGGCCGCAGGGTTTGTTGAAATTGAGACGCTGGGACGGTTAGAGACTCTGGCTCCAGGTGAAGTTGCCCATCACGTGGAAGTCTGGGGCTTGAATTAGTCAGCAAGCATTTGGTGTGGGGCGCAGAAAATAATATTTATGGTGAAAACCATTTGGTATTGGCGGGGATTTTTGTTAATCTTTAGTTAAGGACTCGACGCCCCCAACCCAACCGTTGAGAGCGCCGACCTTCCAATGGAGGAAGAATCGGTGAAAAAATACTTACCTGAACAAATGAGAAATGTGGCCATTGTGGGCCACGGCGGAACTGGCAAAACGATGCTAGTGGAACACATGCTCTATACCGCCGGAGCGACCGACCGAGTAGGAACGGTTGAGGCCGGAAATACTCAAAGTGATCATGATCCGCTAGAAATTCGAAGAAAAATCAGCATTAATGCAAGCGTGACGCCTTTGGAGTATCACGATCATAAGATAAACATTATTGACTTACCAGGCTTCCCGGATTTTGCGGGTGATTTGAACGCAGTTGCCGAAGTTGTTGGTTCGTTTATATTTGTCTGCGAAGCAAAAGCAGATCTGGATGTTGGGTTTGATTGAGCTTGGGAAGTGGCAGAAAAACACAATTTGGCCAAGTGTATTTTTATCAACAAACTTGAACGTGACAATGCGGATTACGAGGGTTTGATTGAGACGCTTCACCAGCGGTATGGTCGGCGAATTGTGAATGTTCAGATTCCGATCGGTCAGCAAGCGGCATTTAGCGGCATTGTTGATCTTGTTCAAATGAAAGTGTACAAAGGGCAAGATCGAGGAGTTGTTATTGAAGACATTCCGACTTCGCTCAAGGCCGAGGCAGAAGAACGACACGACAAAATGATGGAAGCGGCGGCTGAGGGGGACGACGATCTCGCAATGAAGTTCCTTGAAGGAGAACAGCTCACTCCCGATGAAGTTGAGCACGGATTACTGGAAGGAACGCGAAAAGGAGCCGTGGTTCCGGTGCTTTTGGGTTCCGCATCGACGGGATTGGGCGTTGCGACGTTGATGGATCGCATCATCGGTGAATTGCCTTCGCCGGTTTATAAGCCGCTGGATATCAACGGCGTTCACTATGAGGAAGATCCAAAGGGGCCGCTTGTTGCATATTGCTTTAAGACAACGGCTGACCCTTATGTTGGGAAATTGAATTACGTTAGGGTGTTTAGTGGAACGCTCAAAGTGGATGACCATGTTTTGAACGCTGAATCGGGTGAATTGGAGCGAGTCCATAACTTGTTCACTCCGCATGGTAAGAATCCGGAGCCGGTTACTGAAGTGGTTGCTGGCGATATCTGCGTGATCGCAAAACTGGCGAATACTCACACGGGCGATACACTTTGCAGCAAGGACAAGCCCGTAAAGATGTGGAAACCGGATTTTCCGATTCCTGTTTATCGGGTGGCGATCAAGCCAAAGAGTAAGGCTGACGAAGATAAGTTAGGGTCGGCAATGGAGCGGTTGTTAGAAGAAGACCCGACATTGCGTTATACGCGAGATGCGGAATTGCATCAGGAACTTTTGGAAGGACTTGGCGATATCCACATAGAAACGGCGATCGAAAAACTCAAGAATCGATTTGGTGTGACCGTTGAAACTGAAGAGGCGAAGGTGCCTTATCGCGAAACTATTCGAGGTTCGGCGAAAGCCCAAGGGAAGTTCAAGCGGCAAACTGGCGGCAAGGGTCAATATGGCGATTGCTGGTTGGAGCTAGAGCCCCTTGCAGCTGGTTCAGGATTTGAGTTTGAGAACAAGGTGGTTGGCGGCGCAATTCCGAAGAACTTTATTCCGGCGGTAGAGAAAGGCGTCATTGAAGCGATGGTCAAAGGATCGCTGGCGGGTTATCCGGTTGTTGATGTCCGCGCCCGAGTTGTTGACGGAAGTTATCACGATGTTGACTCAAATGAAGCGGCATTCAAAATGGCGGGCCAGATCGCATTCCGGACGGCAACAGATAATGCAAAACCGGTTCTGATGGAGCCCATCATGATGGTTGAAGTTGATGTTCCCGATGAATCAGTTGGTGACGTTGTCGGAGACTTGAATACTCGCCGCGGTCACATGTCGGGCATGGAGCCTTGTGCTCCCGGCAAAACACGGATCAAGGCAGAAGTGCCGATGGCGACAATGATGCGTTACGCGCTTGATTTGCGGTCGCTGACTAAAGGTCGTGGGATGTTCCGGTCGGAATTTGCGCGGTATTCGGACGTTCCGGCGCATGAGGCGGCGGGGCTGATTAAGGCGCATCAGGATGCGGGCGGTCACGCCGAGCTTCATTAGTCGCTTGGTACGAATCCGGGGCGGTTATCGCCCCGGATTCTATTTATTATCGTCGGGTGAAAGCCATGAAGGCTTCGGGATAGCGAGGCCCGACGGCTTCGCTGAGAGTGTTGAGCGTTTGCACTTGGTCACTTGTTAAAGTGATATCAGTTGCACCGGCATTTTCTTCCAAGTACTTGATTCGCTTGGTTCCGGGAATCGGGCAAACTTTGGGGCTGAGAGCTAGCACCCAGGCAAGAGCGATTTGAGCGGCGGTCGCGTTTTGTTCGGAAGCAATTGTTTGAACAACCTTGACGATTTCGAAGTTGAGCTCGAATTGTTCGGGTTGAAAACGGGGGTTGTGTCGGCGCCAATCATCTTCGGGCAGATCGTCGAATGACTTGATTTGTCCGGTAAGAAATCCGCGGCCAAGAGGGGAATAGGGGACGAAGGCGATATCGAGTTCATTGCAAACCGGGATGATGTCATCGAGTGAGTCGCGTGTCCAGAGTGAGAGTTCGTTTTGCACGGCGGCGACTGGGTGGACTGCGTGGGCGCGTCGAAGAGTTTCTGGATTAACTTCTGAAACGCCCAGGAATCGCACCTTTCCCTCTTCGACAAATTTTGCCATTTCACCGATTGTGTCTTCGATTGGAGTTCGGTCGTCAACTCGGTGGAGATAGTAAAGGTCAATCACATCTGTACCAAGTTTTTGAAGGCTGAGCTCGACTGATTTTCTCGCGTACGCGGGCGTGCCGTCAACGATCCATCCGGCTTCCGCAGCGACAAGGTCTTGGTGAGTTGTGAGAGTGCGGTCAGTGACGTTTCCAAACTTTGTTGCTAGGAAGACTTTGTCGCGATTGTCTTTAAGGGCTTTAGCGAGGAGGCGTTCATTATCGCCAGCTCCATACATATCGGCGGTGTCCCAGTGATTGACTCCTATTTCCAGGGCTCGACTGAGCACTTGAAGACTTTCTTCATCATTGGCCTTTCCATAGGCGTAACTCATGCCCATGCATCCGAGCCCGATTTCGCCAATACTCTGATTTCCAATTGTTCTTTGTTTCATTTTTGTGGTTTCCGGTTCAGGAGTGCTGTGAGCTTTTTGATCGCGGGATGATCCGTGTCTTCCATTGAAACGCCGGCTTCGTAAACCGCTAACTTTGCGTTTACGATGTCTCGGCACTGTTGAAGTTCTTCGATCTGGGAATCAAGAGAGTTTCGATGGGTATGGAATATTTCGATTCGTTCTTGTACCGTTTTTTCACCACCTGGGATCAAATCGGTATAAGTTTTCATTTGGGCGATGGACATTCCGGTTGCCCTCAGTTTGAGCAGTAGCTTGATAAGCTCAACGGCTTGAAGGGAGTAGCGCCGTGCGTTGCCCTGTGTGCGCTGAACGGCAAGGAGCAATCCGGCGCGCTCATAGTAACGCAACGTGTGCGGGTTGAGATTGAGTTGTTTGGCAACTTGGCTAATGCTGTACAGTTCACTCATTTCCTGACAACGACAGGTTACAAGATTAGAGTGCACTCACAGTCAAGGGGATTCGGGACTTTATCAATAAATTAACGTAAAACACCGCGGATTGGGAGAAGTGATTGGCCAGCGCGGATGATGCGACCGATGGGTCCCTGAGGAAATTCTAGGGCGAGAAGTGGGAGCACGGTGAGCGTCGTCGCAAATAGGGCGAGCGTTAGAATATTGAATGGGATAACAGTATAGAGGAATGCCGTGAGGATTCCTCCTCCAAGGCCGAGAAGAATGGCAGGCCAGTTATAGACATAGTCTTGCAGGGCATAAAACCAGCCGTACATGCCTCCGATTAATCCTAGACTCACATACCGAGCGACTTGGCCCTGCATTCCCATGCTTGTGAAGAAAGCCCATCCTCCGTTGGCGGCTAGAGGGAACACAATTCCCAGGCAGAGGCATTGAATTAAAAACGGAATGTCGATCGGGACATTGGCGAACCCTACGCGGCGATTAATTCGATTAATAAGAATCCGAGCGAGAAGGGGAAGGCAAACAAATAGCACCGTTAGCAGAATTGAGTGTTTGAGAAAGATCACTTTTTCGTCGTCGCTCCGGCGGGTGTATTTGGGGTCGGCGCGAGGGGGGGTGGAGTTGCATTGCCGCCTACTCGGACGGTCATGCGTTTTGGAGACTTTTTGGCTCGGAACCCAACTACGACGTTTTCATCATCGTCGAATGCTTTGCCCGGACGTTTGAGGTCTAGCTCAACCTCATAACCGATGTTGATTGTTTTGAGTTTTTCGGCTAGTCGCCGGAATGCCGGGACGAGTTGGTCACTTTCGCTGACGGGAATGACTTCAGTGGCGAACAGTTTAAGGGCATCGAGATCGGGAGCAGGTCCAAGGGCAAGAGCAATCAGGGTGATTCCACTGGCTTTGACTTTTTCTACAAGTCCCTCAGGAATTCCGCGTCCGCTACCGGTGTCGCGCCCGTCGGTAAGGAGGACAGCGATTTTGGGACGGTCAGAGTTTTCTTTAGCTAGCCATTCAACCGAGTCTCCAATGACTCGATAGAGCGGAGTGCCAGAGTTTTCGTTGCCTTTGAGTTCGCCCAAAACTGGAAGGATTTCCATGGGTTTTGAGAAATTCTTAAGGATGGCAGGTGGTTCAAGGCGGGGAATTCGATAACCCGGCATTGGATTAATGCGTGGGAATGTAGCGAGGGCCACACGGTCTTCGGGGTTAAGAACTTCGAGCAATGCCTTTACTGCATCAATGCGTTTGTAATCTTTGTCGGCAGCAGGGAGCCAATCTGCGTTCCATGGGCTTGGCGGGGAAGGTTGGACCATGCTGTAGCTGTTATCCATGAGGAGCATGATCGACTTGCCTCGTGCGTCGCGGGTGGTTTCTGTGATAGGTTTGACGTTGACGATGTGGACGGAGACGTCTTTGGTCAGGCTCAAAAAACTGAGAGGATCAATTTCGCTATCTGGAACCCGGAATGCTATTCGTCGTTCGAATTCCTCTGGTTTGGCGGTGTCTTCTTCATTGTCCTGGGGCTTTTCGACTTTTGGAATTTCCTTCACTTCCGGCATAAGAACGCCTTCGGGGCTAGCTTGAGCATAGGCCGTTGGAGCAGCACCAGTGTTGACAGTGACGGTGGTCAGCAGAATGACTCCTGCAACGCCAAGTAGGACGCCGCCGCGAACTAACCAGGGGTTGGGAATCATTCTCTTAATACTCCTTTATTTGATGTAGGGCCGATTGCCTTTCGGTTTGTTGCCCATCGATTTGAATTCCGTTGCGACGCCTCGAATTGTTCGCAGGGCGCGGGCACGTTGTTCTTGGGCGCGCTTTCCTTCGGGTTGAACCGCGTCAAGTTGAGCCATAAACGTTTGCCATGCGTCTTGGCCGTGGAGGGCAAGTGTTCTGCCTTGGGCGAGGGCGACTTCATCGTTGTATCGTTTGAGGGCGAGGAGGTAGGAAGATCGCAGTTTTTCTTTGTCTTGGTGTTGCGGTTCTTGTTGATGCCGCATGATTTTGTAGGTGACGAAGAATTCGTAGGCGATCACGGTTCCCACAAAGAGGAGGGCGAGACCTCCAGCTGCGACACCTGGGCTCTCGAGGCTACGCGACTGGGCAAGGGATTGCATGTCGATTCGTAAGAAAGATAGGAGTGCTCCGACGAGAGCGACTGACATGATCGACAGCAAGGCAATCGACATTTTGCGACCAAGCATTTGCCCGGCAGTACGAACTTCCTTAAATCCATCGCCGGGTGATAGCGAGACGATCATCATCATGATGAATCGAGTCATGAATGTGATCCCGTAACTGAGCGAAATAGCGAGGATGATTGCGAGGGTCGTTTTTATACCGCCTTCAGTTCTCTGAATCGGCTCGATCAAAGTTCCAGCTAGGGGAAGCAGCAAGTAAGCTTTAAGGACAACCGCAACGAGAAGGGCGAAGAATCCACCTGTGAGTTTCTTGGTTGTCGTGTGACTGTGGCTCAAGGCTTTGAGATAGACATTTTCTAGCCCGGTTGAGTCCATGTATTTTGGTGCTTTGACTCGGCCACCAATTGACCGGCAATCTTCGATGAATTCGGCGGCTCGAGCACTGAAGCCCCCGTTCATTGTTTCATCGCGCTGCAGTGCTTCGTGGCTGGCGTGCCATTGCTGGGTCAACCGCACATAAGCTTGCAAAAATTGTTTTGCTTCCCAGATGTGGCGGGACATGAAGCCAAGTTGGAGCATATCGGCTTCAACAGTCGTTGCAAGCTCATCTCGTTCTGAATCTGTGACCAATCGAGGCTGCTCGTGGGCAAGTTGCTGCTCTGGATTGGGGCGCGAAACAATGCGTTCCCGGATCGGGGGAACGGGAATCGCGGGTGGTCGGTCAAATGTTGTGCTCATTGATTTTTACTTACTTGTGGCGATTTGATTGGTGATCGCTTCTTTTGCTTGTGCAAGCATTGGGCCACCGTTGTTCAAATTGACAGCAAAGAACTGTTTTTGGGCCTCGCCGCCCGTGCCCATGATGAACTTGTCGCGAACAACATCATCGAGGACATTGAGTTTTTTTGTGCCATCGGCGTCGAGACCGACAAAAATGATCATGTTGATATTTGGGATATCGCGGAGAACTTCGGCCTCTTTGCCAAGGACACTTTGGTCATCTTCAAATCCGCCATCAGTAACGAAAATACCAATTATTTGTTTACCACTTTCTCGCGAAGATTGCATTTCAAGATCGCGAAATGCGGTTGCGAGGTTTGTGCCTTTGATGCCTTTGTCGTCGTCGTGTGTATCGGAAACGTATTGCGACATGACATCCGTGAGATTGGTTCGACTAGCGACAGTCGTGACAATCTTGATGCATTCTTGGGAATACCAGTGGAGGGTGATTTCGGGGGCAGCAGGGTAAAGATCCACCAGATCCATTAACTGTTTGCTAATATCTTCACGCGATTTTTGTGCTGAACCAGATCGATCAAGATAGACATGTAAACTGACATTTTCAACATTAGGTTTTTGGGGGGCAAAAGTCTCTCGCTTTACTTGGCTTTTTACGCCCTCAACAGCTCCACAACCCGAGAGAGCCAGCGCACTTACCAGAAGAAAAATCAATCCTACGCGTTTCACACCACAAGATACGCCATTTGAGGGGGTGAGTTGCACCCGTATTTGTGATAAATTTCCGGCTTTTTTTACAGTTTTAGCGGATTTTGTTGGCATGGTTGTTTTCCTTTAACGCTGATTTGAGCTTTTTGATTCCCTGATCTTTCTTTTTTGGGGCCAGGTAGTCTTTGGCGAGTGGAAAAACAACGAACTGAATCGAGCGGAAAAACGATTGTCAGTAAAACTGGGGTTCGGGAGATTCAGAAGGAAATGCGGAAAAAGTATGCAGGCCGCCCCGAAATTGCCTTTTTCGCTCAGGATTGGGAGGATGGCTATAACGTGGGCGGGTTGTTTCGGCTGGCGGATGGGTGTGGTGCAAGTGAGATAGTTTTGACGGGGAAGTCACCGAAACCGGACGAGAATCCGATGATTGCGGTGACAAGTATGGGGCAACATCGACGTGTGGCATGGAGGCATTTCGACAGACATGATGATGCTTGTGCGGCGTTGATTGAAGAAGGGTGGACTTTGGTTGCGGTTGAGGTAGCGGACGGTTCGGTTGATGTGAGTGAGTATAAGTTTCCGGACAAATGTTGCTTAGTTCTTGGCAACGAGGGGGGCGGAGTTTATGGGAATGTGATCAAGAAGTGTACGGATTCGGTGTTTATCCCGATGTTTGGGAAGGGGCGGAGTTTTAATGTGACGAGTGCGGCGGGGATTGTGGCTTATTCGGCAGTATTTGGTTCAAAAGTCTAGTGGACTTTGATCTTTGCTTGATTCCAAAGTTGATCCCATTCTTCTGGGTTAAGATCGCCCAGCGGTTTGCTTGTCAATGATTCCATTGTAATAAAGCGTCGACGGAATCTTTCGACCATTGTGCGGAGGGCGTCTTCGGGATCGATTTTTGCCCAGCGTGCAAGGTTGACAACGGTGAAAAGAAGATCGCCGAGTTCGTCACTGATTCGGGTTTTATCTCCAGACTGAAGGGCTTCCTTAAACTCACTTTCTTCTTCGTGAAATTTGTCCCAGACGCCATCAAAACTGGGCCATTCGAATCCGGATCGGGCGGCGCGCTTGCTGATTTCCATTGCCAACATCAGGGCTGGCATTGCTTTGGGGACACCGCTGAGAGTTGACTCTGGTTTAAATTGATCAGACTTTTCTTGTCGCTTGATTTTGTCCCAGTTTTTGAGAACCTCCTCGGGGGTTTCGGCGGTTGTGTTGCCGAAGACATGGGGGTGCCGGCGGATGAGCTTTGCGTTGATTTGACTGGCTACTTCTTCGACGCCCCATCTTCCTTCGAGCCGCTTGATTTGGGTGTGCATCAGGGGCTGTAAGAGCACATCGCCGAGTTCTTCTTGCATTCCCAGTTCATCGTTGTTGTCGATGGCTTCTATGAGTTCATAAGATTCTTCAAGAAGATATTTTTTGAGCGATTCGTGCGTTTGGGCTTGATCCCATGGACAGCCGCCTGGGCCAACGAGTCGGTCAACGATGTGAACGAGTCCGGCGAGCCCGCCAGGGTGCTCTTGATCGAGTGCGGGGATGATCAGCAGATCAGTTGGGTCGGCCTTGATTTGGGGCTGGTAAGACCGGTTAAGGTGGTCAAGTAGAGTTTGAAAATCGTTTTGAAACCCACGGAAAATCTGGTGGGCGCGCTGATCAATAACGAGAATATGAGGAGAAATATGGACTTGATAGGGGCCGGTCAGGTTTTGCTTTTCGAGGATTGACTCGATGGATTCCGGCATATTTGAGATAATACTTGGGCCAGAACGAACCGTTCTGGCCCAAGTGGTGCGAGTGGGGAAAATTAACCTTGACCGAGGAGATCTTTGAGATCTTTGTCAAATGGTGTTCCTTGAAACTCAACCTTTGCTCGCTTTCGCATATCTTCGAGCATTTTTGGAACGTCGTTCTTGACGGCTCCGCGATCGACCATTAGTTTGTTACGGATCTTGCGCTTGAGCACGTCATCAAGTTTGATCACAGTTGCGGGGAGAATCTCTTCCAGGTAGATTTTGACTTCTGAGGTAGTAGCTTTGATCCAGGACGTAGTTTGACCTTTTTTCAATCCAACAACCAGGGTTTTTACGTCTCCGCCGAGTTGCTCTTCCGGAATGTCACCCATGAGACCACCATCGTATTTCGTGGAGAGATCAATGCTGTTGTCGGCGGCGATGTCCGCAAAAGTTTTGCCCGATGCAATTTCGGCATCGACTTTCTTTTTCAACGTATCGCTGTTTACAGCAATAACCCGAAGTCGAAATCGTTTTGAATATGTGAAGTCAGTGGCGAGTCGGTCTTGATAGTATTTATTAACCTGTGCGTCAGCAATATTGATACCCATTGTTACTAAGTTGAACTCAGCAAGCGAAATTTTGAGGTTATTTCTAATGTCTGCGACGGTGAAACCAAGCATGGTGAAGGCTTTGGTGTAGTTCGGATTATCTTTATTTCTAAAATCAAATTCTTCTGTGATTTGTGCTTCGCTTGGTGTGACGCTTTTCTCCTTCGCGAGTTGCAAGGTCAGCATTTCGTTGATCATTGCAGAAAGGGTGAGAAAACCCGGTGACGCTTCGATAAATCGACCGCCGACTTGTTTGCCGACACCTGGCAGTACTTCCATACGTTTAATATAGTTGCTACGCATGATTGTTTCGCCGTTCACGACGATCATTGGTTTATCGTCTTGAGCAAATGCAGCATTGACAAGGCAAAGTGTGGCCAGCGTGAAGAAGGCAAATCGTTTCATAAGTGTTGTTCCAAGCATTTTGACGAGCGTGAACCCCAGAAGGGTTGGTTAATGGGCCAGAAAGGTCCTGAGTGCCATAATTTTCAGATGGTTGAAGAAGGGGCTGATCCACGCTGGTGTCCAGATCCGGAGCTGGTTCGGCATCTGCGAAAAACCTTTGGCACGCCCCTGTATGTTATTGATGAAACTTCGTTTAGAAGACATATCCGGGATTATCTGAAAGCATTTAGAAAATTTGATCCGCGCTGTGAACTCACGTTCGCAAGTAAAGCAAATAGCGTTTTAGGA
Organism: Fimbriimonadaceae bacterium; assembly: GCA_046154445.1. Lineage (GTDB taxonomy): Bacteria > Armatimonadota > Fimbriimonadia > Fimbriimonadales > Fimbriimonadaceae > UphvI-Ar2. The sequence goes on along the minus strand of JBJXDW010000004.1, from coordinate 19,890 downwards.
ATTTTGAAAATAGCTTATCAGGAAGGTTGTTTGATTGACGTAGCGAGCGAAGGCGAATTGAGGGCCGCTTTAGCCGCTGGCGTTCCGGCGGACAAGTGCCATCTTCATGGAAACAACAAGTCGCAGAGAGAAATTGGGTTTGCGGTTGAAGTAGGCATTGGACAGATTGTTGCGGATAATTTCGAGGAGTTGGAGGTGCTTGCAGAACTCGGTCAGGGTGTGGAAGTAATTTTGAGATTGGCACCGGGGGTATTGCCAATTACAAACGAGAAAATTAGTACGGGGCAACAGGATACAAAATTTGGGTTTAGCGTTCTGGATGGAGCGGCCGAGGTCGGCGTTAAATTCTGTTTAGACCATCAGATTGATTTGGTTGGATTTCATTGCCACGTTGGATCGCAATTGCTAAATCCAGAAGCGCAGATCGCGGCGGGTAAAAGGCTTGCATCTTTTGCGAAGGCGATGCATTTGAAATACGGACTTGTTTCAAAGATAATCAACGTTGGAGGGGGCCGCGCGGTGCGCTATACAAATGAACAACCGATACCTTTGGAAAAGTATTGCGAGGAGTTGGTCGCTGGAGTCCGATCAGAATTGACCGGGAGTGGGCTCGAACCGATCATAGTTCAGGAACCTGGTCGAGCACTGGTTGCAGAATCTGGTGTGACGATTTATCGAGTCGGGGTGATCAAGAATGTGGGTCGCACTGACGGTAGTTTCCGGCGATACATTGTTGTCGATGGAGGCATGGCAGAAAATCCACGTCCTGCGCTCTATGGCGCCCAGTATGAAGTTGTTGGCATTGCGAGTGATGGTCGCGAATTGGAGGAGTCGAGCGCGGCTACCGTTAGTGGATGGCACTGCGAGGTTGATTTGCTGTTCGACAACGTGTTTTTGCCGAATGACCTGAAAGTTGGGGATTTTATTGTTGCCCTCACGACTGGTGCGTATTCCAGTAGTATGGCAAGCAATTACAACCGTTTTCCGAGGCCACAGACGGTCTTGATTCGGGAAACGGGAGAGGCGGAATTGTTGCAAAGAAAGGAAACATTTGACGAAATGATGGCGAGAGAAGTTATGCCGGAGGACTTGAAGTAAATGTTTGAGGGGTTGACGCTCAATTACGCCATCGCGACTGCGATCATCATCTTTTTTGCGATCGGCTTACATGAATATGCCCATGCAAAAGTAGCAGACATGGCGGGTGACCCTACGCCGCGCTCTCAGGGTCGTGTGACACTGAACTTGACCAAACATTTTGAATTGTTTGGAACGATTATGATTATTTTTAGTTCATTGTCTGGATTTGGAATTGGCTGGGGGAAACCGGTTCAGGTTAATCCACTTAGAATGAAAAATCATCGTTGGGATCATTTTGCAAGCGTGATTGCGGGGCCTCTCTCAAATTTTATACAAGCGATGTTGTTTGCAATCATTTTTCGAATCATCGCCCTCGCTTCTCCTGCACTTCTCCATTATGAGTTTTTGCAGACTTTGTTGACGCAAGGAGTTATCATTAATATTGCTCTAATGCTCTTTAACTTGATTCCATTTGGACCGCTAGATGGGCATTGGTTAGTCGGGCTCATGATGCCCGAGCCTCAAAGAACGAAGTGGTTTATTTTCAATCGGACAACAGGTTCACTGGTGCTGCTCGGAATTATTTTGGCGGGTCAATTCACTGGATTTAGCATCATTGGACTTATCATTGAAACGCCAGCGATTGCTATTTTCAAGTTCCTATTGGGCGTTTAGGTGATTGGCCTGGGTCGTTTTTGCCGTGACCTGGGAAAATGATCTTTGTGAGCGACAACAAACGAATCTTGAGTGGGATGCGAAGTACAAACCCCAAGTTGCATATCGGCAACTATGAGGGTGCTTTGCGAAACTGGGTGGAGTTGCAAAATGAAGGCTTTGAGATGTTTTGCATGGTCGCGGACTGGCATACGCTCACAACCAATTCCGGAAAGGATTCGGGGACGAATGCGCGAGCGGTTGCAAAGGACTTTGTTGCCGCTGGAATTGATCCAGAGAAGTCGGCGGTGTTTGTTCAGAGCCACGTGAAGGAGCATGCAGAATTACACCTTTTGTTTAGCATGATTACTCCGCTTGGTTGGGTGGAGCGGAATCCAACTTATAAGGAGAAACAGGGCGATATTGGCGGTGCCGAACGGGAGCCTTATGGTTTGCTTGGCTACCCGGTTTTGCAGACGGCGGACATTTTGCTCTACCGCCCGTACGGCGTTCCGGTTGGACGAGATCAGGCACCGCACCTTGAGATTGGGAATGACATCGGTCAGAGGTTCAATCGGCTGTACGATGTCGAGCTTTTTGCGCCTTACAAATACATGATTCCTGAGGATGAGATGCGGGCGAAGGTTCCGGGGCTCGATATGCGGAAGATGAGTAAGAGTTACGACAACTGTATTTACTTGAGCGACACCGAGGACGAAACGGCGGAGAAGATTAAGTCGGCGTTTACGACTCCGACGAAGTTGAAGAAGACCGATCCGGGGATTCCGGCGGGTTGTGCAGTTTGTCAGTATTTGCGGCTTTATTCGCCGAATTGGGAACAGCAATGGGCAGAGGATGTTGCCGGTGATAGGGGATGTTTTCAGAACAAGAAGGAATTGACGGAAACTCTGAACGAGTTCTTGCGTCCGATGCGCGAGCGGCGATCGCAGATTACGGACGGTGATATTGAAGCCATTTTGAACTCTGGGTCGGAGAAAGCTCGGGTTGTGGCTTCTGAAACGATGGCACAGGTTCGGTCGGCAATGGGCTTGTATTAAGCGCGGGTGCCGGGTTTCGTGACCGGAATGCTGTTAAGCCAGTCGGGAATCTCGCTTTCGTCCCATGACTCGGCTACCACTTTGTAACTTGCGAAGTATGGTGCACCGAAATCAGGCTCGGTGGGGGCACGGTCGATCAGGACACCGACGCCAGCGACAACTCCACCTGCCTCGGTGATTGCTTGCGCGGTTTCTTCGACTGACAGGCCGGTGGTAAGGACGTCGTCGACGATAAGAATTCGGGCGTTTTCGGGGACAGTTGCGTTGCGGCGCAATGTTTTTTTGCCGTCAACGGTTTCAACATAAACGGCATTCAATCCCATTTGCCTGGCAACTTCGAAGGCGATGATGATGCCACCGGTGGTCGGCCCAGCGACGAGATCAACTTGGTCCTTGAAGTGTTCGGCAATCTCTGCGCAAAGAGCAGAAAGTGCCTTGGGGTTTTCGATCACGCGGAATTTCTCAAAGTAGATATTTGAGTGTCGACCGGAGGTCAATTTGAAGTGACCCTTCAGGATGGCTCCTGATTCTTCGAGGAGTAATTGGAGCATTTCTCGGTTTTTCATCAATTAGCCTATTACTGAATAGGGAGTGAGAGTCCGAATAATTTCATTTTGATCTCCAAGGAGGACTACCTTTGGAGTGATTGTTTCATCGGTAAGGGCAAATGCGGCGATGATCAAGCGGTCGCCTTTTTCGAAGAAGTGGGCGGCTCCGCCATTCAATCCGATCACGCCTTTAGGGCCGGAAAAGGCGTAGGTTTGAATACGGGATTTGTGATCAACGGCCCAAATATGGACAAGCTCTCCATCCTCGATTCCTACGGCCTTGAGGAGGTCGGCATCTATCTCAATACTGCCGATGTAGTCGGGGTTTGAGTAGGTTATGCGTCCGTGGTGGAGCTTAGATTTCAACAGGGTTTTCAGTTGCATCTGTTTGTGTTTCCGCGTTAGCGGGCGCGGCAGTTTGTGACTTCTTATTTCGACGGTAAAAGGCGGCAAGCGTTCCGCCGAAAGTCATGATACCGACCCCCCACCAAACGAGGATAGTCAGGGGCTTGTAGTAAATTTCGACGGGATAAGCAGGTGTCATGTATTTGATAACGAATGTTGCTGACTTATCGGCAGCGTTGATGCTGTCAACGTAGACTCCTAATCCGTGACCGATTTCTACGACCGGTCGCTCCAATTCTCCTGGTCCCAGAAGCTTGACATAGGGGTTAATGACTTTGTCACCATTTTTCGGGTCGTGCACTGTCATTGTCGTTATGAATTTGGCTCCAAATGTGCCAGGGGTTCCTTCGGTTTTCATGCCCTGATATGTGAAAAGGTATCCATTGAAATCTGCTGTCTGTCCGGGCAGAACTGAAGTGGGAACGCTGCCGCCAAAATCAGGAATTCCTTGTTCGTCGAATGCGAAGGAGTGGACGACGATGTAGGTGTCATAGAGGAATTGCGAATGAATGTATGGCCAGATAAACTCCTGCGGTTTGCCATCTTGTCCCGGGATGTAATAGAGACCCGGCAAAGCTAAGAACTCGTCGTTCTTGTTTTTGAATCGGAGTTTGATTTTATTGTTTCGGTCTCCGAAACCAGATGTCCGGCCTTCAAAATTGATGGTGTAACCCAATGCGGAAATTGTCTTGGACTCATGGATGACGAGCTTGTCGACTTTTTGTTCAAATCCTCGAGAAAAGATGAGGCCAGCTAACGTGAGAACTACGCCGATGTGGGTGATCATGCTCGCCGCACTAAGCTTGTTTTGGCGGAATAATTGGAATCCTTTTGTCAAATTGGCGATAATCGCAAAAACGCAAAGAGCAAAAAGTGAGAGGATCCACGGAGTTGATAGGACAGCAGACTTAAGCAGAAACGTCGTTGTTTTGGCGGGGTCGGCGGCGTGACCAGGAAACATGACGACGAGGGGGCCAAGATTAACTTCCATTCCTCCCCATTTGATCCAAAGAAGGGTAAATCCAGTTACGGCAATTGTCGCTGAGAAAAGGTTGAGGAAGTACTTTGAAAAGTTCTTGAGTCCCTCTTTTCGCCATGTGAGGAATGGGGCTATTGCCATGAGGGCGATGATTGGGATGAACGGGAATGCGCTTACAGTGTTATAGAGAGTCTCCTCAACAACCCGTGGTTTTTCGCCTCTGAGAGATTGGACGAGGGGGACGCTCATGCCAAAAGAAGCGATTACGGCGAGACTGACAAGGAGCCAGTTGGCGTAGCTGTAAAAATTATCTTTTGTCCAGAAACCATCGCTTTGCGGGGCAGCGGGCATTTGGGGTTTCCACCATTTTGCCGTTTTTAGATAGACGGCAAGAAAGCCAGCAATGCTAAGAAGTCCGAGGCCAACTAGAATCCACAGTGCGCTTCGATCCATGTTCGCAAAGCTGTGGACGCTCGTGTCGCCGAGGAATCCTGATCGAGTCAAAAAGGTTCCGTAGACAAAGGCAAGAAATGGGAGTGCGCCGAAAACGATATTGTTGAGATGCCACTTTTTTCTGGCTTTTTGCACGATCATTCCGTGAACAAAGACCGTAAGAAGTGCCCACGGGACAAACGATGTGTTTTCGACCGGATCCCAAGCCCAGAAGCCACCCCAGCCAAGTGTTTCGTATGCCCAGAAACCACCCATACATAAGCCAACGCCGGTGAATGATAGGCCGATAAGTGCCCAGGGACGGACTTGGTCGATCCACGAATCAAGATCACGATGGAGCATGGCTGCTACTGACCAAGCGAAGAGCGCCGTTAAGCATCCGAACCCCATAAAGATGGTTGGGGGATGAATCACGACCCAGTAGTTAAGAAGACTTGGCGGGAGGCCAAATCCGTCATGGATATCGGTGCCGGGCGGGTTGAGGACAAAAGGTGATTCGAAAGCGAGAATTCCCGCTAAGGCGGCGAGAAAGAGGCTTGATACTCCAGCAAACCACCGTTTGTATCCGCCGGCTTTTCCAATGGCGAGGCTCACGAAGAGGGCAGATCCGACGGCCCATAGGAGGAATGACCCTTCTTGTCCAGACCAAGTTCCGGCGATTTTGTATTGAATTTCGTGGTCGATTGCCGAATGCTTTTGAACGTATTTATATTGAAATTGTGATGTTGCAAAAAGTGTAATGAGGCTTGCGAATGCAAGGCCAATTGCTGCACTAGCTGCTCGCACAGAAATGACGGCCAGTTTCTCACGGTTTGTCAAGGCGGCAACAAAACTCGTCAATGATAATAAGCCCGCTAAGAAAATAAGGATACGGCCCAAGATTCCGACCCACGTAATGGAGTTGACCGGCAGTAGTGCTTCGGTCGCAAATCCTGATAGAATTGGGTTCATTTTTTAGTTTGATGAAGCTGGTAACTTGCGCTCCTCTTCGTATTTGCTCGGACACTTTGTAAGGAGTTTGTTGCTTTCAAAATGATCGCCTTTTATGCCGCCAACCACAACTACGCGGGTTGCGTCGGCCATGTTTGCAGGTGGGAGACCATGGTGAATGACTTCGATTTTCTCGTTATTGTCATCGAGGAGTTGGAACTGGATCATGGCGTTGTTCACATCGACTTTGAGTGAATCCTTAACAAGGCTTCCAGGGAGGTGCAAATTGTTGGCGTCTTTGAGTTTACGGGCTTGGGCAACGGTGACAAATTGGCTGGAGTTGCTGAGCATGACGAATGCCACTGCGGAGAATGCGGTAACCCCGGCAATGACTCCGATGAATGGATTGGCCTTAATCATGGTTCCTGAGTTCATTCTACGCTAGGAATATGTTGGACCTGAGGAAGAATAGCGATATTTTTTGGGAACGAACAAGATGGCTCAGTTGTTGCAAATTGAAGTTCTAGGCTCGACTCACCATTTTGCTTGTGGTTGGGATAGAATAGGGGACTCTGCTCGGGAAGCATTGGCATGAAGAATTTTGTAAAAATTGGATTGGTCGCAGGCATGGTTGCGGCAACATTGGTGAATTACGCTCAAAAGGCAACACCAGAACAGATGGGATCGTTTGCAGGTAAAGAGGGCTTAGGCACCTTCCACATGCAAACCAAGCTCGGGAGCTTTAAATTGATTGACTGTGAAGGTCGACTTGACCTTAAGTTTTCTGGCACACTTTTGGTCTCTCAGTTAGAAGGTGGCACCATGCAAATCCTTGAAGGCAAGCTTCGGAAGGAATTCGATAAAAGTGGGCGAGCTGTTTATACAGGAGCTGCGCACATCATTGTATCAGGAAAGTGGCGAGGGATCCAGTGGTTTGGGAGCGATATGAGTTCGGTGTTTTATGGCCGCGGATTCGCGAGGATAACGGGCGAATTTGATCGGAATTTGAAGACTGGAGACTTCTGGTATGACGACGGAATCAAGATGGCATTTCCGTCCTCTAACGTAATGAGTATGCCAGTACCGCAAGCTAATTATGGCGCCGATCCGAATTTGAAACCCACTCCACGGCAAGGCGGTACGGCGGGCGGCGGCAACTAACCTTGCTCACCCACAGCTTTTGTCATGTTCCTGGTCTTGGTGCCCACACTGAGAAAGAACTATGGCGTAGCGGGTGCATTGATTGGGATTCTTATTTGAAGGAGCCAGATCGATTTTCAGTTGGCTCCGCGGGACAGGACTTGGTTCAATCTCATATTGAACAATCGGTACGTGCGCTTGACGAGCGGCACCATCAGTTTTTTGCAGAAAGCTTGAGCAGTCGGGAAGCGTGGCGGGCTTGGCCGGAGTTTAGCGACCGGGTGTGTTATTTAGATATTGAGACTGACGGTGGCCAGTCAGGAGACTCGATAACGACAGTTGGAATGTATGACGGAGAGACTTTTACTTGTCTGATTAAAGGGCAAGACTTGGGATCTTTTCCAGACGTGATTAGCCGCTACGGCATGATCGTTACGTTTTTTGGCCAAGGATTCGATGTTCCAATGCTCAAAAAGGCATTCCCACAGGTTCCATTTGATCAGATTCATCTTGACTTGTGTTTTGCTTTGAAACGTGTTGGTGTTCGTGGTGGGCTCAAAAAAATTGAAAAACAGTTTGGAATCAATCGCGGGGATGATACGGATGGGCTTTCGGGACTTGATGCCATTCGGCTTTGGCGAGAGTATCTAAGGGGGCGGGATGAATCGCTTGAAACTCTCATTGAATATAACAAAGAAGATGTCGTTAACTTGCAAACTTTAGCGGCGATTACTTATGGAAAACTCCGGGCGGAGACTTTGGCTACAGCAGGATTAACCGAGGCTGATTTCGCGCAAAGCCAAGCAAGTTTGTTCTAACATTTCGTCGTTCACTTGGTGGTGGAAAACGAAACGAATTCTTTTTGGTCCGAACGGATAAGCGCGGACGCTTTTTGCTTCCAGGTTTTCTACGACCTTCATTGGGTCGCAGTCGATATCGAGCATTGCAATGTTGGTTTGGGGAATTGGGGATGACCACCTTGTTTCTAGGTTTATGAATTCTGACAGCTTCTTCGATCGAGTGTGGTCGAGGTGAAGGAGATTGAAATGGTGATCGATTGCGTAGATTCCGGCAGCGGCGAGTAGCCCGGATTGACGCATCCCTCCGCCAAGCCGTTTTCGCCAGATTCGTGCCTTTTCAATGTGGTCGTGAGTTCCGGCGAGAACGCTTCCTACTGGGGCTCCGAGCCCTTTGCTGAGGCAGAGGCTAACACTATCGACATGCTTGGTGAAGTCAATTATTGGTCGATTGAGAGCAGCAGCGGCGTTCCAGAGCCTTGCGCCATCGAGGTGAACCTTGATGCCAAGATTGTTGGCGGCTGTTCGCAGCTGAGCCTGAGTTTCGGGCGGCGTGATTGATCCACCGTGGCGATTGTGGGTGTTTTCGAGGCAGAGCAGGGTGGTTCCTGGGGTGTGGAGTGAGAACGTGAAGTTTTTGGCGCGGATTTCTGATTCGGTGGGGGTGCCATTTTCGCTCCTGAGGCTGCGAACCGTAAGTCCATTAAGAACCGCGAGTGCACCGACTTCGTAGTGGAGAATGTGGGCTTCATCTTCGACAAGGATGCTGTCGCCTGGTTGGGTGAGAGAAGCGATTCCGATTTGATTCCCCATTGTTCCGCTCGGAACAAATACGGCGGCTTCCATTCCAGTGAGAGAAACAATCTTTTGTTCAAGGGCCTGGACCGTCGGGTCATCACCGAGGACATCGTCACCGACAGTGGCCGTGATCATCGCCTGAAGCATTTCGGGCGTAGGTTTGGTGACGGTATCGGAGCGGAGGTCGGCAATCATAGTCTTAGAGAGTTTGGACGAATTCGAGGGTTTGCTCCCGAATTTGGAGCCAGCTATTCATTGTGAACGAGTGGCCCTCGCCCTCTAGGATATGGAGCTCAGCGGAGACTCCCGCTTGTTGGAGATTGATGTAGAGATTTTTTGATTGTTCTGGGGGCACGATGTCATCGGCCTCTCCGTGAAAAATCAGGAATGGCGGAGCTTTTTCATGGATGTGGGTCATTGGGGACGCGACGGAATATTTTTCGGGTGACTCTGCAAAACTGCAATCCATGAACTGCTCGAGGAACGACATAGAGATCGGATATTGAGTTTGATCGGGATTTCGGATGTCGGTGATAGGGCAGATCGCGACAGATGCGTTGACATTCTCGGCAGGATCGCCATTGGAGAGCGTTCGCTGTAGTCCGGCGATACAACTCAAGTGTCCGCCGGCGCTGTTTCCGAAAGAGACTAATGTATTGGGGTCAAGGTTGTATTGTTTTGCGTTTTTGCGCAGAAACGCAACGGCGTGAAGTACATCATCGCTTGCCGCAGGAAATGGGTTGAGCGGGGCGAGTCGGTAACCGATGCACGCGCTGGCGATGCCTTGAGAAGCAAAGTAGCGCGCTTCGTCATGGAAAGTCTCTTTTTCGCCACTGATCCACCCACCACCATGAATGAGAAGTAGAGTTGGGTTCGGACCGGTGCCCTCTGGAACAAATAAGTCGAGCAAGCAACCTTTTTGGCCTTCGCGGAATTCGATATTTGAAGTGACGATCACAATCAAGATTCTGGCACGGGTGAGAAAATAAGTCGGGCACGTATGATTTTTTTGTGAATAGTAGACGGTTTTTGCGTAATTTTCATTTTATCGTTAAAAATAGGTGATTTTTGTCTGCTTTTTGTGCAATAAATTTACCAGCACATCTTCGGGTGTGCTGAAAAGGGAGAGACAAAAGAATATGAAAATCCGAATCGGCCTATTTGGTCGTGTTTCGGCTAGTTGCGAGGGAACCGTTCTTACGGGGTTTCCTACTCGCAAGGCGGCCGAGCTATTGATGATCCTGGCGGTGCATCCGAGTGAGCCGATGTCCCGCAAAGACTTAATTGCGCTTTTATGGCCCGGTAGTTCGGGCGGAAAAGCAAACAATCGCCTTTCCGCAACGCTCTACAATCTTCGCAAAACGCTGGAAGATCAATTTGGGGATTGTGGTGCGGGAGTCATTGGTTCGGGCGAAGGTTCGATCTGGATGAAGGCAGGAAGTCTCAGTGAGTTTGTTGAAGCCCAAGAGCTTTGGCAAACATTCACCGAGACCACTGACAAGGATTCTAAGGCTCAATTGGCAGTAGATTTCTGTGAACTGTACCGAGGTCACTTGGGGGCAGATCTAAACGGAAAGTGGTTTGAGCCCTTGCAATCACTTTGGGCAAGTCGATGGACTGAATGTGTTTTGTGGCAGGTAAAAGCCGAGGTTATTTCAGTCGATAGCATGCTTTTGAAACTTGCACTGGCTCAACCCATTTTGTCAGTTACGAAATCGCTCACCACGGTTTTTCTTGAAGAGATTGGCCGGAGTGACCTCGCGAAGAGTTGGCAGACGGAGCCGATTGGATCAACCCGTGTTTCTAGTCGGGCGGTTATAGAATACAAAAAATTCTCGTCCGATGAGATGCCATTGTTGGCGCGAAGGCCGACAATGACAGCGCTCGTGGTTGAATCGAGTGCGGTTTCATTGTTGAGACAGCTGATCGATCAGGCTGGGCCACTCAGTGAATGGGTTGGTAGCCCGCAGATTTTCTGCGCTCGAAATCCTCTATTTGCGCGTCGCATTGCGACCAGGATTCGCCAAATGCAGCCGCTTGCTCGACTTTATTTGTCTACAGAAGTGGCAGATAACTCGATGCGAGATGAGTCGCGGCTACTTGGCTGGCTGGATGTTGTTGAGCCAGGTGAGACGCTTATGAACTCAGCGGCAGCAGCGTTGATTGAGCAGCACGATAGGGGCGTCGTTATGGAAAGAACAATGGGCCGCACGGAATATCGATTGCACTAGTCTTGATCATGCCATCCGCATGATTATCAGGGAAACCCGGTAATCATGCGGAGATTTATGAACCTAGTGATCCCGACATTATTTACATACCCATGGTTGGGCTAGAGGCATAAGGATGGCCAAAAGAAATCTCAAAGTGGTGCGGCTGATAGAGCCTGAACTCTGTCTGGAATGCCGGTTTGCCAAAACGGCGGAAGTCGAATTGGACAACGGGACGTTCCAGAGGATGATTCATTGCCGCCGATTGGACTGTGATAATTGGGATTACAGTTCGGCGGAAGGGGCGAAGCAGATCGTAGATGAGGATCAAGCGGCCTAGTTTGGCTCCTTGAGGAAACGTTCATCGAAAGTGAACTGTTGCATTTTGCAATGGCGACAGATGAAGCAATTGTGAAGCAATCTTTTTGGCGCAGAAAGTTATCGCGTCGGCAATTATTTACACTGTCGGGGATCGGTTTATCCGCTTTAGCTTATCCTACGAATATCGAGACGAATTGGTTAGATCTCACACACACGAAGGTGCGGATCAAAAATTTGCCCAAGTCGTTTGAAGGTTACAAGATTGGGTTGGTGAGTGATATTCATTATCCGGAGAATATTGAACCGGGATTTATGGGCAGAATTGGGGACATGATTCAGGCGGCAAAAGTTGATGTTCTTTGCGTGCCGGGTGATCTGGCAGATGAATCTGGCCGACCAAACCTTGATTTTAGAAAGATATTTGACAAGTGGACGGCACCGGATGGTCAATTTTGCACTTTAGGGAATCATGATCATTGGTACGGCGAGGCGGATGTTATCAAGCAGATCAAAGATCATACGCCGCTCAAACTGATTGACAATGATCGAGTTTTGCTGGAGCGCGGCGGTGATGTAATAGTCTTGGCAGGGGTTGGTGACTATACCGATGGAATCGTCGATGCAGAGCGAGCTTTGGGCAGACTTGACCCGGATATGCCACGGATTTTGATGTCGCATAACCCGGATTTAGCACATGATTTTCCGGATGGATACCGGGTTGATTTGCAGCTTAGTGGGCATACACACGGCGGTCAGATTTCATTTTTTGGATACTCGCCGATCATTCCTAGTCGGTATGGACAGACTTTCAATCGGGGTTTGGTGCAGGGTCGGCAAAACCTAGTTTATGTGACTCGCGGGGTTTGTCGCTGGACATTTCATGCTCGGTTCTGCTCGCGACCGGAAGTATCGGTAATTGAACTTGTTGCGGCGAAGTCTGATCGCTAGTAATTGCGACCCTGTTTGCAATTAATCCTCCGCTAAAGCGTAGAATACGGCAATGCATCGATTGTTTTCGCTCGCAATGATCGCACTTCTCGTTTTGGTTGGCTGTTCTGGAGGCGCGCCAGACGGTGAAAAGACGGTTACGATTGAACCCAAACTCCAAGGAAAACCGGTTGAAGGGGAGTTTAAGGTGGCATTGCTTACCCCAGCAAGTGTAAATGATAGTGGTTGGAGTGCGCTTGGTTACAAGGGCTTGAAAGCGATTGAAAAAGACATGGGGGCTACGGTCAATCAAGAGGTCACTAAAGACGCTAGCATCAAGGACGCAATGCGGAGTTATGCTCAGAAGGGCTATCAACTCGTTATTGGTCATGGATTTGAATACAATGAACCGGGGGTTGAAACAGCAAAGGATTTTCCGGATACGGTCTTTGTTTCAAGTTCGGGAAGCAAGATGGCACCGAATGCTGGAGCGTTTCGGTTTTATTTAGAAGAGGGTTTTTATTTGGCGGGCATGATTGCCGGGAAGATGACGAAAACCGGAAAAATTGGGATGATTGGTGGGCCGGATGTGCCTTCGATTCGTTCGACATTCATGGCGTTTGAAGCGGGTGCCAAAAGCGTGAATCCGAGCGTGGTCGTTATAACCAAGTTCACAGGCAAAAACGATGATGTAGCGGCAGCTCAGCAAGCAACTTTGCAGGCGATTGATGAAGGCGCGGACTACTTGATTCATCAGGCGAATAGCGGAGTTACGGGGTTTGTGAAGGCTTGTGAAGAGCGGAAAGTTTGGTGCTTTGGCGCGAACGAGGATCAAAATGCGATGAGTTCGCAGATGATAGGTTCGGCTCTTGTTGACGTTGAAAAGCCGTTTGTTGCATTGGCCAAAAAGGTGAAAGAAGGTCGTTATAGTGGCGAAGTTCAATTGGTAGGAATGACTGAAGGAGCGGTTGATTTTGTGTTGAATCCGGTTAATATTGGCAAACTTGATCCTGATGTAAAAGAGCTTGTTACCAAGATGCAGCTAGAAATGATGGAAGGTCGCTTTGCGACGCCAAAAGCTGAATTCTGATAAAGGAACGAATGAAAGCTACTAAATTGCTTTCAGTTCGTGGCGTGAGCAAGAGTTATGGCTCCGTCGATGCATTGTTAGATGTATCGGCGGAGTTTTTTGGTGGTGAGATTCACGCGGTTCTCGGTGAGAACGGGGCTGGGAAATCGACGCTGATGGGGATGATCGGTGGGTTTGTGGTGCCTGATTCTGGGCAGATTGATGTTGGCGGTCGGGTATTGCCAGTTGGAAAGCCATTTGCAGTGCGGGATATGGGGATTCGGATGGTTCATCAGCACTTTATGCTGGTGCCTCATCTGACAGTGCGTGAAAATTTTGCTTTGGCTCAACTTGAGGGTGGGATTCGGGTTCTTGATTCTAATCGGTTAGCGTGTTTGGCGGTTGAGAAGGGTCGTGAGTTGGGTTGGGTAGTTGAATTGGATGCTCGAGCGGGTGATTTGCCGGTTGGTGCGCAGCAACGGGTGGAGATATTGAAGGCACTTGCGGGGGACGCGTCGGTGCTGATTTTGGATGAGCCGACGGCCGTTTTGAGTCCGGATGAGGTTGCTGAGTTGTTTGGTGTATTGCGGATTTTGCGGGATGAGGGTACGGCGGTTTTGCTAATTGCCCATAAGCTGAGCGAGGTCTTGGCGATTGCAGATCGGGTGACGGTTTTGCGGCGGGGGAAGTTCGTTGCAAGTTGCTTGGTGAGTGAGACGAATTCGGAACAACTTACGGAGTGGATGGTAGGAGAGATTCCGGTTGCGACTGGGCGCGCCGAAGTAGCTTTGGGAGATGCCGTTGTACGGGTCTCAGAGCTAATTGTGCATGACGATCGAGGAGTTCGAGCGGTTGATGGAGTGACGATTGAAGTTCGGCAAGGTGAGATTTTTGGGATCGGAGGCGTTGATGGGAATGGTCAAGTTGAACTTGCAGAAGCGCTAGCCGGAGTGCGGGCAGTGGAATCCGGGGTTCGTGATATTGAAGGCAAAATTGCATATATTCCGCAGGATCGGCAGCACGATGGGCTAGCTTTGGGTATGTCGATTGAAGAGAACATGTTGCTCGGAGGCGTGCCGGGTGCGGTTCGAAAAGGTCCGTTTATTGTTCCGAGCATGGTGCATGAGAGAGCAATTCGGCTGATTGAGGAGTTTCAAATCAAGGTTGGATCGGCAGGGGATCGGGCGGGCAGCTTGAGTGGAGGGAATCAGCAGAAGATTGTTGTAGCTCGGACGTTGAGTTGTGATCCGACAGTTGTGGTTGCGGTGAATCCAACTCGCGGGCTGGATATTAAGGCGACAAGTTATGTTCATAGTCGCTTGAAAGAAGCGGCGGAAAATGGGACGGCGGTTGTCTTAATTTCAACTGACTTGGATGAACTGGCGGGATTAGCAACTCATACAAAGTACTTAAGTCGAGGAAGACTGAGCGACCAGTTTTTGGGAGAGAATTCTTGAAGGAGCTGGCCCGATATGTTGTAGTCTTTGCCGGCTTATTTGGTGTCATGGCACTGACGCTTGCGGCGTTTGGATTGAATGTTCCGCAGAGCCTGGGTTACCTTTGGGAAGGAGCGGGCGGAGACTGGATTTCGGTTGGCAGGACTTTGTCGAAAGCAACGCCACTTTGCCTTGCTGGCCTTGGGATAGTTATTGCCTGGCGGGCAGGTATGTATAACATTGGTGGAGAAGGGCAGTACGTATTTGGCGGAATTGGGGGTGCGGCCTGCGCTAAGTTGTTCTCGGGAATGTTTGCACCAGCTCTTTCTCCGGTGATTCTTTTTTGCGGTGCCTTATTCGGGGCGGCACTTGGGGCTTTGGCGGGTTGGCTCCATGTCAAGCGGGGAGTTCAAGTTGTTATCTCTACGATTTTAATGAATTTCTTGGCGTTATTGACCTTAGAATGGCTATTGCGGGGACCATTGCAAGAATCAAAAAAGCAGATTTTTGTAACGGATGAGTTACCTGAAACAGTGCGATTGATGCGCTTTGACCGGCAATCGGATCTTCATACGGGAGTATTTATTGCTCTGGCTTGCGTTGCAGTGGTCTGGATTTATTTGCGGTTTACGGAGTCTGGATTTAAGTTGCGCGTTGTTGGAGAATCGCCGAGTGCGGCACGGGCAAACAAGATTGGAGTCGGGAAGATTCAGATTCAAGCGATGGCAATGAGCGGGGGATTGTGTGGGCTAGCGGGAGCCGTCGATTACGCCGGGTTGACAGGTCGGCTAGCGGATGGGTTTGCGCAGAATTGGGGGTTCATTGCAATTCCGGTTGCGCTCCTTGGCGGCTTAAATCCGTGGGGCACATTGGCGAGTGCGCTCTATTTTGGGGGGCTGTTTGCGGGGTCGGACAACTTGAAGCGGTTTACGCCCATTGGAAATAGTTTGGTGCCGGCAGTTCAGGGTGTAGCAGTGCTAGCATTTATTGGATTGAATTATTGGTACTCGAAGCGGTTGCAGCGGCAAGCGGAGGGGGAATGATGGATTTTCTTTCGATTGGGTTGAGGATTGTGCAGTTCACGGCTCCGACGGCGTTTGCGGCAATTGGTGAAACAATTGGTCAGCGGACAGGGGTTTTGAATATTGGGCTGGAGGGGACGATGCTTGTTTCGGCTTTTACAGCGGTTGTCGTGAGTGGGTCGACAGGATCAGTTTGGGCAGGGCTGATTGTTGCGGTGCTGGTTGGGCTGCTTTTGACTTTGACTCAAGCGTATTTCACGGTAGTTTTGGCAAGTGATCAGGTGGTTGCGGGGACGGCGGTGAATCTGTTTGGGCTTGGATTGACGAGCACACTCTTTGATTTGGGGACGAATCGGGGACAGAATTTATCGAATGTCGCCGGATTTCCGAAGCTTTTTGAACTCGTTGATCCGGTGCTCATTTCATTGCCAGTTCTCGGATGTTTGGCATACAGGCTTTTGTTCAGAACTGAGATTGGGTTGGCGATGCGGGCGGCAGGTGAGTATCCACCGGCGGTTGAATCTGCAGGATTTTCGGTGGTTCGACTCAGGTTGATTGGGCAGACGATTTGTGGAGGCTTCGCGGGACTAGCTGGTGCATATCTTACGCTTGGGATTTCGCATAGTTTTGTGCAAAACATGACAACGGGGCGAGGATTTATTGCGATTGCTTTGGTGACATTTGGGCGGTGGAAGCCAGGTTGGGTTTTGGCGGCATCGATGCTCATTGGGTTTTTGGAGTGGTTACAATTTGCGGTGCAAGGGAAGTCGATGATTCCGACTCAGTTTTTCCTTGCTTTGCCTTATTTGGTGGCCCTCGTGGTTTTGGTGGTTGTGGGTAAAGGAACCCAGCAGCCGCAGAATTTGGGGGTTCCTTTTCGTAGGAGTGAATAGATGGTGACTTTGACGCGAAAAATTAGCTTTAGTAGCGGTCACCGGTATTGGCTTGATTCGAAGTCGGAGGCGGAGAATCGGGAGATTTTTGGTCCGTGGGCGTCACGGTTTAATCATGGACACAATTACGTTTTGTGGGTGTCTTGCCGAGGGAAAGTTGATGACTCGAATGGGATGGTTGTTAACATTAAATGGATTGACGACGCGCTCAAATTGCTTGTTTTGAGCAAGTTTGATCAGAAAAGTATTAATGACGAGGTTGAGGGTTTTGGGGAGCGGTCGCCCTCGGTTGAGAATTTGCTCTTGTATTTTCGGGATCTTTTAAACGAATTACCGGGTGGGGTGGAGTTGGTGAATTTGAAACTTGAGGAGACGCCGTTGCTCTACGGCGAATGGACAAATGAGAAAGATATGATCACATTGACGAGAATTTATGAGTTCGCTGCATCGCACCGATTGGATGTTCCGGCGTTGGGCGAAGCGGAGAACTTGCGGCTTTTTGGGAAGTGCAACAATCTGAATGGACATGGGCACAACTATGTTTTGGAGGTGACGGTGAGTGGGGAGGTTGATCCGGTGAGTGGCATGATGGTGGACTTGGGCGAGCTGGATGCCGTTTGTGAGCGGGAAGTTGTTGGTCGGTACGACCATAAGAATTTGGATTTGGATATTCCGGAATTTGCGGGGAAGAATACGACAAGCGAAGTTGTTGTTCAAATGATTTTTGATCGGCTGGTAGGGACAGTTCCGGGGCGGTTGGAGCGGGTTCGGCTTTTGGAGACGGCGCGGAATGTCTTTGAGGTTGGGCGGTAAGTTGGTTTTGATTAAGCTAAACAACACACGGGATCTGGCTTAGAAACTTGAGATCAAACCCAAAATTTTAGTTGCAGGTAACTGGCGGTAATCTTTGGTTATGAAGCAGGTTTTGATTACTGGAGCGAGTAGTGGGATTGGGGCGGAGCTTGCGATTTTGCTGGCTGAGCATGGGTATGAGCTGGTTTTGACGGCTCGACGGGAGCATTTGCTCAAAGAATTGGCGGTGCGATGTGAGGAGATGGGGGCACTTCGCGTTGGGGTTATGGCGGGGGATATTGAGGAAGTGGCGCGAAATCCTCAGATTTTGGATTTGCTAAAAGGGGAGGGTGAGGTTGTGTTGGTGAACAACGCGGGGTTTGCGGAATTTGGGGATTATTCGAGTTCAGAGTTGGAAGCAAATGAGGTGCAGATGGCGAAGAATTTGCTTGCGCCGATGGCGATGACGCGGGCTGTTTTGCCGTTGATGCTTGAGGCAAAGCGGGGCTTGGTGGTGAATGTTTTAAGTGTGGCGGCGCGGTCAGTTTTTCCCGGAGCGGCGGTTTATTCGGCATCGAAGGCAGGGCTGATGCAGTTTGGGACGGTGATTCGGGAAGAGTATCGGCGGCACGGGATTCGTGTCACGAACGTATTGCCGGGAGCAACTGACACGCCGATTTGGGGAGCGGATGCGGCGGTTGGTCCGCCAAGAGAGAAAATGCTCCGGGCGAAGGCGGTTGCAGAGGCGATTGCCGGGGTAGTGGCTATGCCGGGTGATCGGGTGGTTGAGGAGTTGGTGATTACTCCGCCTGATGGGGTTTTGTAGGATCTTGTTAGAATTTGCAATGAGATTCCTGCCTACGCAGGAACGACATGATTTTGAATTGGCTTGGGCGTAAGATTTGAGACTGTAGGGAGATAGGTTCCAGGTTTTGCTTGAATGACGATGAAGCTTGTTGTGAGAAAATTGTTTGAGTTCGGCGGAACCATCAAGAAAACGAATGACATTACGGCAGTGAGCGTGTAAGATAGCAGTCACGGTATGGACGGAACACAAGAGACTGGGAACTGGGGCGCGGCGAAGAAATTCCGCCTCATTATTCGGGAGCAAGGACAGAGCCGCGAGATGGGCGGAAACGAGATGTCGTTGGCGGTCGGGATTGTCGACAATATTATGATGAATGCGCTTGATACAGGCACGAGTGACATTCACTTGCAGCCCGAGCGTGACCAGTTGAGGATTCGGTATCGACAAGACGGGGTTTTGCAAGAGAATGGGCAGTTGCCGCCAGAGCAAGCGACAAACGTCTTGGCCCGGCTCAAGCTTGCCGCGGGTATGCGGATTGATGAGCAACGCGAACCTCAAGATGGTCGGATTGACATGGAATATAACGGCAATCGGTTGAGTGCTCGGGCTAGTTGTATCCCATGTTTGAACGGCGAAAAGTTTGTTATGCGGCTTCTTGATCCTCAGGCAATGAAGGTCAATTTGGAAGATTTGGGGATGCAGCCCGAAACAGAAGTGAAATGGCGGAGTGCGATTCAGGTTCCCTATGGTTTGATTCTGGTTACGGGGCCAACGGGTAGCGGGAAAACCTCTACGCTCTATGCTTCACTCAACCAGCTTGATAGTCGGAGCCGAAACATTGTTACGGTTGAAGACCCGATCGAATATGA
Organism: Fimbriimonadaceae bacterium; assembly: GCA_046154445.1. GTDB lineage: Bacteria > Armatimonadota > Fimbriimonadia > Fimbriimonadales > Fimbriimonadaceae > UphvI-Ar2. The sequence goes on along the minus strand of JBJXDW010000004.1, from coordinate 701 downwards.
ATTTGAGCACAACATTGCGCAGGTTCAGGTAACGGAAAAAACGCCGTTCCCAAAAGTAATGCGGTCGTTCTTGCGGCAAGACCCTGATGTTATGATGGTCGGTGAAATCCGCGACTCAGAATCACTTAAGATTGCGATTCAGGCCGGTTTGACGGGTCACCTTGTTCTTTCTACTTTGCACACAAACAACGCTTTGGAAGCGGTTGGTCGGATGGCAGACATGGGGGCAGAGTGGTATCTGATGTCGGGGGTTACGGTTGCAATCATGGCTCAGCGGCTTGTTCGTCGGAACTGTCCTAAGTGTAGTGAGCCGTTCCCTTACGGTCGAGATGAACTTGAATTGATTGGTTTGACGGCAAATGACATGACAGGAGCTCGACTCTCGAAAGGCAAAGGCTGTGAAAGTTGTCGAGGAAGTGGGTTCAAGGGTCGATTTGGAATTTTTGAATTGGTTACGGGTAGTCGCAATATGAAACAAGCGATTGCTCACCAAGCGGATTATCCTGAGCTCTTGCAAATTGCACGGGATGATGGATTCCATACGATGATTGAAGATGGCAGGAAGAAAGTTCTGGCGGGGATAACGACGCCGGATGAAGTTGCAAAGGCGGTATTGACGCAGGCAATTGACTAGGTAAAAAAATGAAAATGAATCAGGAGCCAAAGTCGAAATCTAGTCACGCAGGGTTAAAATTAGTAAT
>JBJXDW010000003.1:0-33840 GCA_046154445.1 Fimbriimonadaceae bacterium | reverse complement strand
TTGTTACTTCGCTAGGGTTAATTCCTTGTCCTTTACAAAAGCCTTCAAGAGCTTTGGTGGGATTTCCGCTACTATCGAATGCGGCTTGTACTCTTGGTCCTCGCATTTCTTCTTGGCGGTCGGGTTGCTGCTCGGAGATTCCTTCAATTCCGAGAATTATTCGGCGCGGAGTGCCCAAAACGCGCGCGTTGGCGAAAGAAAGTCCCGCTTCGATGAGTCGATTGGTCACCTGATCGAGAAAATCTTGGGTCGCGCGGTCAACTGCGGAGGCTGGCATTTCTTCGCATCCGAGTTCAAAAAGAAGATTGGGCATCGAAAAATGAGTTTACCGCCCACAAAATTGACTCATTCGTTTGACCTGAGGCGTCCGTTCCAGTAGAATAGGGACGCCCAATCAATTTTGGGCTTTCCTGAACGGAAGAGCGAACCATGAAGAATGTGACTCTGCTGACAGCGATCTGCCTTACGGCGATAGGCTCGGCCCAAGTGAATTATCTTGAACAACCGACGAACGTCTCGTTCCGACTCGGTTACGTCTACCCGATTGATTCGGTCATGCGCAATATAGCTCCGAGCTATATTGGCTTTGGTGCTGATTTCAATACTGACTTCCGCATTTTAGATAATGCGGTTACCATGCTGTCGATTGACTGGATGGGCAAATCAGGTAGCGGTGCCAAAGGCAACGCGTTCCCAATTTTGTTGAACCAACGCTTTTACATGGGCGATGCGGTTGAAAAGCGCCAGTATTTCCAAATCGGACTTGGAATTGCGGTAGTTGACTTGACTTCCACAAAAACCGTTTTGGCTGGTCGACTAGGCGTTGGTCAGGAGTTTGGCGACAACATTTTCGGCGAAATCAACTTCAACTATTCTGACGCAGCAAATGGAGCACGGGCAACCGCGCTTGGTTTCTACGTTGGCTATAAATTCTAATCGGTAACTCGATTAGAAAATCCCCTTGGTTTTATGCCAAGGGGATTTTTGTTTTATACAGGAATTTTTTGGACAGCGGCGAGGATTTCGTCGTCACTGTAGCGACGAACGCCATCTTTGGTCAGGTCGGCGATGACGGGGAGGTGGCGGCGGACGCCGCTGGTCGCGCTATCCATATCGGCAGCGAGCTCAAGAAGGGTGACCGCATCGACGAGGACATCTTCGCGGGGGCGAGTGGACCATTTACCCTTGGTGCGAGCAATGAACTCAAAAACACCACGTATGCGTTCTGAGCCTGATCCAGCAGCGGCGTAATCGGCACCCATAAATCGGGCACCGGCGGTATCGAAGAAATAGACGCCAAACTCCTCGGTCTTTTTGTTATATGTCGCCGCTATTGGAAGAAAGACTCCGCCTTGCATCGCGATCTCCATATTGTTCGCAAGGGCACGAGAAATTTCCATCAATTTGCCTTCAGTTGAGATTTCGAAGAGGTTGAGTCTTTCGTAATACTTGAATGCGTGGCGCAGGTAGCGACAAACTTCAAGTGATCGGGCGTAGGCGCCGCTGATCGCGACCACGGTTTCGTCGTCGAGAATTTCGATCTTTTCTGCTCCTTCGAACATGATGATGTTGCCCATCGTGGCGCGACGGTCGGCGATGACAATGACGCCGCTATCGTAGCGAATGGCGATGACGGTTGTGCCATGGACGTGGTTTGGTGGAATTGGTTTGGGTTCAAACCCGACTAATTCAGCGAAATCTTGAGTTGGAGTTTTGTTCATTGGCCGGATCGCTGTCGGTACTTTTTGGCTTGGTCAGGGTCGACATTTTTCATCCGTCGGAGCAGCTCGTTGGGGGCAGCAGGCCGGTCGATATCCGGCTTAGATGGGCCGCTGTCGTCACCGAGCTTTCGTTGCGGCTCAGCAGGTTGAGGGGCTTGTTTTCGGTCGGCTTTTATCATTTTGAAATCCTTTTTCGGAGTTCTTCGATTGATTCTACGTTGAAGAGATCACTTTCGTACCAGATTGACGGGTCGAGTGAGAATTGTTCGCCCGATTTGAGGCGGACAGTGCTCCAAGAGATTGATTCGAGTTCTTCGCGGAAGCGTTGAATGAGAATCGCTCGGACAATTGCCCGAGAGCCTTCTGGAACGGCTTGGGGGGTTAGAGAGGCAAATGGGGGCAGAACAAGGTAATTGGCGGACTGGAGGCCGAAATAGAGCCCTTCTGATTGATCTAACAGGTGATACTGCATGTCAAGACTCTGCATTGTGGCTTGATCCCAGTCTTCGCCACTTTCAGCAAATTGATTGAGGAGCCAAAGTTTTGCGGCCCAATCCACTTTTGGCCAGAAGTTATCGTGGTTTGCATGTCGGTCTTCGAGGAGTTGGCGGGTTTCGGCGATGATGGCGTGGATTTCTGGGTCGGCTATATCAGCGTGGGCCATGGCGTCGCAGTACGATTCAAGAACTTGGCGTGGGGTTGTCCAATTGCGATCTTCTAATTCGATTCTGCCTTCGCCGGTCGAATCGCGGCTGACGAGCTGGAAACTAGTGACGGGATCGGGGATTCGCCAAAGTGGGACAAGGTCTTGCTCGAGGAGGATGAGAGCGAGTTTGATCAGGCCAATTTTGCGCGCAGTGCATCCCGGATGCATGTTGCTATCGCCACTAATAACGTGAAGTCGCCGCCAAAGATTGGCGTTCGCGTGGGGTTCATCGCGGGTGTTGAATACAGGTCGCCGCGAGAGCGTTTCGATATTCATTGCTTCGACAAAGAAATCGGCGCGCTGCGAAAGTTGGAATTTGACTGGCCCTTTTGATTCGCTTCCGACTTTTCCAGCACCGGAGACGACTTGGCGAGCGATGAGAATGGGGATTATCGCTTGTGCGAGTTTGTTAAAATCGTAGTGTCGGGGGACAAGATAACTTTCGTGAGTCCCCCATGATGAGCCATGGAAGTCGGTGTTGTTTTTGTAGACCTTAACGTCCTTCTGGATTTCTTGTGAGAATCTCTGGGCAGCGTTGACGACAATGCTATCACCGAATTGTTCGTGGGCGACGATGTCGGCAAGGCCCCAACATTCGGGGGTTGCATATTCCGGGTGCCCGTGGTCGTTATAGAATCTGGCCCCGTTAGGCAGGATTCGATCTGATCGCTCTTCGGCGGCATGTGGGCGTGCACGACCCCTGTCGTATTCAGCGTCGATCGGGTCGGGAGTGAGGTGATCGACCTGGAATCCTCGCATATCTTGGCGTGGATTTTCTGATCGGTAATCCCAATGCAAAAAGCCTTCGTCCGGAGATGACCGGACGAAGGCAATGCTATCGTCAGCTTGTGAGTTGACATTTCGACCCTCGACTGTAAAACCGTATTCGGTATCAATTCCGGCGAGGATCGAACGTGTTTCTTTACTTGGTGTAGACGGCAAAGACACCAGTTGCGCCGAGGGCTCCCGGTGCACCAGTCAATGTGTAGTCACCATCTTTAGTTACGCCACCGACTTTCGTGAGATTAGCGAACGTTCCAGTGAATCCGCCCGTTCGAGACCCTTCAGCGATAGCAAGTTGGTCGATTGGCCAAAGAGTGGTGGTTCCACCATTTGCGGTGACGGTCGCTTTACCGAAATAGAGATTCGTGATTTGGCTCCCCGATCGGACGTATGCAATTGCCATGTCTTCTTCGCCAGCTCGTGTGGTTGGGAAGACGATCATGCCAGTTGTACCGAGGTTTGTGATTACGCTGTTGACGTCACGCCACGTCCCTTGGAGGGCTGTGATGCGGACAATCGCGGGAGGAATGACAGACGGGTCTGGCTCAAGAACGTTGTAGGTTCCTGGAGCAACACCATCTGGCAATTGGACTGGATTGGTTGTGACGCCTGATTCGACGAAATTCGGGCTGAAGAGATCAAAAGATCCATCAAAACCTGCTGAACGACCGATACCGAGCGAGTCGCCGGAAATCATGAACTTGTCGGCGGCTCCGCCTGAATTCATGTTTGGTCGAGATCCAACACCAGAAATGTCGAAAGACACCATGTCGCTTAGGAATCCTTCAATTCGGTTTGCACCAGTCAGTGCGTTTTCCAAGTTGAATTCATTGACGTCAAATGTTGGTTCACCAAAAATGTTGCTAAAGCCAACGGCAGCATTGTTCAGGTAGACGTTCATTGTTGTCTGTCGACCTGGCAAAAGCGGCACGTTTACCGGAAGGTTTTCGACAGGGAACGATCCGTCAAACAGCTGTGTGAACGAACCATCGAATTCTTCCTGATACATTTTCGTAATGTCAAAACTCAGGAATTGGTAATCCTTGTTTGCACTTCCTCCTAGGTCTTGAGAGAATCCGTACTTGTTTGTCGTAAATCCATCGAGTTGGACGTTGACCCCATCGGTTGATCCGTTAAAGTTGGTCGGAATAATATCCGTGCCACCGATTCGAAGTCGAATCACGCGAAGTTGCGCTGACAGCGAACCTGGAAGTCTTCGGCCCTGGCCAGAAAGGAACGAAAGTCGCACCTCAGCTGTTGTGCTGGGAAGTGCAACACTTGGCACAGATCGAGTCGTGGCCGTTGTTCCAGTTCCACCAGTCGTTGTGCCAGTAGTCGTTCCACCCGTCGTACTTGATAAGTTTCCTACTCCACCGGCGCAACCCACAACTAAGGCACCGGCTACGAATAGCATCCACCACTTTTTCATAGCAAAATCCTGCATTCAATCACTCACAATCGCTCAAGCTCGCGCACACCATCTGATATGATAACCATGCGCTGGTTCCGCAAGCGTACACCAATTGACGCGCTGATTGCCCGCCTTCGTTCAGAAAGATTAATTTTTCGACTACTTTGAATTGGGTTTTCTCGTATTTATACGAATTTTGCCCCTCGAGTTGCAGCAATGGCCATTCGATTAGCCATTTCCGCCAATGCCGTATCGTTTAAACCGATTCCTGAGATAAGACCCGGGTGAAGCGCATTGCAACCATTCGCTAGCCCGAGAGTACATCCGACTTGGTGGGCAATATTTGAGCAGAGCCTTACGGAGGCGACTAAGATATCCTCGGTCATTTCGCACAAGTGGTGGGTTGCGGCAGGTCGCCAACAGTCATCTGGAAAAGTGCAAGATATCAGGAATGACGAGCCAACCTCTTCGTGGTTAAATCCAAAGTGGGTTTGCTCTAGGTCTTCTATTAGGATATTAGATCCAGTCGATTGCTCAATAAATTGTGCATATACATCTGGATAGGAGTTGATCAGGACTGGAATTCCGATGTTGTGATAAAGGCCAGCAATAATAAATTTGTCTTTTGGCAGATTCAGATGTTCAGCAATTGCGCCGCAACCGGCTGCTGTCGCCAAAGCGTGCCGCATAAACTCTCTGGTCGTTATAACTTGACTTTTGAGCATAGGTCTTATCAGGGTTTCTAAGCCGGCCGTTACCGCAATTTCCCAAGAGAGGGCTTGATCAAGGGCCCCAAACGCTTGCCTCAAGTCAGGAAAGTCGATGGGCTCATCCGTATAAATTCCCTTTTTTAGGCCATCTCTAATGTTTGACTCGAATTCGGGAGAGGGGACAACGAGTCGAGTTATCATGACTGGCGAAATTTGTGAGTTGCCAACTATTGTTGTCAACTTTGAAACAGCACTGAAAACAGCCTTATGGTCAAGTGCTTTAAATACGGCACCCCTAATCGTCGATTCCTGCTGACGGGCGCTCGATGAGTGACCGGAGATCATGATGTGTGAACTTCTTAAATAAATGTTTGGACATGACTCTGATGTTGCATAGGGGCTTGCGGTGAAGTCCGCAAGTTTGAGGTTGGTAAACTCACCAGTTATGAAACGTCACGGTTTGGTTGATTTGAACGAGGCCGTTCAGAATCCGGGCAAACGATTGGCGTTTGACATCTCGACTGAACTTGATGAAGTGGAAGATATTGACCTCCTTGTACCCCTAGAGGGAAGTTTGGAAGGAGTGAGTACAGGCAACGCACTGATCGTCAAATCTGAATTCAAAACTCGGATCGTCGTTGAATGTGCCCGATGCGGAGAACCCCTGGAACTCGATATTGACTTTACGATGGACGATGATTTTCCGATAGAAGGGATTCCTAGTTGCTACGGATCTGACGGCTACGCCGAAGTTGTTAACGATGAGGAGTACCCTTTGTTTGACAAAAACGGGCTCAAGATTGATGACTATTTGCGACAGGGACTCCTTTTAAACTTGCCGACTCAGCCGCTTTGTTCTGGTAGTTGGGATATTCCATGTCCGAATGCGCCATCGGTGGCAATTGACCAGAAATATGGACATCCCGCATTGCAGGATTTAGAAAAGTTTCGGAGCGGGTCGGATTGAGAATCGCGCTTGACGCTATGGGGGGCGACCATGCACCTGAACCCATCGTTGCCGGTGCCGTGAGTGCGGCGGAATTGATTGATGGCGAGATTCTGCTCGTTGGAATTCCGGAGCAGATTCAGCGGTTTTTGCCGGGATCTGTACCGAAGAATATTCGGGTTGTTCCCGCGAGTCAAGTTATTGATATGCATGAAACGCCGACGACGGCGCTTCGGCAAAAGAAAGACTCATCGATTTCTGTGGCAGCAAAGCTTGTTAAAGAGGGCGAAGCTGAGGCATTTGTGTCGGCGGGAAACACTGGAGCGTGTACAGCGGCTTGCTTGCTCGCTTGGCGTCAGATTGAAGGGATTCATCGACCTGCGATTGCCACACTTTTTCCTTCGCAGCATGGGCGGTTTTTGCTGCTTGATGCGGGAGCATCGCCAGATGTTGAACCGGAGCATATGGTCGAGTTCGCAATTTTGGGGCGCGCTTATCTTGAAGAAGCATTAGGGCGGCAAGGAGCAAAAGCGCATTTGCTTAATATTGGCGAGGAGCCATCGAAAGGAAATGCGTTTGCAAAGGAAGCTTATAAGCTCTTGCAAGATCATGATTGGTTTGCGGGAAATATTGAGGGGAAAGACATTTTTAAAAAGCAGGTCGATGTTGTAGTTTGTGATGCATTTGTCGGCAACATTCTGCTCAAGGCGTGCGAAGGGGTTGCGGAATTCATCATGGACGAGATTCGGGCCTCGATTCCGACTGGACCGGCGAAGGCACTCTTTTTGCCGATGCGAAGTGCGCTTCGACCGTTGCGAGACAAGATGGATTATGCGGAGTATGGTGGGTCGCCACTATTGGGTCTTAATGGCATTTGCATCATTAGTCATGGGCGCAGCAACGCAAAAGCGATTCATAATGCTTTGCTGAACGCAGCAAGATGCGTTGAATCGGATGTGGTAGGTTCAACAAGGGAGCGCGTTGCGCGGCAACTTCTAGGAAAACAGTAGATGATTCGGTCGGTGATTACAGGCGCGGGACATGGCGTTCCGGAGAAAATTCTTTCTAACTTCGATTTGGAGAAAATCGTTGACACGAATGACGAATGGATTTTTTCTCGCACGGGGATTCGGGAACGTCGGATGTGCGAGGATGATGAGTTGGCTTCCGACTTATCCGTCATTGCGGCTGAAGAAGCAATCAAGAATGCAGGAATCACAGCTGCAGATCTGGACTTTATTATAGTTGCGACTGTTAGTGGTGATTTTGTTTTTCCTTCAGTGTCTTGTTTAGTTCAGGATCGGATCGGCGCAAAGTGCGCAGCGTTTGATTTGGGAGCGGCCTGTGCGGGATTTATTTACAGCTTATCCGTGGCGGATGGTTTGATTCGATCTGAACAAGCAAAACATGTTCTAGTGGTAGGGGTTGATACATTGACCAAATACGTTGATTGGACAGATCGATCAACTTGCGTTCTGTTTGGAGATGCGGCGGGGGCGGCGGTTATTTCAGCGGTTGAGAATACGGATCGGGGAGTTATCGCGACGGTGCTCTTTAGTGATGGAGGTGGCGGATTTCACATCTCGATGCTCAGCGGCCGGACAAAATATCCCCCATTTTTGGCGATTGAGGAACATGATTCTCCCTACCTCTATATGAATGGGAGCGAGACCTATCGGTTTGCGATTACGGCGCTTGGCGATGCTTGTGCAAAGGTTCTTGAGAAGGCGGGAATGTCAGCGGACGATGTCGCGCTATTTGTACCACACCAAGCAAATGTTCGGATTATTGAGAGCGCGGCAAAACGGATTGGCCTTGATCCAGACAAGATTTTTCTGAACATTGAGAAGTACGGAAATACTTCGGCGGGTTCAATTCCTCTTGCGCTTTACGAAGCGGAACGCGATGGCCGCTTGAATAAAGGCGATGTGGTTTTGACTGTCGGGTTTGGTGCCGGGTTGGTTTGGGGCGCGAATTTGATTCGTTGGTAGTACTTAGCCGGTCTTTCGATGGCGACTGCTGAGTTGCTTGTTTCGGTCGCGGTATTTGTTGACTGTACGCCTTGCAACGTTGACCCCTTTATCGGAGAGCATTTGGGCGATCCGCTCATCACTCATTGGACTGTTCGGATTTTCGGATTGAAGGATTTCTTCGATCATCTTTTGAACTCGAAGCGCAGGTTTGAAAAATACTTCAAACGATATAATGTCTCCGTTTACGATCTGGACAAACTTGCCGGCTGTAGCGCGGCTGATGGTGCTCTCATGGACGCCGAGGTCTTTCGCAACCTGGCTGCGGGTGAGTGATTCGAGAAATCGGTATTCGCCGGTGCGGACAAATCCGCCTTGGTGCTCGACGAGATATTTGCCGATCTTGGCGAGTTGTTGGCGGCGTTGAGTGAGCGCATCGAGGAAGCGGTTGGCGCGATCCATAAATTCGTTGACATGGCGAGAAGCAGCGGGATCTGACCCGCGCTTCTTTTTGAGTTCAGCTTTTTGTTTTTCGTACGCGGGGTTGACGCGCAAATGGATGGGTGATGAACCGGGGACTTCGATGAGGTAACCCGCTTCTTCAAGGGTGATGACGATATCCGGTTGGGCAGGAATGGTTTTGTTTTTGGTTGAGCAGCCCGAAGTTTGACGGCTGAAGTATTCGCCGGGGAACGGATTGAGGCTAACGATGACTTCAAATACTTCGTCAGCTTGATCTGGATCAATTTTGTACTCTCGGCAAATCGATTTTTTGTCGCGGGAGACGAGGTCTTCCCAGTTCTTTTTGAGGATGATTCGAGCGAGCCTCTCGGCGTCGGTTTGGGCATCGCGGAGTTGCAAAATGAGACACTCCCTGAGGTCTCCGGCACCCACTCCGGCTGGTTCGCACCCCTGGAGGGCTTTGAGCACGTATTCGGCATCTTCTAGGCTTGTTCCGCAATCAAGGGCAGCGTCTTCAACCGTGCAGTTAAGATATCCACGCTCATTGACGGAGCCGACGAAATAAGTCGCGAGATCCATGTGTTGGTCGTCGATTTGGACTCGAAGTTGGGCGAGAAGGTGATCCCAGAGGGAGTCGTCACTAACGGTGAGGTCGAGCCAATCGACGTCGGGGGTGTCATTGGGTTGACTTCTTTGAACTTCGCGGTCTGTGCTACTTGGTTTGAGTTCTTGGGGAGCGATCGATTCAAGGATTTCGTCGATACTCAGGGGGTCCTCGTAGTCATCAAGACGTTCGAGAGCAGGATTTTCGAGCAATTCAGATTTGATTAGTTGTTCGAGTTCCAATCCGCTGAGTTGGAGCATGTGGCTCCCGAGTATGATTTTGGGATCGACTCTTTGGTTTGCACCAAGTTTAGTGCCCGTGCTCGTTCGTAGTCCGTTACGCATCCTTTTTTCTCCTGGCTTCTTTGCCCGCTTACAGTTGATAATTGGAAAGGCTATTGCGGGCGATCATCCGAATGTTTGCTAGGATTTTTGGAAGTTCGGCGGATTGGCACGACTGGTTTAGCCGTTAGAATAGGGATTGATGTTTACGGGATTGGTACAGGCTTGCGAACAAGTGGTAACGAAAGATGGCGCTCGGTTGATTGTTTCGGCGCCGCTTGGCGTGGAAGACTGGGCGATTGGGGAGAGTGTGGCGGTAAATGGGGTTTGTTTGACGGTAGTCGATTTTTTGAATGGTTTGGCATTTGATGTTTCAGAGGAAACATATGATCGGTCTGCGCTTGGTTTTTTAGATTCGGGGGATCGAGTGAATTTAGAGCGGGCGATGCGGCCGATGGATCGTTTTGGGGGGCATATTGTCCAGGGGCATGTTGATTGCGTCGGGCAGGTTGTGTCGATTACTGAATTGGGGGGAAGTTGGGTGTTTCGGTTTGATGTGGGTTCTGAGGGAGATAAGTATCTGATTGATAAGGGGTCAATAACAGTGAATGGTGTTTCGTTGACGGTGGTCCATCCGGATGGTGGACAATTTGATGTTGCAGTCATCCCTCACACGTATGCTGAAACGTGCTTGAGTGACCTTGGGACAGGTTCACCCGTGAACATCGAATTTGACGTGCTCGCCAAGCACGTCGAAAAACTCTTGGCAGTCCGACCGTAAGGTTCATTTCTTCTCGAGTGAGTGGATCAGGTCGGCGTATTTTTCTTTGACGACTTTGCGGCGAACTTTGAGGCTTGGCGTGAGTTCGCCGTCATCGACGGTGAATGCTTTGGGGACGAGGACGTGTCGGCGTACTCGTTCATAGTCGGCGAGGGTTTTGTTGGCGGCATCGACTTCTTTGCGGATGAGTTCTTTGATATCGTCGCGTTCGACGATTTTGGCGGGGTCGACTTCGTTTTCACCTTTGGCTTTGAGCCAAGTTTGAACCCGTTCAAATTCTGGAATGATGAGCGCGACGCAATGCTCCATGCCGTCGCCAAGGAGAACGGCTTCGGCGATGTATTCGCCTTCTTTGAGTCGGTTTTCGACTGGTTGAGGAGCGACATTTTTGCCATTTCCGAGGACGAGCAGGTCTTTTTTACGGTCGGTGATTTTGAGGTGTGACCCTTCAAATTCGCCGATGTCGCCGGTGTGGAACCAGCCTTCGTTATCGATGGCCGCTTTGGTGTCTTCGGGCAGATTGTAGTAGCCGACCATGACCGAATCGCCTCGGATGAGAATTTCGCCATCGGGGGCGATTTTTTCTTCGACTCCATGGATTGGAGGCCCGACCGTCCAGGGGCGGTTATCGAGGGGTAAGTTCAGATTGCTGGCGGCAGTGGTTTCGGTGAGTCCGTAGCCTTGTAGGACGTTGATGTTCATGGCGAGGAAGAATTCGCAGGTAGCGGGCGGGAGTGCGGCACCACCACTGACGAAGAACCGTAGATTTGAGCCCGTACGTTCGCGGATTTTGCTGGCGACAAGTTTATCGAGGATTCCGGCGAGAGGGGCGAATTTTCCTTGAGTTTTGGCAAGTCCTTGAGCGAGGCAGAGGTTGAACAGCTTTTGCTCAAACGGTTTTTTCCGAGCAACGCCATCGAGAACTTTTGATTTGAGGCTGTTGAGGAACCGGGGGACGGCAAGAACGACGGTTGGATTCGTTTTTTGCATGTCGTTCGCAAGGGTCGCGATGCTACCAGCGTAGATGATCGTGGCACCAATTGATACGGGAAGGAAATGTCCGGCGTACCGCTCAAAGACGTGGGCAAGAGGGAGCCAACTGAGGAATGAGTCGTTTTCATCGACGGGAAATGTGAACGGCACGTTGTAATTCATGCTCGTGATGTTTTTGTTTGTGAGCATCACGCCTTTAGGTTGGCCGGTTGTGCCACTCGTGTAGATCAAGGTGCAGAGGTCGTCGGGCTGGATTTCTTCGGCGAGTTTTTCTACTTCGTCGTGGGTGAGGGTGCTGGCGGACGTGTAGTTAGGATAAAAATCTCCTTCGCCTTCTGTCCAAACATAAGTTGGGATGGAATCAATTTTTGCACCCTGCTTTTTGTCGCTGCAGAGGGCGAATTTCGCTTGACAGTCGTGGGCGATGTAGCTGGTTTGGTCGGGTGGGAGGGTTGGGTAGATAGGAACGCTGACGATGCCGAGCATTTGGCAAGCCCAATCAGTGAGGGCCCAATCAAAGGAAGATTCTCCGATAATGACAAGTCGGTCGCCCCTGGTTGCGCCGAGAGCATGGAGTGCTTGGGCGCGTTCGAAGACCATTTGCTCGAATTCTGAGAATGTAACACTCTTAAATTCTTTGCCTTCTGGAATCATGTGGCTGACCTTAGAGGGCCAGCGCTGAAGCGAGGTTTGGATTTGGGCGGCCAGCGACTTTGCCGGAGCGGTTTGACTCATACAGGTTTGGGCTATTTTACGTTTGTTTTTGGTGAAACGTTGTATGCGTTGGGGAAAAAAAGAGTGTTTCGGACATCGAAGTGGTTTTAAGCGTCTGATTGAATGATGATTGGCTTGGTTTTGTATGGCTTGATGGGGCAGACTCAAGTGAGTCAATTCGATGAGAGTTTTAAGTTGTTTCCTCCCGTTACGGAGGCTCCGGTGGTTGCGCAGGCAGATGCAGATACTTTCAAAGTAAAGGCTTTAGCAAAGGTTTATCGAGGGGGGTCACCTGGGACAGTTGCGGTCGATAATGGAGTTGTTCAATTTACGGCTGGATTTGGGCCACTGGCCAAACCCGTGAGCTTCTCAATCAAAAAGATGGGCAAGGTTGCGACGGATTTGCCTGTGCCCGTATTGACAATCAACGGACAAAGCATTCAACTCGGTGGAGATGAGAACGGGTTGCGCGCGGTGAATGCGAAGGGACTCTTGTTCAGAAAGCCATTTGACGTGAAGGGGGTGGTTGGGCCATCGATTGTGTGGCCACCCAGAGGGATGGGGGTTCGGTTTATGTGGAATCACCGCGAGTTGCCGGATTTGTTTGTTGAGCTGACTTACCAGATGGTGGATCGCGAGCCGATCTTGAACCAAACGATTGTCATTCGAAACGGCAGTTCATCCCCAGTTGCGATTAACTCTATAAGCCAGGGCGATGGGCTTTGGCCCCCTAGGGCTTTTCAAGGAGACGACTTGGGTTGGGTGATTCGACCTGGTCGCACTCTGGAATTACCAGAGGCTTGGTTGAGTTTAGATCCGTCTGGCAAGTGGGTTTCGGCAACGCGGAAATTAAGTCAAACGGAGATTTCACCGTGGGAGAAAGTGCGTGCAACGCCTTTGAAGCAATGGCCTCCGGTTGAGGCAGAGTTGAAGTCACTCGCGAAGTCAACTGATGTTGTTTTAATGCCAAAGTCGGCGGGGGTTTCGTGGTCAACGGCGGGGCAGCAAGATTACGATTTGTTTGCCAAGTTCGCAGCGATGGCGAAGAAATATGGGCTTTCGATCGGGGCGGAAGTTGACCTCAGTGGTATTCCAGCCAATCCGGAAGATCGCGTTGCGGGCGTCAGTTCACCGGTTTGCTGGCTGAGTTTTTCGGGGAGCCATTGGCGATCGAACGCGATGTTGACTTGGAAAAAGATGGGACTTGGGGTGGTTCAACTCGTTGGGGAATTGCCCGGTTCATGCTCGAAGTCGGGGCACGGAGAGCACCAGACGCCGAAGCAAGGCGAGATTGAAAATGCGTTGTCCATGCTGAATTTTATGCGGAATGGATTAAACCTTGGCGTGATTGTTCGGCATAAAGATGCGCGGGCTTATGGTCCGGAAACGACTTACTAAATCAGGCTTAGGCGCTTGACTCGAAGGTAGGCAGTGACGAGTTCGCGGGCGAGGTCTTGGGGTTCGGCTTCCAGGCTGTTGAGACCAGCGTTTCGGAGAGAGACTTCGGCGCGGCGGCGGTCGCCGATATACCAAAGCGCGGCGGCTTGGTCGAAGAGTTCGCGATCCCCGGTGACATCGGTGTTGAGGAATTCTCGGAGTTTTGGATCGGAGACGCGGACGACGTAAACCAGGTGCCGGCGGCGGATTGTTGCGAGGGCGGACGAGATCATTCCAGCTTGGTCAGCGTTTTCAGCGTCGGTGAAGATGACGACGAGAGAGCGTTTTTTCCATCGAGAAGCAAGAAAGCTGAAGGCCTGGTTGTAGTTGGGCTGGATGGGCTGGGCCTGGGCGTCGTAGAGGGCTTCGAGGAGGCGGGCGACCTGGGCCTTGCCACGGCGCGGAGCGATATATTTTTCGACGTTGTCGTTGAACAACATGAGGCCGACTTGATCCCCAGCGCGTTCGGCGGCATGGAGGAACAGGAGGGCGGCATCGAGGCAGTGGTCGAGCTTTCTTACACCATCGACTTCTCCTAGCATATGGCGGCCAACATCGACGCAAACCATTACGCCTTGGTTGGTTTCTTGCTCGAAGTTGCGGACGACGAGTTTGCCACGCCGGGCGGATGCTTTCCAGTCGATTTTTCGGTAGTCGTCTTCGTTGTAATCGCGGAGCGATTCGAATTCCATTCCGAGACCCTTTATGCGGGAACGACGCATCCCCATGTGGCTGAGGTGTCCGGTTTGCTTGAGTAGTTCAAATTCTTCGATCGCTTTGACATTGGGGTAGACCCTGATCCGGTTCGGGGGCAAAATTTCTTTTTGAACCTGGGCGAGTCCAAGTGGGCCGGGGTAGCGGATATAAAGGCCACGAAATTCCCATTCGCCACGGCTTGTGGGGGTGAGCGTGTATTTTTTTACTTTTGCTTCGCGGCCTTTGAGTCGAATCTTGAATTGATTCCCTTGGGCGGTGCAGTTTTCGGGGACTTCATCTCGGACATAGATTGTGATGGGAAGCTGACCATTGTTTTCTAATTCGATTTGGACGGTGTTTTTCACTCGCACCGACAGAACATTATCGGTCACGCGGTTGGCGCGGATGGGATCCCATTTTTGGGCGAATTTGCCGGAGAAATACCAAATCGATAGCAGAACAACATTGTAGAGAATTACGAACTTTTCGAGTCCCGGCACGACTGCACCGCCTAAGGCAAGCGGGATGCCCAGTGCAACAAGAAACCAGAGTCGAGGAGTCGGGAGAATCATGTGTTGGTGGCAGGTACGATGTTACTCGTGAATGATCGCTACTTGGTGCTGACGCCAGAAAAGGTAGTCATTTCATATCAGCATGCCGGCTACGGTGCCCGAATTGGCGCGCATTTGATCGATTTATTATTAGTGGTTGTTGGTTATACGGCCATCGGGATGATCATCAGTTTTACGGCGATGGCGCTTGGCGAAGGGTTGGCTAACTTTTTTATGGCCCTCTTTATTACGTTTGGGATTTTCGCTTACTTCATCGTTTTGGAAGTGCTTTGGCAGGGTCAGACGTTCGGGAAGAGGGCGCTGAAAATTCGGGTTTTGCAGAGTGATGGAACGCCGTTAAACTGGCGGTCATCGTTTATGCGAAATATTTTGAGGATCGCAGATTTTCTGCCGGGCTTTTATGGCCTTGGCTTTATGGCGATATTTTTGAATGAGAATTCTCAGCGTTTAGGGGACTTAATTGCGGGGACGGTGGTGGTTTCGGCAAACGAGATTCCTCAGGGATTCACGCCTGCTCCCTATAAGGTAGGCATTCACCCGCTTGAGTATTCAGTTGGCGAGCTTGGAGGGATGACTTTGCCGGAATACCACGCGATCAAGCGATTGTGTGACCGATTCCCCTATTTGCCGGTAGATGAACAATATCGGAGTCTGCAAGCGATTTGGGAGCCGTTCCGAGAACGAGAGCGGATTTCGCCACTTCTCAACGTGCATCCAATCTATCAAATGGAGGCGGTTGTGATGAAGTTTGGCCGCATGAAAAACCTTGTGTAAATCTGAGGGAAATCTGTGGAACAAAATGGGAGTTAATTGGGGGTGGAAAAATAGGCCTGTTTTCCCCGGTATTTTTCACACGTTATGGACAGGCAATGATCGTGTTTCTCGCTGGTTCAAATTGAACGTAGATCAATTTGTATTGTCGGTTGTTCTCCCCCAATTCCGCAGGCTAATTACAATTAGTTCTTGTCTATTAAAGAGGATTAGTTAAACAATGGCGTCCGGGGAAAAGCCTTCGGTATGGCTCAAAACCATTGGGGTTCATCAGTTTCGGAATTTGGAGCCGATGGAGATTGGGCTCTCGGAGCGGTTCAACGTTTTTGCAGGGAAGAATGCTCAGGGCAAAACGAGTTTGCTTGAGGCGGTTTATTTACTTTCTTCGAGTCGTGTTTTGCGGGCATCTCGGGATGTTGAGGCAATTCAGCAAGGTTTTGAAACGGCTTCGGTGAAGGGTGAATTGGAGCCTACGGGAACTGAATTGGGCTTTGACTTGGCGAATGGTCGACGCAAGCGTGCCCTCGTCAATGGGATTGGATTGCCGCGAGCGAGCGACCTGATTGGACGATTACCGGCGGTTTGTTTTTGGTCGGGTGATTTGGCTTTAGCGACGGGTGAACCGGCGGATCGACGTTTGATGCTGGACACCGAGCTAAGCCAGATTTTCCCGGGTTATTTGAAGGCGTTTGCGGGGTTTAAGCGTGCGCTTCAACAGCGAAATGCATTGCTCAAACAAGCCCAAGATCAGTTTGTGGCGGATGAGGTTTTTGAAGGCTGGGAATCGCAGATGTCAGTTTCGGGCGAGCAGATGCGGAAGTACCGAAATGATTGGGTTGATTTGCTCAAACCGATCGCAGCGGAGACTCACGGATTTATGGGTCGGGGAGAGAACTTGGAATTGGGTTATTCGGTTCGCGAATCGGGCGAATTGGCGGAACTTTATTCGACCCAACGCCGGCGGGAGATTTCTCGTGGTGCGACATTGTTTGGACCCCACCGCGACGACCTGGACATTTCGATTGATGGCCGGCCGGTTCGACAGTTTGGAAGCCAGGGTCAGCAACGGACGGCAGTGATTTCTTTGAAGCTTGCGGTGTTGCACACGGCACAAAAAACTTTGGGTTTTCCACCGCTTTTATTGCTTGATGACATCTTTAGCGACTTGGATATTGACCGTCGCGCGAAGCTAGTTGAAGCGGCGATGAGGGCGGGCGGGCAGGTGTTTATAACTTGCACAGAAAGTTCGCAAGCTGGGGATTCTTTGATAGGCGCGGCGAAAGTATTCCGGGTAGAGTCGGGGCGACTGGAGGAAGAATGAAGCGGCTTTCGGATGTTTTGGGAACGGTTTTTGCGGATAGTGACGTTCCGAATGCGGCTCGGGCAAATATTGTGATGCGGCAGTGGAACGTGGCGGTAGGTGAAATTTTGGCTGTGCATTCGGCTCCAGATCGGTATGACCACGGTGTCCTCTGGGTTGAGGCTACGGGTTCGGCTTGGGCTCAGGAAATTCGGATGTCGCAGGTTGTGATATTAGATAAATTGAATGAACTTGCCGGAGAAATGCTTTTTAAAGAGATTCGGGTTTCTCACCGGGCGCGGAAACCGGATATGGTTCGGTAAGGGAGATTCTTTTTAGTGAGAGAGCAGCTTATCCATCGGCCGCTCGTAGCGATTCTTTTAGGATTAGTTTGTGGACTATCTTGGACATTTGGTTATTGGCCCTTGCTCGCGGTACCTGGCTTACTTTTGGCAGTCCGTGAGGTTCGGTTTTCGATTTTTGTTTTGGTGGCGTTTGGGATTGGATTTTTGATGAGGCCGCCGGAACCAGCGGGGTTCTTTGAGGCCTATGATTTTGGGGGCACTGCTCAGATTATAAGCGTACCGGATCATTTTGCGAGCGGCTCATCGGCGCAGATTGAGATTCAGGGGACGCGGTATCGGATGGCATATAAAGAGGTGCCTGGGGTTACTCGGGGAGATATGGTGCGGGTCCGTGGAGTTTTGGGGCCGCTCAGTGAGGCATCGGGGTACGGAGCGGGAGCAAAGGGCGTTTTGCGAGCTGAGACAGTGGAGAAAGTGCGTGAGGGGCCAATTTGGTGGCATTGGGGTGAATCGGTAGCGAGTAGCTTTCGAGAATCGGTGGTTTCTGAGCTTTCAGAGCCTTCAGCGGCATTGGTGCGAGGCGTGTGTTTTAATCAGACTGATGGATTGATGCTCGAGGACTGGGAGTCGTTCCGGCGGTTTGGAATCGTTCATATCTTGAGCGCCAGCGGATTTCATGTTGTGGTTGTGGCGGGGATGCTTTTGGGGCTGTTTTCGCTGTTTCCAATTCCCCGGATGTGGCAACTGGGATTTGTATTAGTCGTGCTCAGTCTTTTTGCAATTGCGGCGGGGTTGAAGCCTCCCATTTTGAGGGCAGTGCTAATGACGGCGGTTGTTTTGCCGGCTTACGCGTTTCGCCGTGAGGGGGATGGAATTTCGGCGGTGGCTTTTGCGGGAGCAATGAATCTCTTGTTGAATCCGGTTGTTTTAGTTGACTTAGGGTTTCACCTTTCAATGATGACAACGCTTGGATTGGTGATGGCGATCTCTCGCCGCCGATGGGAATCTTGGAACTGGTTGCAGCGGCTCATTTATCCCTCATTGATCGCGAGCGCTGCTTCGTTCCCAATAGTCGGAATGGTATTTGGTGAGGTGAGCCTGATAGGATTGATCGGCAATACTTTGGTTACTCCGCTTGTGGCGATTTTGGTTGTCGTTTCGCTTGTGGCGTGGCTGAGTTCGGTTTTGGTTCCACCAGTTGGCCATCTTTTGTGGATGCCGATTGACTTATTGGCACGGTTGATTCGTGGCATTGTTGATATAGGTGCAGGATTACCGGGAAGTCTGGTCGTGATTCCAGCCTATTCAATGATAGGAGTTGTTTGTCTTTACGGGATACTGCTTGTTGCATGGAGGCGGTATGCGCTGGATTAGCTTGGTCCTTGCAATAGTGTTTGCTATTGATTTAATGTCCCACCGAACGGTTGATGAGGTTGCGTTTTTGCAAGTTGGACAGGGTGACGCCACATTGATTAGTAGAAACGGGACCAACATTATGGTTGACTCAGGTCCACGTAGCGATAATTTTGATGGGGGACAGCGATTTGTTTGGCCAGAGTTGCATAAGCGAAACATCAGAAAACTGGATGCTGTATTTCTGACCCATTTTGATCGCGATCATTATGGTGGGTTGGAGGCAATTTTGCAGCGAGTCGCAGTTGATCGGGTTATCGTTGTCGACACGATCGGGATTGATGAGAAGAACAAGTCAATCCTGAGGGAGATGGGCGTGCGGTCCGACCAATTGGTTGTTTTGAGCAAAGCTCAAAGGATTGAGATAGGTGGGCTTTCGGTTGATGTTGTGCCAGGTTTTTCAGGAGAGGGAGTTGAGGATAATAGTAAATCGCCGTTTCTGGGGGTTAACTTTGGAGCGGATAGGATTATCTTGACTGGTGATGCTCCTAGAGAAGTGGAGGAGTACTGGAATATGCTAGGCGTGCAAGGCGGTCGCATTATGAAAGCGGGTCACCACGGAAGCGATCGATCGATGATTAATGAATGGCTTTACGGGATGAAACCTGAGTATGTTGTTTTTAGTTGCGGCCGCAATAATCCTTGGGGTCATCCTACGCTCGGAGCACGCGCTCGGGCGCACGATTTTGGGGCAAAGACCCTGAGAACTGATGCGCAAGGCACGATTCGGTTTGAACCTGATGCTCAGGGCCGCTTGCAGCTAGTCGCGGACGAAGATCGCCCGGCGATTTTGAAGTTTCTCCAGCGTTGATTTGAGTTCATCGGCGGCTTGTCGCTCTCGCACGACGATTTCGGGCTTAGCGCGTTCGGTGAAGTTTGGATTTGAGAGCCTCGACTCTAATTTCGCAAGTTCATCCGCGGTTCTCTCGATGTCTTTGTCGACGCGGGCTAGTTCCTTACTCACATCAACCCCTTCAAGGGGGATATGGAAATCAATGCCATGCGATGTAATGGATACGAACTCACCGTTTGGTGGACCACTCTTGATGTTATCGAACCAGGCTTGACTTTGGACTAACGACTCACCACCTTGTAAACTTCCTTCAAAGTAGATGGTGGGGGCAGATTTGAGTGGCTGAAGTCCAATCTCTGCGCGAAGCGCCCGAATAGAGCGGGTCATTTCGATCCACGACTCGACTAAGTTCTCTGAATCTTGGTCCCACCATTCAGATGGTATAGAGGGCCAAGCTTCACTCATTATGAACTCTTTTCGTTCAATTGGAAGAAGCACGTAGACCTCTTCTGTTATGAACGGCATAGCTGGATGGAGCATTTTTAGGAATGCGGTGAGGGCTTCCATCAGTACCCATTGGGGGGTTTGGCGCTCTGCCTCGTCTTGAAGCCGGACTTTTGACTGTTCGATGTACCAATCACAAAGTTCGCTCCAGAAGAACTTGTAGAGGGCTGCCATTCCGGACTGAATGTCGTACGATTCGTATGATTTACGGACAGTTTCTTCGCAATGCGCTAGTCGGCTGAGGAGCCACTTATCCAAGGTGCCCAAGTCTTTTGGTGCGTCGGGATCGTATCCCTCCATGTTCATCAGGATAAACCTTGATGCATTCCAGATTTTGTTGCAGAAGTTCCTTGCGTCGTCGGTTTTTCGTTCGCTGTATCGCAGGTCTTGGTTAAAACCGCTCTGGCTAAGCAATGTGAACCTCAGGGCGTCGGCACCCTTGGTGCTGATGACGTCCATCGGATCGACCCCGGTGCCGAGGCTCTTACTCATACGCTCACCCTTTTCGGTCAGCACAGTGGCATAGATATATACATCTTTGAAGGGAATCTCTTTACAAAAATAAAGAGACATCATGATCATACGGCTTACCCAAAGGAAAATAATGTCGCGCGCGGTGACGAGGACATCGGTTGGGAAGTAGTTTTTGAAGTCTTCGGTTTCTTCGGGCCAACCCATGGTTGCGAATGGCCAGAGGCCCGAGCTGAACCAGGTATCGAGGACGTCATCTTCTTGCCTGACGATTCTTTCACCGGATTTTATTGCCGCTTCGGCTTCGCTCTTTGCAGCAACGGCCTTGCCAGACTCGGTGTAGTAGACCGGAATGCGGTGTCCCCACATGAGTTGGCGCGAGATGCACCAATCACGGATGTTGTTCATCCACTCGAGATAGACATCTTTATAGCGAGGCGGATGGAAGGTGATTTCGCCTGATTCCACCACTTGGATAGCTTTTGTGGCGAGAGATTTTTGATCGACGAACCACTGCTCACTGGCGAGAGGTTCGATAACCTCTCCGCTTCTTTGGCTGATAAGGATTGGGATCGTATGATCTTCGACTTTGACGAGGAAGCCAAGCTCTTCGAGTTCGGCGACGATCTCTTTTCGAGCCTGGATACGATCTTTGCCGGCGTATTTGCCTCCAATTTCTGTAACTTTGCCAGCTTCATCCATCATTGTAAGGATCTCGAGGTTGTGGCGCTGTCCGACTTCAAAATCGTTTGGGTCGTGGGCAGGAGTAATTTTTACGGCACCGGTTCCGAACTCGGGATCAGGGTATTCGTCGGCAATGAGGGGAATCTCCCGATTCGTGAGCGGGAGGATGAGGACTTTGCCAATTTTGCCTTGATAGCGAGAGTCGTCGGGGTGCACGGCAACAGCAACGTCGGCGAGCATGGTTTCTGGCCGAGTTGTGGCGATGATCACTTCACCGGAGCCATCGGCGAACGGATACCTTATGTGATAGAGTTTTCCGGCGACATCTTTGCGCTCGGTCTCTATATCACTCACGCTGGTCTTGAGGGCGATATCCCAATTAACGACACGCAGGCCGCGATAGATCAGGCCAGCATCGAACCACTCGATGAATACCTTGAGAACCGCGTCGACATAGTGGTCATCAAGGGTGAACCGAGTCCGCGACCAGTCAAAAGCACAGCCCAGTGCCTCAAATTGTTTGAGGATGGTGTCGCCACTTTCGTGACGCCACTCCCACGCTTTATCTACGAACTGTTCACGGGTAAGAGAAAACGGATTGACGCCAGCTTTCTTAAGGTTCTTCATGACGACGCTTTGAAGCCCAATGCCAGCGTGGTCGGTGCCAGGAAGAATTAGGACATCTTTGCCTTGCATGCGGTTATAGCGACCGAGCAGATCTTGAATACTGTAGCAGAGGGCGTGACCCATATGGAGGGAGCCGGTGATGTTTGGAGGCGGAATAGTAATGACGTAAGGATCGGTCCCACCTTTCGGTGCAAACGCACCTGATTGAGACCACCGCTGATACCAAGCGGATTCTACGGATGAAGCATCGTAGCCAGTTTTCTGTTCCATTGTTTCCTTATCTACCTGTCGTGTAGACAATTGAAATTGTACCGGTGAGTGTTTCACGTGAAACGGGACGCTGAGTTTTTATTGGGAATGTGATGGTCCGACCGTTAGGTGGACCGTGTTTCGTACTGAGGAAATAATTGTTTCACATGAAACTATTGCGTGCCAGCAGCCACAAAATGAAGCTGGCGGGTACAGCAGCGAATAAAAACGAATCCATGCGGTCAAGGATTCCACCGTGGCCGGGCAAGATGCTTCCGCTATCTTTGACGCCAGAGCTTCTTTTGAGTGCGCTCTCAAGTAGATCGCCGATTTGACCCAAGATTCCGGTAAGTGTGCCAACGATGAGGATTGCGGGAATTGGTATTGGAAGGGTCAGGTTTTGATTCAGAACTTGCCCGATGATGAGTGACGAGGCAACGCAAGTTATTAGGTTGGCAATTGCACCTTCGATAGTTTTCTTGGGTGAGATCGATGGTGCGAGGAGTTTTTTGCCGAACTTCCTTCCGAAAAAGTAGGCGGCAGCATCGCCGAGCCAGATCGGCAGGGCAACCAGCACAAGTAAGTTCGGAGAGAAAATCCGAGTTGAGTCGGCTGACTCGTTATGTAGCCAGAGTGCGCATGCGATCGGGCCGGCAAGCCATCCGAGGGCTAGCGCATCAAGAAAGTGTGGGGTTTGTCGTCGTATGCGAAGGGCTATGCCAATTGTTCCAATTGCGACGGCGACGAGGGAAACTATGGGGGTTGGGGACTGGGTTATGTATCTTAAGAGATAGAGGGTAGCTGTTACGCTGAACGCCGAGACTATTGCCATGAGTTTGGAAGTGCCTCCGAACACTTCTTTTATTTCAACCGAGGCAAAATAGAGAAGTACTGTAGCGAGAATATAGATTGGATACTCGGATGTTGCTAAGATTGCGGCGAGTGAGACAACGCCGGCCATTAAGGCGGTTCGTACCCGTTGGGCAGTGGAGTTGGGCGTTTGAGCGACCCGCGGTGCGGGTTTGTCCGACGACGGGTCGCTCGCTGATGACATTTATCTTATGGAAGTGGAAGTTATGGGTTTACGATGACTTTGATCGTCGTGGAGTATGCGGGTTTTAGTCCGTATATATCCACTGCAGTTAGTGTGACCGTGAACGTACCTTCTCGGCGGAATCTTCGTTTGACGACTGGCCCTTCTGCGTCGACAGAGATTCCATCGGATGAGTCAAAATCCCAGAGGAACCTGACGGGTGTTGCGCCTGCAGACCCTGCAGCGGAGAATGTGAATTCTTCACCAAATCCTAGGTTTAATTCGCGGATATTAGGCTCAGCATAGGCTGGTGTCCCATCTTTTAAGATTTTCGCGCTTCCAAGATACATTGTTGCTACTGAATCCAGGCTGATTGACATGCTGGCAAGCTGCTTGTTCGTTTTATCGAATCCATTGATCGCTTGGAGGGGGATTCCGACTGCAAACCAGCCTCGTTCATCTTTTAAGCTCGTACTGATATCGAGGTAAGTTTCGCCATGTTTGCCGTCGGTGGTTGTGAACACCACGCGGATTTTGCTCGCCGGTTTTGCCTGATTGGTAGATGTTGCTCCGCCTTGTTCTCCGCCTCCCAATCCAGGTGCTCCGGCGCCACCACCGAATCCACCCGGAGCTCCGCCTGTAGGGCCACCGCCAACTCTGCCACCTCCGGTGCGTCCACCAACTCCAGGGGCACTTGTTGCGCCACCGCTATTCGGAATATTGACCATGAACTTGAGCAGATTTTCTTTAACACCAAAATCCGAAGAGAGATCAATTGGTTTCGAAAAAACGATTCTTCCGCCTTGGAAGAAGTTTCGGCTTGAAATTCGGATCGCATGACCTCCATCGTAAACGATATCGTCTTCTTGGCCGATCGTGCCACTGCCCCATCCCGATAGCTTGAGGCCTTGATCCTCAGTAGATTGTGTTGGTTCGTAAACCGCCTGTGCGTGAGCGACAACGCTCATGAGCATTAGGCTAGTCAAACCGAAAAGTTTTGTCATCAGCTTCATAGTCCAATTCCTGGTTCCATAGGTTACCGCTGAATGCGTTGAATCGCAATAGCTTCACCAGTAGAGACTTTGACGTCTATTACCACCCCACAGATTACACCAGGTTCGTTGGCGACTTCAAATCGAGTTGGCATTGAGGTGCGAAATTTTTGAAGAATGATGTCTTTGTCCATTCCGATGACGCTGGGAAATGGTCCACACATGCCAACATCGGTAATGTAGGCGGTGCCTCCCGGGAGAATCTTCTCATCAGCGGTTTGGATATGGGTATGGGTGCCAACGACGGCAGACGCTCTCCCATCAGCGTGGAATCCGAAAGCAACTTTTTCTGATGTTGCTTCTGCATGGAAGTCGATAAATCGGTGCTTTGTTTGAATCTCTTTGTCGAGTTGATCGAAAGCAGCGAAGGGGTTATCGTAGCCGTCCATGAAGACTTGACCGTGGATATTCATAACGGCAAGTTCTACGCCTTGTTTTTGCACATAACAGAGTCCTTTTCCGGGGTTGGACTTGGGGTAGTTAATTGGGCGAATAATTGTCGAATGGCTATCTAAATAGGGGCAGATTTCACGTTTATTGTAAGCGTGATTTCCAAGCGTGATAACGTCGACTTTGTTGGCGAACAACTCGTCCGCGATTTTGGGGGTAATCCCTACTCCGGCGGCGCTGTTCTCCCCGTTGACGATTGTGAAGAGGGGCTCAAATTCTTGTTTGAGATGGGGGAGTTCTTCTAATACGACATCTCGGCCCGGTCGTCCGACGATATCGCCCAGAAATAGGATGCGATACGATTCCACTAATGGTGATGGTACCGAGTTAGATTTCGCAGTTTGGGAAAAACTGGGTTATTGCGTTTTCGATTTCTTCCTCTGTGTAGCCTTGAGAAGCAAGATAGCGGGCTGCCTTTGCTAACATTTTCGGCTCGTTTGTTGATTGATTTAGCAAGAATTTCTTAGTCAGGAGCGCAATGGCTCGCTCGGTGGCATCGCCGGTTAAATCAATCGGTTCGAGTCCACGCTGCTCAAGTTTTTGATTGATTTTCAGTTCGCCAGCAAGGTTGTTTCGTAGAGATTTAGTGACGCGGTTTGAAAGAGAATGATCGTTGAGGTAGCCGTAGTCAGACAATTTGTTTATGGTTTCGGCGATTTCTTCAGGGGCGAATTGCTTCTTCGTTAAGTAGGTTTCTAACTCCGATTGTGATCGATCTGCCCTTTCTAGCCATTTTAGGGCGGTGGAGAGGGCAGATCGTGGCTCCATGTGGAGTTAGTCGTTTATTGTGACGAGCGCTTCGGCTTCGAGAGCGGTTAGCGGCGTTGTCGGGAGGCCAAGGTGGGCCCGCACTTTGCGGTCCAACTCTTTCATGACTTCCGGATTTTCCTCAAGGAACGACTTTGCGTTGTCTCGACCTTGTCCGAGACGGGTTTCGCCGTAATTATAGTAAGTACCAGCGCGGGTCACGAATTCATGTTGAACAGACAGGTCAATAATGTCTCCAGAAATGCTGATCCCTTTTCCGAAAATCATATCAAATTCAGCACTTCTGAATGGTGGAGCGCATTTATTCTTGACAATTTTGACTTTGGTGCGGGTGCCATATGCTTCAGTTCCATTTTTCAAGAACTCGCCACGTCGGACTTCCAAGCGGCAACTTGCCCAGAATTTAAGGGCTCGACCGCCAGGAGTTGTTTCGGGATTACCGAACATGACGCCGATTTTTTCTCTGATTTGGTTGATGAAAATGACAGATGTTTTTGTTCTATTGACTGAACCGCCAAGCTTTCGCAGGGCTTGGGACATCATTCGCGCTTGAATTCCGACGTGGGCATCACCCATGTCGCCTTCCATTTCGGCTTTGGGAACCAGAGCGGCAACTGAGTCGAGAACTACGACATCCATTGCACCACTCTTGATCATTGAATCCATGATTTCGAGGGCTTCTTCACCAGTTGTGGGTTGAGAAACGTAAAGGCGGTCCGTGTCTACACCGAGGGCTTTGGCATATTCGAGGTCGAGGGCATGCTCGGCATCAACGAAGAGGGCCATTCCGCCTAGCTTTTGGGCTTCAGCGACGATTTGAAGGGCAACAGTCGTTTTACCGCTTGACTCTGGTCCATAGATTTCAGTTATTCGGGATCGTGGGATTCCGCCGATGCCGAGAGCGACATCAAGAGCAAGAGATCCGGTCGGAATGGCGGCAATTTTTTCGGCGGTTTTGCCACCTAATTGCATCACAGAGCCTTTTCCGAAGGACTTTTCTATTTGTTGGAGAGCAAGCTCAAGAGCCTTGTCTCGGTCAGCGGTTTGTTTGTTCTTTTCTGGGGGCACGATATGAATCTCCTTTTAAGGTGTACATAAGTATACATAAAAATTACCCAAATGTGTAGACGTCATAAGTTTTTTCCATTTTACTGCATTTTAGGGATAAATACCAGTTTCTTACAATCTAGCTTCAAATGGCACGAGATGGACGAAAAATTGCTCTAAACATGATAGAATTGCATCGTAATTTCTCCGATTTGGAGAAACAGGAATGATTTCCGCGATGCGGAGGAAGGTTTAAAAATGCTCAAAAAGACATTATTCACAGCAGTTATCATCGGTGCGGTTGCATCGGCTCAGGCAGTTACTATTGCCACTCATCAGGATCCGGCTCTTAACGGAACCACTCCTTTGTTCTTTGCTTCGGCGGGTGCAGTTTCGGGAAGTTGGACGGGTACAGGATTGACTCTTACCGTTCCAGTTACCGCTCAAACGTTCAACAACGTTAAGATGGATATGGCTTCGGTTACCCGGGTTGGAAACACTCTCGGTGCAGGGACAGTCAAGTTTTACACTTCGGACATCAACAATCCGATTTTCAGAGTTGATTTTGCTGCTGGTTCAATCTTCGAACCGTTTGGTTTGGGTGCAAGCTTTGCATCGAGCCAGGGTGTGAACTTTAGTGGTTCAGCCGTCTCAGCGTTGACATTCACGAACAAGCAATTCGCATTTAGCTTTGCAAACCCAGTCAGCTCGCAAAACGGAAACAGCTATACGGCTTCGTTCACTTCATCCGCTGATGTAGTGCCCGAACCGGCATCGATGGCCATTCTTGGACTCGGTGTTGCTTCACTTGCTCGACGCAAGCGCAAGTAATTACTCGCTAAATACAAATCAAACAGGCAGAATTACAGGTAATTCTGCCTGTTTGTTCGTTATGGGACGTTTAAATGAGATCGAATGCCCTCAACTAGGCGCGCGGACCTGATATTGTTTCTGCATTGGTTTTGACCGATTTGGTCATCCAGTAATTCGAGAGGAGCAAAAATGAATACACTCAGATTAACAGCAATCATCGCCGCTTCGTGTTCAATTGTGATGGCTCAGGCCGTTACGATTGCAACGCACCAAGATCCATCAGCCGGTTCACCAGAAGTTTTTACGGTTGATACAACTGCAAACATTGTTTCAGCCGCATGGACAGGATCGAACCTCAATCTTAATTTGCCGATCATTCCGTCATCATTTTCAAATTTGAACATGGTGATGAACTCGGTTGCGATTACTTCGACGACTATCGTTGGCCCGTTGACGATCCACACCTTGGGAGCAGGCGAAATTCGGTATTACAGCACAGATATCAACACGCCGGAGTTCCAAATCAACTTTTCCAGCGCATCGCTGATCGAGCCATCTTCGGCGTCAGCGGCTGACTTGAGTGGCAACAATGTTACATTCTCGGGTTCGGCGGTTGCTTCGCTCGCGGGTCTGCTTTCCAATGAGGTTGTGAACTATTCGTTTTCGAATCCGGTAACAACGGCAAACGGACGTACCTATACTGCGAGTATGACGGCCTCGGCAAACGTCGTACCAGAGCCAGCATCAATGACGGTCATTGGACTTGTGATAGCCAATGCAGTCGCGCGCCGCCGTCGCAAATTGGCGTAAACACTATGCTTCTCGAAGTGCTGCATCCCCTCGTTGGGTGGATGCGGCATTTTCATTTTGATTGCAGTGGCGTTTGGGGCGTATAATTTGGGGGATGAAGCGGTGGCTGGTTTTTGGGTTGGGGATGCTTGCCGCTTTAAGTTATGGGCAAAGCACAGGTGGAAGCGGGAAGACACTGATTCGCATGATGGCGGCGGGTGCTGGATTGCCTTCTCCGAGTGCGACTGATCCGCGCTCATTGACACGCCGAGCGGTTTTTGAGGAGTTTCATAAACAAAATCCTGACATTCAAGTAGTGAATGCGGGTGGACTTGAACTTCAGGGAGAGAGGGCCGAGAGTAATTTTTTGATGTCGATGGCAGGAGACACGGCTCCGGATGTTTTTTACGTTAATTTTCGACAGTACTACAATTACATTGATCAAGGGTTTTGCCGCCCACTGGATGATTTGATTGAAAAGGATCCCTCGGTCATGGAGCTTGTCAATCCGACGATTTTGGAAATTGTCAAGAGTTACGACGGGCACGTTTATTCCCTGCCGTTTTTCCAGGTTGCGCAGGCCTTGTATTTCCGGAGAGACCACTTTATTGAAGCTGGGCTTGACCCACGCAAGCCACCAAAGACGTGGGATGAGTTTTACAGATATAGCCAAAAGTTGACAGAATCTGCTCCGGGACGATCGGGGTTTGGGTTCAGTGGTAATCCACAGGGGCAGGCGTACCACTGGATCAACTTTCTTTGGCAAGCGGGTGGCGAGGTTGTTCAGCCGACGGAATCGGGGATTTGGCGGTCTACGATTGCGACGCCGGAAGGGGTGAGGGCACTTGATTTTTATCGCAAATTAACGACGGAGAAGTGGACAAAGGGAGGCAAAACTTACGGTCCGGCGGCAAGTGTTGGGGCGACGTGGTCAGCGGATATTACAGCGGGAAAGATTAGTATGTGGTTCACATATTCGCAAGATACGGTGATGAATATTTCTTCTCTGAATCCAAGTTTGATTGGGATTGCGCCGATGCCGGCGGGGCCAGCAGGCAGTTATAACGAGATTAATGCTGGAATGTGGGCGATTAACGCAAACGTTAAAGACCCGAAGAAACTTGCGGCGTGTTGGAAGTTTATTGAATTCTTTGTTAGCCAGAAAGCGGCGAAGATTTCGACAGATAAATTTGTGGACTTTGGGATGGCAAATTTGGTGAATCCGGATTTGCTTGAGAAATTTGGATACCATCGATACATTGCATCGGTTGATCCGGGCTACATTGAAGCGAATAAGAAGCTTTTTGCGAGTGGCAAGCCGGAGCCGTATGGTCGGAATTGCGCGCAGGTTTATACGGTTTTGGATACGGCGATGGACTTGGCGCGTACGGAGCCGAATCGCCCAACGATGGATATTCTGCAGGAAGTTCAGGCGCAGATGGATCAGATTCTTTTGGGTTACACACCCAAGGAGGTCATGCAGGTTCGCCGTACTTGGGCGCTTGGGATTTTAATTTGCGTCACGCTTGTTGGTGGTTTTTTCGTTTATCGATCGTTCAAAAAAGCATCGGCGGAATTGGCGTTGATTCAGGATCGATTGCCGACAGGTGCAGATCGGGGTCGGGCTTTACGATTTATTGGTTACTGCTTGGCTCCTGCAGTTTTGAGTTTGCTTGTGTGGGCGTATTATCCGCTCTTTAAGGGGCTCGTGATTGCTTTTCAAGATTACCGGGTTTTGAAGGGGACAAAGTGGGTGGGGCTAGATAACTTTATTGATGTTTTTACGCAGCCGATTTTTTGGCAGTCGCTCAAAAATAGTTTTGTCTATGTTTTTCTGACGGTGAGTGTTGGATTCTTTTTGCCAATTTTCTTGGCGATTGCCCTGAATGAAATTCCCCGGTTCAAGTTGCTGTTCAGGACGGTTTTTTACTTACCCGCGATGACGAGTTCGATTGTCATTGCGTTTTTGTGGCGACAGATTTATGACAAGGCGGAGACGGGGGTTTTGAATTCGCTTTTGGATAAACCGTGGGCTTGGGTTGACCACATGCGCGGGATTACTCACGTGCCGGTGGCGTTTGATTGGCTCGGGAAACCAGAACTTGCGATGCTGGCGGTCGTGATTCCTGGAATCTGGGCAGGGGCGGGGCCAGGATCGATTCTTTATTTAGCGGCCCTCAAAAATATTCCGGATGAGCGGTACGAGGCGGCTGATTTGGATGGAGCGACTTGGTATCAGAAGATTCGATTCATTACGTTCCCAGGCTTGCGAGCTTTGATGCTGATCAACTTCCTCGGGGTATTTATTGCCGGATTCAAGGCGATGGAGAACATCTTTATTCTTACTGGGGGCGGGCCGAACCGGGCGACTCGGGTTATTGGGCTAGAGGTTTGGGAGAATGCATTTATGTATCTCAAGTTTGGTTATGCGACGGCGGCGGCTTGGGTGTTGGGGGCGATTTTGATCGGGTTTACGATGGTTCAGATTGGGCATTTGACGAAGATGAAGTTCACGGCGGCTTCGAGTAAGTAATTCGGGGATTATGGGTGGAGAGCGCCACATTTCAGGAGCACCAGGCGTGATAGAGTAGTTGGTCTAGGATGGCGAAGCGGATATTAGTGGCGGAGGTTGGATTGGACTCGCGGATGGCGGGTTCGGAGGCCGTCTATACCTATCTTGCGACGCCAGGAGTTGTGCCGGGGGAGGCTTATATGGTTCCGTTGGGGCCACGGCAGACGGTGGGTTATGTTCTTTCGGTTAAAGAGATATATGATTTGGAGTTGGGGTTTCCGGTTGAATCGCTCAAGGGGTTAGGGAATCGGGTTGGAAACTTGACACTACCGGGGGCGATGGTGGATTTGGTTTTTGAGACGGCAAAACAAACATTGAGCCCAGTCGCGGTGTGCCTGAGTTTGGCGACGCCGCCAGGGATCAAGGATCGGCTGGTGAAAGAGTGGCGGATTACTGATGCGGAGCCGGATGGTTTATTGACGACAGCACAAGATGAGATTATGAGGAGTCTTGCGGTGAAACCAATGGTTGAACGCAAAGGCGTTGAAGTGCCCCGTGGAACGATGAGTTCGCTGCGGGCGTTGCGGAAACGGGGACTGGTAGAGCCGGTTTGGGGAGTGCAGATGGCGGCGGGTCGGGCAGAAGTTGGAGGGCAATTACAACTCACCCTCGATTCGGTCAAGGTTGACGAATACATCCGCAAACATGCTAAGAAACGTCCGGCGCAGGTCGTGACTTTGATGCGGTTGCAGGGATCGGAAGGGGTGGCGTTTAACCGCGATGAAATCAAAGCACTGGGGCAGGTGAGCGATGCGACACTTAAGACTTTGGTCAAAGAGGGAATGCTGGTTGAGCCGGAAGAGGGATCGCAAAAGATCAAAGTTCCACCGACTCCGAACGAGCATCAGCAAGTAGCGATTGGTGCGATTCAGTCGGCGATTCGAGAGGAGAAAGCGGAGCAGTTTTTGCTTTATGGGGTGACGGGATCGGGGAAGACAGAGGTGTTTTTGCGAAGTGCGGAAGAGGCGCTTTCGCTTGGCAAGCAGATTCTTTATTTGGTGCCTGAGATTGCTTTGACGGCGCAGGTGGTTGCACAGCTTCGGGAGCGGTTTGGGAACCGAGTCGCGGTGCTTCATAGCAACTTGTCGCCGACGGAGCGGATGGAGAACTGGTTGCGGGTGGCTTCGGGGGAGGCACCAGTGGTTTTAGGCCCCCGGAGTGCGCTGTTTGCGCCTTTACACAACTTGGGGTTGATTGTGGTTGACGAGGAGCACGAGGCTTCTTACAAACAAGAGAATGCGCCGCGCTATCATACGAAGCAACTAGCGGTGTTCTTGGGCGGACGGTTCAAGTGCCCGGTGGTTATGGGATCGGCGACGCCGAGTGTCGAGAGTTTTTATGCGGCGAATCGGGGCGAAGTGACATTACTCAAATTGCCGATTCGGGCGGCGAGTGCGCAATTGCCGGAGGTGTTTATTGAGGATTTGCGGGAGGGATACAAAGACAAGTCGGCGGGGGTTTTTTCTCCGCGGTTGAGGACGGCGATTGAGGAGACTCTGGCCCGCGATGAGCAGGTAATTCTATTTTTAAACCGGCGGGCGTTTGCGCCGTTTGTCGTTTGTCGGGATTGTGGCAAACGGTATGAGTGCCCTCATTGCGCGGTTGCCTTGGCGTTGCATCGGCGCGATAAAAAACTGCGGTGTCATCACTGCGATTTTCAGATGCCAGCACCGGAGATTTGTGATGAATGTGAATCTGAAAAGGTGAAGGCGTTTGGGATTGGAGCGGAGCGGGTTGAGGAAGCAGTTGGGCTTGAATTTGAAAATGCCCGGGTGGCGCGGCTCGACCGCGATATTGCCCGGAAGAAGGGGGTTTTGGAGGATACGATTGCGCGGTTTAGAACGGGAGAATTGAATGTTCTGGTCGGGACACAGATGGTGGCGAAAGGGTTGGACTTCCCTAACGTGACATTGGTTGGGGTGATTGCGGCAGATATTAGTTTGGGGATTCCTGATTTCCGAGCGAGTGAGAGAACTTTTCAGTTGTTGAGTCAGGTTGCTGGCCGGGCGGGCCGGGGGAAGCGGGCAGGTCGGGTTGTGATTCAGACGCTTTCGCCTGAGCATCCGGCGGTCAAGATGGCGCAGCTCCATGACTACGAATCTTTTTATGCATCGTTGATTGAAGAGCGGCAGGCGGCACTCTATCCTCCGTTTACTCGGTTGGTGAATGTGGTGTTTACGGGACCAAATCAGGATGAGGTTTATCAGATATCTGCAATTGGCGGACAGAAGTTAAAGCTTGCGTTACCGGATGCGACGGTATTAGGGCCGGTTGATTGCCCGCTTTCCAAACTGAGCAATCTCTATCGGCGGCACGTGTTGATCAAGTTATTGCCGGGGGCAGATGTGATGCCTATTTCGGTGGCGCTTGAAGGATTGAATGTGAAAGGAAGTCGAGTTACGATGGATGTTGATCCTTACAATTTGGTTTGATTAGCGGAACGGTACGTTGTATATATTGCGCCGGATTGATCGGGCAAGTTTTTCTGTATCCACGGCTCCGACCGCACCTTCAGCATTTGAAACTGGGGATTGACCGCCAAAAATTGGGTCACGAATGAAGAACATCAAAGTTTGAGTTGGGTCGATAATGGTTCCACGGCGAATGCGGGCGAGGTTGGGATTGGCCTCGATTTTGTGGCCGTCAACTTCGAATTTGACATTGTCTTCTAGGTATGGGCGGATTTGGTTCTGCCACCGAGTAGGGTCGTCCATGCCGGATGGGTAAAAGGTATCCCAGTCGTTTGTGTAGTTAAGCGTAGCTTGCGTTACTTGTCGTAGGGATGTCATTGAGTCGATTGATGCGACTCCAGTTGGCTCGCCAGTAATCGCATTGGTTCCACTCTTGAAAAGGAAGAAACTCGGTACACAGCACAGGCTGATGATTGCGACTGCTACGATGACAGCGGTGGTGCCAGCTGAGACTTTGGTGTTTGGGTTTGCAGTTATGGGTGGTGGATCGGTGATTGGTGGTTTGTGGATTTTTTCGGCACGGGGGAGGTTTCCAAATTCGAGGTTCTCTCCGGCGCGGAATGATTCGCCACCGTCGACAGGAATGAGTAGATCCTCGGCGTTCAATCGCCCTTCTCGCGCGATCTGTTTGAGGTATTCAAAGCTGTAGGGGCCTTCTTGGTCGGGGGAGCCTGATCGCTGGAGATAGAACACGATGAATTTGGAGTCTCTAGTGTATCCTGATGGCGGTTCAGGTGCTAAGGTTCCCCAGATGTGACATTAGTTATGGGTGGTCGTGTCGGTATGTCCAGGTGCGATAGCGGTTTCGAGGTTTGATCCGGACCCTCCGCAACCAACCAGAATGACCGCGACAAGCGCGAAGGCAATGACGTGAATGACGCGACGCATAATTATAGTTTCATGCAATATCTGGGCCAGAAACGTTTAGTTTGATTGAGATC
>JBJXDW010000002.1:0-36085 GCA_046154445.1 Fimbriimonadaceae bacterium | reverse complement strand
TCAATCCAAACCACGGATCTTTGTTATAAAACTTCTCCGATCCCGGAGCCGCCTTGACAATCGCCAATCGCTTCGACACTTCCTCCGCCGTCATAGCCCCGTGACCAATAACTTGTTGGTTAAAATGAATCTGGCCGTACTCCGAAAACAAATTGTTCGTCGTCTCTCCCCACCCGTCCCAAGTCCAATTCGACTCTTGATAGTTATGCCCCAACTCATGATAGAACCCCCAAAGTGGCCCACCCTCCCTGCCCCGCAATACTTTAATATCCACAAACCGTTTCGTGACATCCAGCCAAGTCATGATCGGATAACCCGCATGCATATACCCCGCCACAATCTGCCGATCCGCCTGATACCGATGCTCCGTCGTCCCCGGTTCAACCGCATAGAATTTCTCCGCTTCCCTAACCATCTCATCAAAATACTCTGCTACTGCCTTTGGATCATCCAACGTCTTCAATACCTCCGCGGGAACACAAATCGCACTATGCTTGCCGACAATCTCCCCCCATGGCGCCCCCGATCGACGAATCCGTTTCCAGTCGCTGTCAGTCGTTGATCCCAAAAAGTAAACCGGAGCCGCAACTGTTCCATCAAAAACCGCTGTCCCGGCTGGTAACGATTCACTACAAACCAAATAAACAATCCCTCCAAACGGATTCGCCGCCTTCGCTTTGCCATCAACAATCGGTACTTCCAAGGTGATCGATGGCCAACGCTCCCAACTGTCAAGTCCCCAATTATCATCCGCATGGCCACCCACGCGCAACGAAACTTTCTTGCCTGCCCAAGCCTGCCCCAACAGCACAGATACCAGCTCACCTGCAGCCGCATACCGTCCTGTCGAAATCCACCGACGTTTCTGAGCTGGAAAACTCACAACCGCCCGATCTCGAGCTTCATACTGACCAACTTCCCCCGGAAAATCTTTCGCCACGGGATGTGCCACCACTTTCCCGGGCGGCAAACTTCGCCACTCAATGTCATAAGCAACCATCCCCAACCGCACCTTGAAATCGCCTGGCAGAACCGGACGATCTTTAACCGGGTACCCCTTCGCCGCTCCCGATCGAACCGCCCCCAAAACTCGCTCCGTAAACACCGCCTTCGACCGCCCATCCCTCAAAACCGAAACTAATACATCACTCACAACCCCCGCTGTCGCGCTATCAATATTCTCGGATCCCTCAAAGATTCGCAGTGCTTCCGCCGCATGATGCGCCGGAACTGGTGCCATCAAATTCATCGAGCCATTCGAATTATCCAAATAGCCACTCGCAAATCCAATCCCCATCTCCGCCAAAAACTTCTGACCAGGATGATCCCCTGATACCGTCTTGCCCGGATTCAACTGCAACCAGCCCCAAGTCGTATCCATCACTAGCAAACCGCCTCCGTCCTCAACGAACTTTCGCAGAGCCGGTGCCATACCATCTTGAATTTGCGTCGCCCCCAAAATAATCGCCGAACATTCCGACATAGCCCGATTCAAATCTCCCGCAGGATAAGACTTGCCCGACAACCCCGCCGGCAAATTCCCGATCATTCCGGCCCCTTTGCCCGTTCCCTTCAACCATCCCAGCAATTTCTCAATCGGCGGAGCGGGTTGCAATATCACCCCATGTCCCAACGCCGCAACTCTCCCATTGCCAAAATCCGCCGCAACCACTGCCGGACTCAACACAGTGCCATTCTTTGCTGTCGCCAAAACAACCGCCCGATCCCCAAACGCCACCACATTCGCTGGAATCCCACCACCCAAATTCAAACGAGCCCCATCGGTCAAAAAGCTCTTCTGTAATGCATTAAGTTCAACGGTTGGTTCTGGAGAAACTGAATTTTGAATCAAAAAAGCCGAAATCAGCGCAAGCATGTTGCAAACATTTTACTGTCAAACCGGATTAGATCCAAACGTCGTTTGCTGCCGTCAACTCGCCGCCAACCCCACCCGTATTAACCACACCCCTCGGCTCAATTAGCAAAACATGACACTCCTCATCAGCTACCGGACGATGATCAACTCCCTTCCCAACAACGAACAAATCCCCCTCGCGCATCTCAATCACTTGATCCCGCAATTCAATCCGCATCTCACCGCTCACCACAAAAAAAGTCTCGTCGGTATCCTCATGCGAATGCCAAACAAACTCCCCTTTCAACTTCACCAACTTAAACTGATAGTCGTTCATTTCCGCCACAACCCGCGGCGACCAACGCTCCGAAAATAGCGCCAATTTATCGCCCAAACTTACCGCTTGATCCATCGGATCAATTTACCTGGCAGCCTGGTTAACCACCCGAATTCCAAACACCGCTCTGATCCGAAACATCCTTCGCCAGCTTCTCGATGCCCTTCTTCAACCAAACCGGTGTCACTCCATGATTCTCGACCGGCAAACCCACCATCAACAGACCCTTATTTGATACGTAAAACTGTGTCGGTTGTACAACCCCGTTTGCTTTCAGTATTCCCTCATAATTTGTCTTTTCAGAAACCGCTCCCAAATTCGCCGTCAACCAAACATAATTCTTACTTGGCGTGATCTCTGCCCCTATCGGAATGTTGAACGAACTTGTCCTCACATCCAACGAATATTTTTCCTTGCCCACTTCCGTGCTCAAGTCCTTCGACTCATAGCCTAACCCATCAATCATCGACTTCAAATCTGCTGCCGACAAAACTTTTGACTCTTCCTGCGTCACAGCAATCCCAGCTACCAACGGAACCATGACACTCAACCCAAGAACAAGATTGTTTAACTTCATAACAACAACAGACGAATACCGCCGCCAAGAAATTTCTGAAAGCAAAAAAAACAGTGTACGATTGTGCTGACCAAACAGAGATGATCCGGAGTATTGGGTTCGTACAACCCACCTAGCAAATCCGATTTATCCACGTGAACTATTACGATTTTTGGGCGAACTGATTTTAACGTTTGAACCAAAAAAAGTTCTGCACCTCCAAAACCGATCCTCCCTTTTAATCCCAAAAAAGTAATGAGTAGTTTCGATTACCTTTCGTGCTGCTCTTGAGAACAGCTCAACTAATCAATCGTCCACTCAAATAGTTTCTCCTATGTTTATTGCTATAATAGCCTCGTTCCAGAAACAATTCCGGTTATGAGCACCCCCTTCCCCAACCAAGTCGAAATCCTTTACATGGGTGTTGAACACCTCACGGTACTCGCGTCTGCCCCCTGCAGCGAAGTCCTCGATTCCCTCGACTACAAACAACCAAAGTCAATCAGAGAAGTATCCGAAGAACTAGGAAAAAGCACCGCATCAATAGGTGAACAACTCGCAAAACTCCTTGAAGTTGGACTCGTTGTCGCCGCCGGTACAAGGCAAAGAAGAGCACGAGTTGAAACCCTCTACGTGCTCTCATTTGGCCAGATCATAATGGACCTACCCAATGCATCTGAAGAAGCAATCAATGAATACATCACAAAATTTCGATGTGAAATGAGACTCACAGATCGACTTCACGTCACCGCCCAACGAGCGCTCCGAAGCAAGCCAGATCTCCTGCAACACATTCACTATTTCACTTCAAACGGTTACCTCTCTAAAGAAAATGCCAAAAAAATGAAAGCCGCACTCGCCCAACTCCACACAGAATTTGGCCAACTCGCTGTCTCCGCCCCTCAGAATGGAGAACAAGAGAACTTCGTCCGAGTCAAACTCGCAACAACGATGCTCCCTAGCCAACATGAAAGCGAGCGCATCATCAAATCCGCCAAAAAACTCAGTCCATAATTTTTTTTCACCCAAAGTCCTATTTGCCGGAACCATTCTCTTTTCCGGCTATACTAATCACATCGTAGAGGACAAAAATGCTCAACTCAATTTCAATTCGAACAATAACGCCAGTGGCCTTTCTGGCCCTTGCAACCATCACTTCAGCCTATCAAAACTACGAAGTCATCAACATCGGAACGCTCCCCGGATCAGACTATTCGCTCGTCTCTGCCATCAATAACAACAACGTCATTGTCGGAACTTCCTACGCTGGACCAACAACGAGAGGATGGTATTGGCGAGAAGATGTCGGCATGAACCAAATCCACTTCGGCAACCAAATAAATACTACCGCTCACGACATCAACGACTTCGATCATGTCGTCGGAAGTTTCACCGAAGGCAGCACGACAAAAGGATTTCGCTACAACTATGGAGCTTGGTGGTACAACAGCCCAATCCCGGGACAAAGCGAAAGTTCCACACGAGGTATCAATAATCTCTTCCAAAGCGTCGGATTCAGCGATTTTGCAAACCAAGCTCGCGCCACAGGATGGCTGCCCATCCTCCCCGACACACCAGGATTCGCTCTCCCCAACTACGGAAATCAAGAAAGCTCAGGCGCTTTCCGAATCAACGATTCCGGCGACAGCGTTGGCAATGCCCGACTTGCCGGCACAATCAGGGCCTCGATCTTCAAAAACAATAACTCGATTTTCGACCTCCACGGACTCATGCCCCAAGGCACCAACTTCAGCAACGCCTTTGACATCAACCAGGCAGGCTGGGTGGTCGGTGAAGCTAGAAAGCAAAACGGCTTTACCGACGCCTTTGTATTCAATCTCGAACTCGGAATGCAAATCATTCCCGGCGCCGACCCAAGCCAAAGCGCACAATTTAACGCTATCAACGATAATGGCATGGCCGTCGGAGCCATGAACCAAAACACTGCCAGCCTCGCCAGTATCTGGACGTCACAATACGGACTCGCCGACCTCAACACCCTGATTGATCCAAACTCCGGTTGGACACTCACAAGCGCGGAAGATGTGAACAACTCCGGTTGGATTGTCGGACAAGGAACCTTCAACGGCGTCCTATCCACCTACCTCGCCCGCCCCACCGATGCCGTCCCCGAACCCGCATCAATGACAATCCTCGCCCTCGGGATTGGCACCCTCATCGCCCGAAAACGCAAAAAATCATAGTCCATAAAGTGAGGGTGGCTGACTCCAAAGCCACCCTCACCGATGCACCCAGTGCAACCAAAACGGCATCGCCTTCGGCGCAAACTCCACCCCCAACCACACCCCCAAAACCACAAACCAAATCCCCGCAGCAAGCAACGGATACTTCAAAAAACACTTCGTATCGTGCTTCCCACCAAACCAACTCCAAACAAAAAATCCACCCGACAATAACGCCGCCACCGGCAAGGCAAACCGACCGAGCAGCAACGAAACTGTCGCAATTTTGCAGTAAGCAAACGCCAACCGCCCAAACTTTTCACTCTTTGTTTCTGCCTGCCTTTCTATCTCATCAGAACTCACTTTTGCCTCACCAATCCCCATACTATCAGCCCAAACCCAACTGCTGGCCCCCCAATCAATAACGCCATTATGATCCAATATTCCCCGACCGTAACACATGCACCAAATGCCAAAACTGGCCCCAAAATCGCAACCAAAAAACCTAACATAACCTGCCGCCACCGCGAACATTGCGCGCACCATCCCGTCTCGCTCACTTCCCGCCCACACTTCCCACACCTTTGTCCTTCAATTTCAGTAATCGTCTCGGACTGGTTCTTGGGAGTTTCCATAGCGCTCACCTATTTTCGGGACGAAACTAAGCTCAAAATGAACATCACAAATCCAACCATCGGCCCCAAAACCAAAAGAATCAACCCAAGCCAAATCAGCACCGTCCCCGCCTGATTATTCGCACTGCCAGTACCTATCCCAAGCACACAAGTTCCAAACCCGACCGCTGGACCCGCAATGAAAAATAGCAACGCGAGCCACAACTGACGCTTGCTCGCGCAACTCCCGCACCAATCAGGAGTCCGCATCTGTGCCCCGCACTTCCCGCACCGCCGCATATCTGGATCATGGTCAAAATTCATCTCATTCCTTCCTCGTCAACGCCATAAAAATAATCGAAGCTCCCACAAAAGGAACACCCAAAAAGCATATCAGAAAACTCCCAATCGGAATGACAGAAAGCGCATTGAAAAATGGTGTCAAAATCACCCAGCCTTGCTCACCAAGCAAAACGATGCCACATAACAGTGCTGGAAAAATCCCAAGAATAATCGCACCGATCCATACCTGCCGACGCTTCAAACATACCGAACATAAACCCGACTCACCCGACGCCCGTCCGCATCGCTTACACACCCCAATTTCATTCACCGCCGCATCCTCACCCGCGCAATAATCCAAAGTGCTAATCCTAATGCTGGCCCACCTAGAAACAAAACCCAGCCGACTATCGCAAAAATACCTTCAACCGCAAAATTTTGAATGTAACCTAAAAGACAAACCCCAAATCCCAACACCGGTGTCACCAAAAACACCCAAAAACCCAACCAAGCCTGCCGCCGCTGAGCGCAAAAGTAACACCATTCCAAATCCTCATATCCCCGACCACATTTCACGCATTTCCCTTCCATCAGTCCACCCGATCCTTCACCCGCTTGCCAATAAAATAAATAATGAGCCCAATCACTGGGCCCGCCAACATGATCGTATTCCCCAACAAAAAGTAAGGCGGATTAACCTGTCCGTTTGTCCCATATCCCATCACACAAGTTCCAAAGCCCAAACAAGGGGCGAGCACCGCCGCCATCACACCTAGCATAGAAATCCGCACCCCAGCACATCGCGAGCAGTGACCCTTTTCATCAAGATAGTATCCGCACCCGCTGCACTGATTTAATGGCTTACCTGAACTCATTACTTCTTCGGATGCTCCTTATAAAATCGATTCAAAATCAAATACCAAACCACCGGCCCACTGCAGAAAAGTATCGTCCCAATTCCAAATGAAACATAAATCCAATCACCTGGATTCGGCCCCGCGCCAGTCGGAAAAGTGCAAGCTGTAAAACCCGCCCCCATCACCAAAAAAGTGACATTCATCGCCATAAACCGCTGTCGCCTAAACGCACAATTCCAACACCAACCCGTCTCATCAAGAGCTCCCCCACAAGTCGGACAAACAGCATCAATTTTAGGCGGCAACGTCAGTTCGGCCTCCTTTTCAATAAATAATACATAACAATCCAAACCACCGGACTCCCCCAAAACAACACCGTCCCAAAATTTGCCCAAACTGGATTCGCTGTCGGATCAAAAGTATAGAGGCAAGCTCCTATCCCCAATACGCCCGAAACGACAGCTGTCAAAAACGACAGTCCCATAGCCCTGCTCTCCGCACATCCTTTACACCAACCACTCTCATCCAAAACCCTACGGCACTTCGAACAAAGCCGTGGCGGCTCCGAACCTATGCTGTCAACTTTTCCTTCATCCGCCATGATCGCACCAACTTCGCCCCCACAAAAATCGCAACTCCCGCACAAACCGCCGGAACAATCCAAGGCGTCGCTATCGAACTCTCCCGCCAAGGCTCAATCATCATCCGACCCAACGCCCACATAAATATCGAAATCAAAAACACATCCGGCCGATCCCGCAGCCGCCAAACCACCAAAAACGTCACCAAAGCCGCCACCGAAAGATAGATTTGCGTCGGATGCCGCCACGCGCCATCCCGAAAAACCGCCCACGGCACTATAGTCTCCCGACCCCCGCAACACCCATGGAACCAGCACCCGATCCGCCCAAAAATCTCCCCCGCCGGCAAAGCCATCGCCCACAAAACCCCCGTCGATTCCTTGATCCCAATCTTATGTTTCCAAAGCTCAACCGCTCCCCAACCCCCAATCACTCCTCCTAAAATCGTCTTCCCGCCATTAGCCATCCACCCCGCCCCACCCACAAAATACGCATATCCCCACTGCACCAAAGTCGCAATCAATACCCCCGCCAACACCCCAACCAGAGCCACCTCCCGCGTCCGGCTCATATTCATCCCCCGTCGACGCGCCTCCAAAACATAAACCGTCGCCCCCACCCCAAATCCGATCATATTGAATAGCACGCCAAGCGTCGAATTCATAAAACCCTTAAAGTCGACTCCCGCTCCGGAAACTCTGTCGCATCTTCAAACAACCACTTCCAGCAGAACGAATACCGCCGCGGATCTTCCTCATAAGTACCAATGTGCACGCAACACTGCCGAATCCGCGCCTCATGAAAAGTATGCGAATCCATGAACATTTTCACCGTCACCCGGAATGTATTCGTCGCCAATTTCTCCAAATCAACATTCTTTTTCCCCGGCCACCAACTCGAAAACAGCTCCCGCACCCCCGGCACACAGTCGCACATCCGCACCATATCCATTGCCAACTGAATCGAACTCACCTGCTGCTGCTCGCTCAAAATCCGTTGGAGCGTCCCATCCTTAATCATCGCCTGAACCGATGCCCGCGCATCTTCAAACGAAATCGTATTCGCCGCCAAATGAATCCAATCCTTCATCCGATCCCGCCCCACAAGTTGAACCAACGAATTCCACTCTCCTTTTCCATTCCGCAAAAAATATGCAATATCGCAGCA
Source organism: Fimbriimonadaceae bacterium (assembly GCA_046154445.1). Taxonomy (GTDB): domain Bacteria; phylum Armatimonadota; class Fimbriimonadia; order Fimbriimonadales; family Fimbriimonadaceae; genus UphvI-Ar2. The sequence goes on along the minus strand of JBJXDW010000002.1, from coordinate 27,653 downwards.
ATCCCGATGCGAACAAGGCAACGGAATAAAATCCATTTCCCGCCCCAACCGCTTCATCACCCCAGTCGGAGTCACCCGATTGATGGGGTCTATTCCACTATTTCTCCCCGACCCAAAAACCGGCTGAAACGCTATCCCGCAACAAAACGGCGTCGCCAACCCGAGATCAAAAACATCCTTAACCTCGTCGTCATTCACTCCCCCCTTCACCGTCATTACAAGCGTCGTAAAAACCTGCGCGTCATTCAACATCTGCAAAATCTGCCGTTTCTCCGCCGCAATCGCCTGAGCCCGCAAAACCTCATAAGTCGAATCCCTCAGCCCATCAAACTGTAAATAAATCTCAACTTTCTTCCGGTTCTCATGCAAAAACGTTAAAAACCCATCATCTTTTGCAATCCGCCGACCATTCGTGTTCAGCATGATTCGCGTAATAGGGCGACTCGCCAATTCCCCAATCAAAGTCTCCAAATCTCGCCGTAACGTCGGCTCCCCACCGCTCAACATCACCACACTCAATCGCCCTCCTTCGCGTTCAATCACCGTATCAACTGTATGTAAAAGCTCCTTCAATGTCGGTTTATCAACGACCGCCGTCCCCGGGTCAAGCGCCGAAGCAAAACACGTCGGACAACTAAAATTACAATTCTCCGTAATATTCAAAAGCAGAATACAAGAGTGCTGACCATGCCCCGCCGGCAACCCATCCCGGTAACCAAGCGGAAACCCCGCAAAGTTGTCCGCCCGATCTGGAGTCACCGCCAAAGTCGGAGTCTGCCACCCCGCCCGAGCACGCCAAAGAGCCGCATCCTCTTCATACAAACTTTCGCTCTCACCATGTTCACCGCAGAAGCGATGCATCCAAATCTTGCCGTCATGCGCAACGAGCATTCCATCAACAAACGCCTTCGGGTCATCCGCCCGCACCCCACGTTCAATACAATCCGGGCAAACCGTCTTTGTATATTCTTCAATCGTATAAGGACGCGGTTCCAATCGTGCCATTTATTTGCTAAACCCATTATCCCCGTCACTCGTTTCAAATCCCGATTATTTCTATATCCTTTAGCAAATTCCCATTTTCATTCAAAATAGAGAAACTTCTGCTCACTTTCACCCGCCCCGCACTCATCCTCGCTCCCATGGATGGCATCACCGATGCCACCATGCGCGCATTCCAAGGCGCCCAAAACACGTTCACCCACGCAGTCACCGAATTCATCCGCGTCGGAAACCACCCCCTCCCCACAAAAGTCTTCACCCGCGACGTCCCCGAACTGTCCACCCAAGCCAAAACCATCACCGGACTCCCCGTCCAAGTCCAAATCCTCGGCGGCGATCCCGACCTCATGGCCACCTCCGCACTCAACGCCGTCCTCGCCGGAGCGACCGCCATCGACATCAATTTCGGTTGCCCTGCCCCCACCGTCAACCGGAACGACGGCGGGGCAACAATCCTGCGCTGCCCCCAAAGGGTCTACGACATCACAAAAGCTGTACGCGAAGCGGTCCCACCTCAACTCCCCGTCAGTGTCAAGGTTCGACTCGGATGGGACAGCATCGAACCAATCTACGAAAACGCCGAAATGGTTCAAAAAGCCGGAGCATCCTGGCTCACTATCCACGCTCGAACAAAAGCCCAAGGCTATCAACCCCCCGTCTACTGGCACCCTATCGGCAAAGTCAACCAAAACGCATCTATTCCCGTTATCGCGAACGGCGACATCTGGACAATCCAAGACTTTCTTCTCTGCCAAGAACAAACCAACTGCACCCATTTCATGATCGGCCGATCCGCCCTCGCCAATCCCCAACTCCCTCACCAAATCGCGCAGACCCTTGGCCTCAGGCCCGCCGGGCGTCTCCCCGAAACGGACTGGCCCGCCCTCCTCCGCGAACTTCTTCACTATTCCGAAGTCTTCGAAAGTCCAACGAACCCAAAATCACTCAATCGACTCAAGCAATGGCTCGCCATTGCCTCACGATTCGGCGATTTCCCCCACTTTGCTGAGCTCAAAAAAATCACATCTCCGACTGAATTCCTCAACACCCTCGATTTGCTTAGCCAGCAAAAAGTCGAATTTGTCTCATAAGAAACTGATTCATCTGCCCTCCGACTTGGAGCTATGCAAAAATCCTCAGGTCTGTCCGGCCCAAGGCCAAGCCCTCACCCCGATTCCTATGCAGGAATCGGGGCTCTGCCCCGGACAGACCAACCCTACTGGAGAGATTTTCCCTTAACCGGGCACTTCACCCGACTCAAAATCAGATCTCTGACCTGCGCATAGTCTGGCGTGGCGACCGAACTCAGCGTCAATTTCTTGCCCGGCCCATAGATGAACATTGCCTCTGCTTCCCCATACTCGCCAATAACTCCAAACTCAATCAATCCGATCTGCTCATATCGCAACTCCCGACGCCATCCCAAAAATGGGTCTGAGCGGACAACTCGATCGCTCACCATATTCAAACCCGTTGCACATAGCACTAGCATAATCGCTCCAACAATGAGAAATATTCCTATTCCAAATAAAAATCCATCGCGCTGCGCAGTGAAGTAGCCATATAAGAACCCGCCACCCGCGCCTAAGCAAAGAATAACGAAAAACATCAGGACAAATGGCGACACTGGCTGGAACAACACTCTCCACTTGAAACTATTACCAAGCGCTGGCTCTTTGAGTTTTTCAAGGAGTAACAACTGCAATTGCTTTCTTTTCGCATAACCCGTCCAATTGATGTCAAATCGTGTCCCATCACCACGAAGTTCAAACCGTGAATCTCCTTTGTCCATCCGACGTAACAACTCAAGCCGATCCCACCTGATCACCCGAGTGCCAAAGCAAGTTATTCGCTCAATTCGATCTGGACGAATTCGAATTGTCGCAACCATCCCCAAGTACATAGGCATAGAAATCAAAAACAGCGGAGTCCAAAACAAAACACAAATTAACTTCACAAGTCGCGGCCCATCTCCCGGACCAAATGGAACGAAAACATTAACCAGAAAGATCAACAACATAAGTCCACCCAGACCAAAAGCAATCCGCTTATTCTCCCATCCCGGCTTAAACTCTTCCACAATAATAATTTACTTCAATGGAGGATAAACTCAACCCAATGATCCTCCCATTCTTCATCGGAACCTACACCTCCCCCACAGGCTCCCAAGGAATCTACCAGTCCACTCTCAATCTGAAAACCGGCGAACTCACCACCCCTATCCTCGCTGCAAAAACCCCCAACCCCAGCTACCTCGCCATCAGCCCCACCCAACCGATCCTCTACTGCGCCAACGAAACCGCGAGCGGCGGCGTCACATCCTTCTCAATCGGCCCAGAAAACCAACTCACCAACCCCACGGAATTCAAAATCACCGGCGGCGGCCCCTGTTTCCTCAGCCTCAACCCCTACGGCAGCCAAATCTTCACCGCCAGCTACGGCACCGGCGACTTCAATTCTTTCAACACCTCCGGGCCCGCGCTCTGGCACCATAACAACAACTCAGCTGAACAGCCCGCCTCCCGCGCTCACTGCATAAAACTCCACCCAACTCTTCCCTTCGCCTACGCAACCGACCTCGGCCGCAACCAGATCCTCACCTGGATCATCCGCGATGGTATCCCCCAAGCCTTACAAACTCACATTCTCAAATCAGGCTCACCCCGACACTTCGTATTCAGTAAATCCGGCCAAACCCTCTACGTCAACTCCGAACACAGTTCCACCGTCACCGCCCTCAAAATCAACTCGTCAACTGGCGAACTCACCGAACTCCAAACCCTCACCGCCATCGACCCCAAAAACTCAACCAAAAACACCACCGCCGAAATCCTACTCCACCCAACCGGAAACTTCCTCTACGTCAGCAATCGTGGCCAAAACTCCATTGCCACCTACAAAATCAAGCTCGACGAATCACTCGAAGGCCCAACCCTCACCCCCACCGAAGCCGATACTATCCGCGGCCTCGCCATCGACCCCACCGGCACATACCTCCTCGCCGCCGGACAACAAAACAATCTCATCATCAGCCTCAAAATCAACCCAGAAACCGGAATCCCCACCCCCACAACTCACAAAATCACAGTCTCAAAACCCGTTCACATGCTGTTCGCACGCTAATTGCAATTCCAATCCAATCCCGGATCATCACCCGCATGACCCAAAGAAATCCAGTAAAGCCGTTCACCAGGCTTCAGTTGACTTCGGAACATTGCGAGATCATTGCCCGCGCTTCCAATTTCATCAGACCGCATCCAATTCCACGTGGCCTTATACATCCCCCCAAAATCTTCAAATAAGGGATCATGTCCACTATCAAAGTTCACTTCCGGCACCTGGCTTCGCCAAACCTCAAATACGCTACTTACACTCACAGTCTGCCCCGCATAAAAGGACACTATTTCTTTTGTGGGCAAGCGAGACGCACGTAATTCACCTGCAAAATAATCGCAATGATTGCTACTACCATTCAAAATTCCATATGTAGCAAATTGCTTAACCGGTCTGGAATCTGTTGGATGTTTAATTGCACGGTAAGCTCGCTTATAGTCTCCTAACTTAAACCAACCCGGGATAGAAGGCGCAATACAGAGTCCAAAATAACCAACAGCCGGAACTCCAACCAAAATCAAAAAATACCGGGCAATGCGCCACCAATCCCATTTGGCTCCGGCTGACGACTCCATATCTCATATTAACCCGGCCCAAACCTAGAATGTTCCAATCAAAGCCTCGGATCAACCGGTTCGCTCTCCAAAGCCAGGGATTTTTTTCAAGCGCTGTATCTATCCCGCGCCCAAGATCATCGCATTGAGCAACATCTTCCACAAGCCCGGCCACTGCGCCCGCTCCGTCGGATCATCCGCAAACCAAGTTACCGATCCCCGACCAACCTCAACATTTTTCGCCCATGCCAAACCCGCCAACTGCTCATCCGAATCATCCCATGCCCAACCCGTCAGCAGCTTTTTCACATCCTTATCCGCAGAGAGTTTCAAAGCCGTATCATCATCCGCTTTCTTAAATCGCGTCCCCGAAATCGGCACTGCCATCTTAATCGCACCGTCGGCATCACGCTCGTAGCCATAACTCAAAAAGCTCTTCGGATCAAACTCCGCCCGATAAAGCGAACCCGGAATCTCAGGATCACTCGTCAATGTCTCAAGATCAAAGAATCCCTTTTCCCCCATTGCCCAGTCACCACCCCCGAGCAAAACCAACGACCCGCCATCTCGCACCCATGCCTTCAAGGCATCGGTCATCGGCAAATCAACCCCTGCCGGAACCATTAAACAGGTCAAGTCCTTCAGGGCCTCCGTCGCACCTCGCGTCGTCAACGAACGGAACGGCATCATGAATTCCTTTTCCATCAAAAACCACACCGAACCGCCACTCAGCTCACCGGCATCGCCAAAAACCAAGCCAATCTCCGGTCGCCGCAAATGAACAATGCTCTCGCTCCCCGGCCCCTGTCGACCCTCATCGGGATACGAAGTCGGTAAGGGCAACCATCCATCCCGACCACTCATAAACCGCTCAAAATCCGCCCCAGGATTCCGAGCTTTCATCACCAAAAACGTGCCCGGCAACAGCCCTTGACCTTGAATCAAGTTTTTCTTGGTCACCATCGAAACCCGATAGCCCGCTCGCAAAGTATCGAAGACCAACTTAATATCATCTCGATCACGATATGGCAACGCATATCCAACTTCAGAACCATCCGTCGCAAAAGCTGGCTCGCCAAGCATGGTCATACCGAGCGCAGGAGTATCTTCGCACCACCAGGCGTTTAGCCCGTAAGCATAAGGCATCGCCCACCCAGTCAAATCATAAAACTCATAACTATCAATCTCGTCAAAATCAGTTTCGCCATTCCTTGCTGCCGCAAGTTTCTTCTGCCGCTCAATAAATTCAGGTTCAAATTCGCTCGTCGGTTCCAACATTGCTTTTGCAATCGGCCCCATACTCTGAGCCATATCAACAACCAAAGACAGTCCCGTGAAAGTTCGCTTGCCGGACTCTTCCGACCAGTAATCATGCGCTTTCTCCTGCGTTAGATTCGATTCCGTGAATCCACTTTTCACTCCCATCCGCTCAAGCTGAGCCGCGAAACGTTGCAAGGCTCGCCGGTCTCCCTGCAAAACAACACGCTGGAAAGATCCCGCAAATTTCCCGCTATTTGCGCTGATTTTAAAATCGACAAAACTCTCCATCAACTTCTCGCGATTCGCAGCTGCACTCATAATCACAGCCATTGCACTAGTGAAGTGCTTCTCCATTCCCTCGCGCATCGTGACAACAAAACCATCGCGCTCTTCAATGTTGAGCAACCGACCACCGTTTGTCTCTTGGGTCATACCTATCGCCCCTGTTAATGCTGAAAAACTATCGAGATAACAGGGCGCATAAAAGTCATAACCGTCCTTGATATAGTAACTCCAGCCTTCTTTATCAAAAGCTGTCGCTGTCGCCCGACCAAAAACGTCCGTCCAAAAATTATATCGCTCGCGATTTACATTGACATTGACGCTTTGTTGAACCGGCGGCATAAAATAGTTCTCGACTTGCCCGTGCTGATCCACATAAACCTGCGGATTCCAACTCTGCATAAACTTCACTTCCTGCCGGGTCTCCGCCTGGCTCATCGCAATACGATCTCGATTCATATCAAATCGGTAATGGTTTGCTCGCCCCATAAAAGGATAAGGGACTCCTCGATCAAATGTCCCTTCTTTTCCGTTTCCATTGGGAAGTGAGTTATAAGCCACAACATAGCGCTCATGTCCATCTGGGTTGTAGCTGGGGTTCACCATCACAACCGTGTGTTTAAGTGCTTCCAAAACCTTGGCATCTTGACTTGCGATCAAATTGTAAATTAATACCATGCCGCTTTCAAAACTTGCCGTCTCGTCTCCGTGAATGCATTCATTGATCCAAACAATTGTCGGCGTATCCTCAAGCCCGCGCAATGTGTCGCCAGGCTTCGAACCTGCAATCTTCGCCATGTTCGCCTGAATCTCGTCTAGCCTTGCAATATTCTCCGGCGTACTGATCGCGACGACACGTAGCGGTCGGCCTTCCGTACTCTTTCCGTAACTCAAATATTTCGCTCGATCTGTTCCTGCAATCAACGACTGAACCACCCGTTCCTGATCCATATAAACTGTATGCCGTGATCCCAATTCGTAGCCAAGGATCGATTCCGGTGTCGACACCCCACTCGCATAGGGGCCAAAAGCTCTTAGTCGCGCATTATCAACTTTCGGAACATTTCCCAAACCTGTCGCCCACGCAAACCCTAACGCAAAACTCGCCAACATCCCGCAAGTATAGCTACCTTCACCTCAAAATAGCTTCTTCTTAGCATAATTTCAAATCCCCGTCGCGCCCACTGCCTCGCCCTCGCCCCGATCAAGATCGGGGCTCTGCCCACGACGGGGATTGAAGGTAAGCCACCGATCCTAACCCAAACCCATCTCCCGCAAAACCCCCGCAACCCCAAACCGAATCTCCTCCACCAACTCCGGATCCATATACTTGTAGTCATCCGGAATCTCCAAACTCCGAACCACAACCCCCTCCATCGCCTCCGGAAACAATTCCCAAAGCCGCTCCGAATACCGCTCCTCCATCACCAAAACTAAATCCGCCCACCGCAAATCGTCCGCGCTCACGCGCCGCGCGCTCGATTTCGCCGTCCCCCCACTCCGAACCGACATCCCCGGCTCACTTGCAAAAATCCGCGCCGCCGTCGGACTCCGCTGCAAATTCCGCCCACAAACAAAAAGAATTTTCAATGGTTTCGTAATCCAAATGGGTGATCGTCATCCCGGACTTGATCCGGGATCTCCTCGCATGATAACTTCAACCCGCCTCACGCCCGGCCAAGTTCAAACCCACAATCCAGCTCGGCAAAAACCCGCTCAATCTCACCAAAAACCGCATCACCATCGCACTCGCCAAGCCAAGCACACTGCAAAACGTGACTCACCGCCTCCGGATCAGGGCCATTGATCTCCCCAAAATCAAAGTCCACCGTCACCTTCCCTTCATTCCCCTTCTGACTCAACTCCTCAACCAAACTCCGCAAGTCCACCGACAACTCATCAACCGACCCTGCCGAGCTCACGCCAATAAACATGTTCCCAAACTGATCCGTCGATTCCCAAAGCACTGCCATAATCGCTATTAAACCCCCACCCCAATAACCACCCGCTCAAACGCCGATAAAAATTCACCCATCTCCGCTTCTGTCCCGATACTCACTCGAATATACTCCGGCATCCCCAAAGGAACCCCGCTCCGAACAATCACTCCCTCCCGCAATAACCCCTGAAAAACCTCGTTCCCATCCCGCCGCACATTCACGCAGATAAAATTCGCCCGGCTCGGCACCGTCTCAAAACCCCACTCCCGCATCGCCGCTTCGACACGCTGCAACCCATCCAAGTTTACCCGAACGCTTTCCACCAAATGGTCAGCATCATCCAGAGCCGCAATCGCCGCCGCCTGCGCCAGCGAATTCACATTGAAAGGCTCCCGCGCCCGATTCACCGCATCCACAATCTCCGCCGGAGCCAAACCAAACCCAACCCGAATCCCCGCCAAACCATACGCCTTACTAAACGTACGCAAAACCACAACATTTCGCCCCGCTTTCAAAAGCGAAACCGCGTCCAACCGATCCTCAACGTCCGCTGAATACTCAAAATAAGCTTCATCCAAAACCGCGACGCATCCGCTCGGCAAAGCATCCAAAAATGCCATGACCTCCGAATGAGTTAAAACCGTCCCCGTCGGATTATGCGGATTTGCGACAAAAACAAGCTTCGTCCGGGCATCGCAAGCCGCCGCCATCGACCCCAAATCGTGCTTCCAACTTGAATCAAGCGGAACCCGTCGCAACTCAACATCACTCAAGTCCGCCGCCGCATCATAACGAACAAAACTCGGTGCCCCAATCACAACATTATCACCTTCAACCAAAAACACCAACCCCAACAAATGAATCAGCTCATCGCTCCCATTGCCAAGCATCACCATCGAATCCGAAAGTCCAAATGTCCCCGCAATCGCCTGCCGCAATTCATAACCGCTTGCATCCGGATACAAATGCATCGAAAGAGCCGCTTCCTGCACCGCCGCCAAAGCCTTTGCCCCTGGTCCTAAGGGATTCTCATTACTCGCCAATTTCACAACGCGCGTCAATCCCAACTCCCGCTTCACCTCATCAATCGGCTTCCCCGGCGTATAAGGCGTCATCTTAAGCACGTTCGCACGCATCCGTTCTTTCACAATATCCTCAGTCTACCAATCCCTAGCAATGTCGTTCCTTTCGAGCCGCCTGTGCTGTCATCACTCATCCCTGCGAAGGCAGGGATCTCATCTGCAACAGCCTCAAGTCCAATCAACTTATAACCAAAGTTAAAGAGTGCTCCGGCTAGTTAAAGCTGGGAATTCCAATCACCCCAAAACCATCTCACGTAGCCCCGCACCCACACTAAACCGAGCCTGAGTCTTCTCATGGATCTCCTGCTCACTTACCCCCGGAGCCAACTCAGTCAAAACCAAACCATCATCCCCAACCTCAAAAACACACAGGTCCGTTATCACCATGTTCACACAAGCCTTCCCCGTCAAAGGCAACGTGCACTCGCGCAAAATCTTTGTATCTCCGTGTTTGTTGCAATGCTCCATCACCACAACCACCTTCTTAACCCCCGCAACCAAGTCCATTGCCCCGCCCATCCCCTTCACCATCTTGCCCGGAATCATCCAGTTCGCCAAATCCCCCTCCTCGCTCACCTCCATTGCCCCCAAAATCGAAAGATCAATATGCCCACCGCGAATCATTGCAAAACTATCCGCACTTGAAAAATAAGCCGTCCCTGGAATTTCCGTAATCGTCTGTTTCCCCGCATTAATCAAGTCCGGATCAGCCTCACCCTCAAAAGGAAACGGCCCCATCCCCAACATCCCATTCTCACTTTGCAAAACCACTTCAACGCCCGAAGGAATATAGTTGGCCACCAACGTCGGAATACCAATCCCCAAATTCACATAAAACCCATCCTGCAACTCCTGAGCCGCCCTCATCGCCATCTCGTCGCGCGTTAATGCCATCAAAACATTCTACTCCGACCACACTTGGCGTACACTCATCCTGTATGCGAGTATGGCTTTGTCTCCCAATCCTCTTAATCACTCAAACCGCATGCAATTCGGATTCTTGTAAGCAAAAACCCACCGCTACTCCCAATCAACTTGGAGCAAAATCCAACAAACCCTATCCAAAAAAGATCAACGCCCTCTACATCCGCGCCTTCAAAACCGAAAAAGAACTCGAACTCTGGATCCAAGAAAAACCAAACCAAAAATACACTCATTACCACACCTATCCCGTCCTCCGAACATCCGGTCGACTCGGCCCAAAACGAAAAGAATATGACGGCCAAGTCCCCGAAGGCTATTATGTCGTCGATCGATTCAACCCCAAAAGCCGCTTTCATCTCAGCTTAGGCATCAACTACCCCAACGCCAGCGACCTCAAAAGATCTGATCCCAAAAAGCCCGGCTCCGATATCTTCATTCACGGCTCAAATGTAAGCATCGGATGCCTCGCCATGGGGAACAGCGCAATCGAAGAAATCTACGCCATCGCCGAAGTTGCCCGAAAATCTCCTTACAAAATTAATGTGGATATTTACCCCTACCGTATGAGCAACCAAAACCTCAAAAAATACTCGACCGAGTTTCCAAAACTTGCCGACTTCTGGAAAGAAATTCAACCCGGATTTTTACTTTTTGAACAAACTCGCCGCCCTTCACTGATGCACGCCGATGAAAACGGTAAATACGTCCTACACAAATAACAAAGAGGCTCTTACTCACTAAGCAAGAGCCTCTTACTTGTCAGACTAAAGGAACCTATGCGGCCTTTTGACCGCTGTCTTCAACTCTCAGCGCCGGAGCACCCTTGTCATAGCGGAATCGTGACATCATGACCTTCAAGTTGTCAGCTGTCGCCGCCAGTTCTTGGCTCATCGCGCTCATCTGTCCAACCAGCTCAACCTGCTCTCGTACCGTGCGATCAACTTCCTCAACGCTCGCCGTCATTTCTTCGCTCGAAGCACTCAATTCCTCAGCCCCGGCCGCCGTTTCTTGGCTAATCGAAGCAACTTGAGCAACCGTGTTCTGAACAACTTCGGCATTCTTCGTCATCGATTGAACAAGCTTCGCATTTGCCGTCGCCGATTCTTGAACTTGAGCGACCGACCCGATGATGCCTTCCAATGCCGACCGAGCTTCTCCAGAGAACGCCGTACCTTCTTGGACTTTCGACATACTCTCTTCCATAGCCGTAATCGATTGATTAACGCCCGCACTTACTGAACCAATCAGTTCACTAATCTCTTGCGTTGCATTTCCACATCTCTCAGCCAATTTTCGAACTTCTTCAGCAACAACCGCAAAGCCCTTACCATGCTCACCAGCTCGCGCCGCTTCAATCGCTGCGTTCAAGGCAAGCAAGTTTGTTTGAGCTGCAATATCGTCAATTGTCTGGACAATGTTGCCGATCTGAGCCTGTTTTTCACCCAAGTCTTGGATAACACCAGCACAAGCTGCAACCTTGCCCTCAATCTCCGTCATGCTTTGAATCGTTCGATTAACCGCTTCACCACCTTGAGCCGCAATCTCTGAAGCCTGCTTAGTAATCGAACCTTGCTCCTTTGTTGCCGCCGTCACGCCGTCAATTGCCTGAGTCAGTGCTTCGACCGCATTCGCCGCTTCCTGAGCTTCGCTAGCAAGCTGTTGAGCACCTTGAGCAATTTGCTCACTCGTCGAACTGGTTTCGCTTACAGCATGACCAACTTCGCTCATCGTCACGCCTGTTTGGTTAGCAAGCTGAGCTGTCGAAGCCGAGGAAGCCGCAAGCTGCTGGCTCGAAGCCGCAACGCCTGTTGCTTGGTCGTCAATCTCAGACATGACCTGGCGCAAATCACTCAAACAAATGTTGTAACTTTTGACAGTTTCCTGAGTTCGTATCAACACAACATCAAAAGCGTTACAAATCTCTCCAATCTCATCCTTCCCAGCGTATTGCAGTGGACTTGTAACCGGAATGACTTCCCCACACAAATCGCCATTTTTAAGGCCCTCAACGCTCGTTGCAAGACCAGCAATGCAATTCTCGCCAAGTGAAGTCAATTGCTTCTTCAATTCAACGAGTGGTCGAACAATCACTTTGGTCACCAAGAACCCGAAAAACAACGCCGTCAATAAACAAACTACCGTTGTCGCGATCGTGATCAACTTTGATTGACCAAGAAAGCCCATTGTGTCGGAGTGGTATTTCGATCCGGTGTCAATGTTCCATTTCACCATTTCATTGAACTTTGGAGTTAATTTTTCATTAAATACAGAAGCCAATTTTCCATTGGCAATCACAACCCCAGCCTTATAATTGCCTTCTTTCATTAAAGCTTCAATTTCTTCCGAGGCACCTTTGTATTCATCAAAAATTGTATTGAGTTCTGCCCAATTTGCTTTATCGACGGGATCAACGACCGTTGCATTATACGCCTTCCAAATCTCATCCCGCTGAACATCAAGCGCGTCCATTCGAGTATTCAAACTATCCGGAACTTTGCCCGAATGCTCCAGCTGAGATAACATCTCAAGCAACAAACCTCGATCTTCTGCAGCATTTGCGTATAAGTTCGTTATGTTCCCCGTACCAAGAACACCATCTTGATAAAGACGTTCAACTTGTTGCGATGCCCGACCGTTGCCTGTCACGGTCATCCCCGCCAAAATCGAAATCATCACAACAATCGCACCAAAGGCGACCGCCAACTTCTTGCCAACTTTTAAGTTCTTGAACCACATATCCTCAGTCCTGGGAATCCTCAAGCAATTCATGCCCAAAAACGTTCTATCCCAGTAAGTTCATCGGTAAACCAAACCTCAAATCTCTACTCCAACTTGACAAAAAAGTACCGAAAAAGTTGATTCATTCAGAAACTGAAACTATAACCGCAAGAATCACACCCTAAGCCCTAGAAATACCGTTATCGTGGCGTTGTCGTCAACCGCTCAATACGCTTCTCATATGTCGTCCCCACCAAAAGCCGATCTACAAATATCCCCGGTGTGTGGATTTGGTCAGCATCAAGCTCACCTACCTCAACCAACTCCTCAACCTCAGCTACACAAACCTTCCCAGCTGTCGCCATCATCGGATTAAAATTCCGAGCCGTCTTCCGATACTGCAAATTCCCCCATCGATCGGCACGCCAAGCCTTCACAACACTCAAATCTGCCTTCAATGCGGTCTCCATCACGTACTTCTCCCCATCAAACTCCCGAGTCTCCTTCCCTTCAGCAATCAATGTCCCATATCCCGTCTTCACAAAAAACGCCGGAATCCCCGCTCCACCTGCTCGAATCCGCTCCGCTAGAGTCCCCTGCGGATTAAATTCCAATTCAAGTTCATCACTCAAAAACTGACGTTCAAACTCCGCATTTTCACCAACATAACTGCTCACCATCTTCTTGATCTGCTTAGTCGCCAAAAGCAATCCCATCCCAAAATCATCAACCCCACAGTTATTACTAATCACCGTAATATCCTTCACCCCACTATCCCGCAACGCCAAAATCAAATGCTCCGCAATCCCACAAAGCCCAAACCCCCCACTCATAATCGTCATCCCATCAAACAACAACCCTTCAAGTGCTTCTTTTGCCGATCCGACAACCTTATCCATAACTCCAATTCTACTTAAAATCAGTCTTGCCAACGAAAAAACCGAGCCATGGGCAATGGCTCGGCCAACGAAAAAGCAAATGTATTGCTCCAAATGTGACCCCAAAACGGTCACTCTACTTTTGAACGTATCCCACAAACTATTGTTCCAACTTCCATCAAAACACTAGCAATTTTACTAAGCCAGAACCCTCGCCAAAACTTCATCCAACTTAAATGTCAGCGTGCTATTGCTCACAACTTGATCAACTCCCTCCTCCCGTCCCGCCTCAAGTTTCTGCTTTTCCTTGTGCCCCGCGTGGCCAATCAAATGCACGTTTTTCGCCTTTAAACCCGCCACCAACTCCGTACTCCAAAGCGTCTCACTCCCCAAGTTTAAAATCGCAACATCGCAATCCGGTAATTCCGCCTTGAGCCTAGAGACAACCACCGCCTCATGCCCCAGACCCGTAACCGACTTCCGCAGCCGCTCACTCCAAATCAAATTGTCCTCAAAAATCAATATCCGCATAATCAAAGTATGGCTTCGTTCCGCATTCTCCTTCGAGGAGGGGCAAATGATCATCCGCTTGCTAGGTAATCTTTGAATGAATTCCATGCCCACCCCTCTCCGCTGCATCCGCTTCGAAAACAACACCCTCCACCTCCTCGACCAGCGCATCCTCCCCACCCAAACCGCCTGGATTGCCCACACCAATCACAACGAAGTCGCAGAATCCATCCAAAACATGACCGTCCGCGGAGCCCCCGCCATCGGAGTCGCCGCCGCCTACGGAATGGCCCTCGCAGCCGCAAACAATGCCGATTGGGCCGAAGCCCACAAAACCCTCGCCGCTTCCCGACCCACCGCCGTCAACCTCTTCTGGGCCCTCGACCGACTCAACGCCCTCGCAGATAAATCCCCCGAAAACGTCCTCGCAGAAGCCCAAAAAATCGAAGCCGAAGACCTCGCCATGAACATACAAATCGGTGAACATGGTGCCACCCTTGTCCCCCAAAACGCCACCATTCTCACGATCTGCAACACTGGCTCACTCGCCACCGCCGGCCACGGAACCGCACTCGGAATCATCCGCACCGCTCACCAACAAGGCAAAGTCAAACACGTTTACTCCTGTGAAACCCGCCCTCGCCAACAGGGACTCCGACTCACCGCTTACGAACTCCTCCACGACCAAATCCCCTTCCAAAGCATCGCTGATAGCGCCGCCGCATCTCTCATGCGAGCCGGAAAAATTGACTTCGTCGCCGCCGGAGCCGACCGAATCACCGCCAACGGCGACACCGCCAACAAAATCGGCACCTACATGCTCGCTGTCCTCGCCCACCACCACAAAATCCCCTTCGTTATCGCCGCCCCTAGCTCAACTCTCGACCCAACCCTCCCCAACGGCGACCACATCCCCATCGAAGAACGCGACGCAACAGAACTCACTCACGCCGACGGAATCCAAATCGCCCCAGATGATTGCCCGGTCTATAACCCCGCCTTCGATGTCACTCCTGGCGAGCTAATCAATGCTATCGTCACCGAAAAAGGCATCCTCACTCCTCCATACAACATCAAATAATGTAACAAATAACACATATAATTCGTCATTTTATAACATGATCCGCCCATCCGATATTCACAGCGTTTCAACCTTCACTCGCAACGCAAAACAGTTAATCCATCAAGTAACTGAAACCAAAAATCCAATTGCCATTACCGTCAATGGTGAAGCCGAGGTTGTTATACAAGACGCCAGAGCATACGAGCAGACACAAGAAATTTTGCGGAATTACTCGTTCGATCAAGCTTTGGCTAGAGCAGATAAAGATATGACGGAAGGCAGGTTTGTAACGTTAGAACAATTAGAAAGTGAGGTTAACGAAATCCTTGGCATTCAAGATTAGAATTACAGCTGAGGCACAATCTGCCATAACTCAGCAAATCTCATACATTGTCAGGAGAGGAAATCCAGAAAATGCACTCCGGTGGCAATCTCACATAATGACTACTATTCGAACCTTAAATGAGTTTCCGGAACGTTTTCCCATTGTTGATGGGCGAGCTTACACCGGACGGTCTTTGCGAAGATTTTCAGTAGACTCAATGAACATTTACTATGAGGTCGATCAAGACAAAAAGCTCGTAACTATTTTGCTTGTGATTCCCGCCGCTCTCGACATATAACTCCTCCTCATGAACATCCTCAACCTCATCACCAAAAAACGCGACCAAGAAACCCACACTTTCGAAGAACTCCAATTCATCGCCATCGGAGCCGCCCAATCCACCATCCCCGACTACCAACTTGCCGCCTGGCTCATGGCGGTCTACCTCAACGGCCTTACCGACCAAGAAACCGCCGACCTCACTCAAGCAATGGCCGAATCAGGTGAGCGAGTCGACCTCACAGGACTCCCCCACCCCTGGGTCGATAAACACAGCACCGGCGGCGTTGGCGACAAAACAACGATCGTCCTCCTCCCCATCCTCGCCGCTTGCGGCCTCACCGTCGTCAAAATGTCCGGCCCCGGACTCGGAAAAACCGGTGGCACCATCGACAAACTCGCCTCAATCCCCGGCTTCAAAACTGACCTCACCCCCGATCAAATGAAGGCCCAAGCCAAAAAAATCGGCATCGCCCTCACCGGACAAACCCCCAGCCTAGCCCCCGCCGACAAATCTCTCTACGCCCTCCGCGATGTCACTGCCACCGTCCCCTGCCTCCCCCTCATCGTCAGCAGCATCCTCAGCAAAAAAATCGCCGGCGGAGCCGAAGTCGTCACCCTCGATGTCAAATGTGGATCTGGCGCATTCATGGAAACCCCCACCGAAGCCCACCGACTCGCCCAAGCCCTAGAAAAAGTCGGCACCGCCGCTGGCCTCAAAATCAAAACTGTCGTCACCGACATGGATCAACCCCTGGGTAGAACTGCCGGCAACGCCCTCGAAATAAAAGAAGCCATCCGTATTCTCAAAGGCGAAGAAACTGGTCGATTCCGCGATCTCTGCATCCACTTAGCCCAAGTCACTCTCCAAACCGCCGGAATTGACGCCGATCCCTCTTTAGCAATCGAATCTGGAGCCGCCCTCCAAAAAATGCACCAATGGATCATCGCCCAACACGGATCAACCGATATATTTGATTCCGAAGATTGGCAAGTTGCTCCCATCCAACTCGAAGTCATCCACGAAGGCGAACCCGGCTGGATCGAATCGATCAACGCCGAAACAATTGGCCTCCAAGTCGTCGAGCTAGGCGGTGGACGCAAGGCCAAAGGCGACCCCATCGACCACACCGTCGGTATCGAAACCCTCCTCCAAATCGGCGACCAAATCGTTTCAAACCAACCCATCTTTCGAATCCACGCCGCCACCCAAGAAGCCGCCAAATCATCCGCCCAATTCCTAAAATCCTCTTATTCCACCTGCCCAACCCAAATCCCCAACCGAAAGATCATCCTAGAATAAACAGAACAACAGGAAATCAAACGAATCCCAAATTGGTGAACTGCAATCAGTCGAATTTGTAACTGCTCATTTTTTCTTTGTCGTGTAGTAGTCCGAAGAATCCCGAACCGTCACCGCATTGATCGGCAACTCTAAGTTCTGCTTCAAAACCAGCACCTTCGAACCGTCAGTGTACGAAATCACCCCCGCCACCCGATAAACATAATCTTTCGGACGATAACCATCTCCTTGATCATAAGTCTTCCATTGGCACGTCAAAATATCACCCTCGATTTTCCAACTGCCACTGCCTTTCGCACCGCGGAAATTTGCTGCCCCCGCAATCCCGCTCGCACTCGAATAAGTATAAGTAAACGTCCCGTTTGACGCAAAGTTGAGCGTCCCACCATAACTCACAAAAGTCATAGCGCTCGCCCCCGTATAAATGTTTTCCCATTGCAAGCTACTCCCTGATCCAAAAGAATAATCGCCAACAACCGCAGACTTGTCAACAAGCGCGCGACCCTTACTGCTCGGGCACCTTATCCCGCGAAAAAAGACCTCCGCGATATCAGCAGATTTTCCATAGGAAAGGGGCGCAGAATACTCAGTACCCACCGGAAATTCAACTGTAGGATCCTTCCAGGTTTGAGCCAATACAAACGGTTGCCAATATGTCCCGCAATCCACAAGGTAAAGCGAATAAAGAGAATCCGCTTGCTCACCCTTAACTTGTCCCTGACCAAATATGAAAAATGCTGGCAATCCATCCCCTAAATACCGCCGAAACACCATGCCCGATGACTTACCTTGAAGTTCAGCCGGCAAATAGGTTGTCCAGAGTTGCCGGATTGTCGCTCCGAGATCACCAGACGCCTTAACAGCCGGAAGCATCCGAATGTGAGCTCCGATCCGGTTGGTCTCAAAATATGGATCCACACGCTGAATCCATCCGTCCGCCTCAGTCCAACCCTCTGGCAATGAATAGCTAAACCCAGCTGCTAGACCTCCACTCGACTCAACCGGCTTCTCGACAACTTCGCCTCCCACGCCCTTGATCAACAAATGCCCATCTACAAAACTGAGCTGTCCGATCTTCGCCCCCGTCAAAAACGCCAAATTGGCTTCCGCCAAAGTTTTTAATTTTGCCGCCCCCTCTTCTCCTTCAAGCGCAGATCCCATAGCAATCACCGACATCGCCGAATAAACTGACCACTCATAAAATTCTTGCTTCTGCAAATCCGTCGCCTTAACCCCGGCAAATGCTTGGCGCATCTGCCCCGCAACCGATAAATAATCCTTTTCGTCAAACTCCTTCTCCGTCAAAATCTGATCAAGCAACAAAACCGAGAACGCGTATGCAAATGCCCCGTCATTTTCGGACTTAGATTCCTTCGCGGCCTCTTCAACTCCGGTTAAGGCTTGCTCAAAAAACTCCGAAAGTGTCTTCCTCGATGCTTCATCATCCGCAAAAACCTTAACGTACTCATCCAAATAAACTCGCTTGCCCGTCGGCTTAAACTTCAAAGGGCTGGCACCATCTGTGCTTGCCGCAGTCAACCCAACTCTCCCAAAACTCTCTGCCCGATCAACCAACGGATTCTTCGAAGGAACCTGGGCCAAACTCACACACGAAATCAGGGCAAAGCAAAGATAAGCCGCAAATCGAAATTGCATACCAACAATTGTATGCTTTTCTAGAAATTAAAACAATCTATTTTCAATATGTTTCCATGAAGTTTTTTCAGACCTTTCTAGAACTCTGCCCCGCAAGTTGGGCCCGCTCACTCTCATATTTCCCGCAAAGCCTCCCGCAACCGATCAACCGGCAATCCAATCACATTCTCCACATCCCCTTTAATCTGCGTCACGTACTTCCGTGCCCCACCCTGCAACCCGTATGCCCCCGCCTTATCCATTGGCTCGCCGGTCGCAACGTATTCCAGAATCTGAGCCTCAGACATCTGTCCAAAAGTCACCTCGCTCCGCTCAGCAAACACCGAAATCCCCTTCGGCCACTTGACGCAAACCCCTGTAATCACCACATGAGTCTTACCGCTCAAAAACCCTAAAATGCGAACCGCATCTGCCTCGTCTTCCGGCTTCGTCAACTGAGTCATCACCCCATCAATCTCCAATGCGACAACTGTATCCCCACCAATCACCACAGAATCCGAATGCAAAGCAAAAACCGCCAACGCCTTCTCCCGGGCCAAAATCCGAGCCGTCTGCTCCGGATCAGCAACTGTCAAAGCATTTTCATCAACATCAGCCGCAATCACCTCAAATTCCGACACTAATTTCCCCAATAACTCCTTTCGCCTCGGGCTACCACTTGCCAAAATCACTTGATAATCCAACTTCAACACCCCACCCTTTTACCTAATCAGAAGCCTTCAACCAAAACGATCCCCCACCTACCCCATCTAACCAAGTATTATCATGAACGTGAACGTACAGTTCATCGACCTCAAAACCCAGTACGAAGAAGTACGGGGCACCCTCGATCCGGCAATCGCCGAGATCCTCTCCTCTGGCGCATATGTCCTCGGCAAATATAACAAAGAGCTAGAAGAAATCATCGCCACTCGCCACGGCGTCAAACACGCCATGTGCGTCAATAGCGGCACCGATGCCCTCCGCATCATGGCCCAAGCTTGCGACATCGGCCCTGGCGACGAAGTAATCACCACCGCATTCACGTTTGTCGCTACTGTCGAAATCATCGCCCAACTCGGTGCAATCCCCGTTTTCGTCGATATCGACCGCGAAACCATGTGCATCGATCCCGCCAAAATCGAGGCTGCCATCACCCCTAAAACAAAAGCGATCATGCCCGTCCACCTCTTCGGACAAATGGTCGATATCGTGGCTATCAAGGATATTGCCGACAAACACAATCTCATCATTCTCGAAGATTCCGCTCAAAATATCTACAGCCATCATAACGGCACATACACCGGGAACTTCGGTAAGGCCGCCGGAATCAGCTTTTACGTCACCAAAAACCTTGGTGCCGCCGGCGATGGTGGAATGATCCTGACCAACGACGACGAAGTCTATCGTCGGTGCCTTAGCCTCCGTATCCACGGGATGGGCCGCGAACGCTACTACTACGATGAAATCGGCTACACCAGCCGCATGGCCGAACTACAAGCCGCCGTTCTCGTCGCTAAAATTGCAAAACTCGACGATTGGAACGCGACAAGAGAAAAAGTTGCGAATTTCTATCTCAACGAACTCGCCAACGCTAACATCATCCTTCCCCGCACCTACGAAGGCAATAACAACGTCTGGCATCAATTCACCATCCAAACCTCTGACCGTGAAGGATTGATGAATCATCTCAAAGAGAAAGGCATCGCGAGCGCAATTTTCTATCCTGTACCAATCCACCTTCACCAGCCTTACGCCCATTACAGCGCTGGCAAAGGCTCACTTCCTGTTACGGAAATAGTAAGCGAACAATGCGTAAGCATCCCCGTTCACCAACACATGACGATGGAGCAAGCCGCCTATGTCGCCCACGAGATCAAAGCGTTCGTAGGCACAAAGCAAACTTCTCCCGCATAAATCCCTGGGCCACAGGTCCGCAAAAACTGAACATCCGCCATCACAAATGAGTCACTATGAAGGCGGGTAGGCAAAAACTCAACGTTTTTGCATCCATCCTGCACTTTCTCCAGTAGAACAAAAAAGAGAGACGGCCCTTCCTCACGCTTGCGGTCCCTGTTGAGGAATGGGTCGGTCTCTCTTTTTTTTGTTTAGAACAATCCCCTTTGGCCACTCTCTAACCCCAACAACTGCTGCTTCCGCCACAATCCGCCCGCGTACCCACAAAGCTGACCATCCGCCTGAATCACCCGGTGACAAGGAACAACAATCGCTACCGGATTCACCCGATTCGCCATCCCCACCGCACGCTGCCCGTTCTTCACCCCCAATCGCTCAGCTAACTCCGAATAACATAGCGTAGTCCCAAAAGGAACCTCACGCAAACTCTTCCAAACCCGAACCTGAAACGGTGTCCCCAATAACCGCATTGGTAAATCGAAGTCCTGCCGCCGATTTTCAAAATATTCTTGAACCTGCGACATAACCCGCGCTCCAACCGGATTTCCAACGCATTCCCGTAAACCCCGATCAACCCGACAAAACCCTAAACTGAGCAGAGAACTCTCGTCCGAAACTGCCTCCATCCAGCCCAAAGGCGTCTCGAAAACTGACCGAGCCGTCAACTCCGGCAAAACACAACGAAGCTGCTCATCCTGAACCTGCCTCTCATCAAAAAGTGAAGTCTGCATCCGTGCAATCAATCCTTCCGCCATCAAGACGAACAAAACCCTCAACACGATGCAACGGCCTAATCCGCCATACTCAAAGCAACCGACAATTCGTCTAAGCAAATGGTGAACTCGAAAATGGCCCTCCTTTCCCTCCTCCTCCTCACAGCTACCCTGCCCGCGTGCCAACCGCCCGAAGACACCAACCTCAGCTTCACCAACGAAGTTAAACCCGTACAACCTCAGCCAGCAATCAATCTCGAATCTCCCGTCGAACCGACCGAAGATTCCAAACGCGTTCTTCTCGTCATCAACGCTGCGAGCGGCCCCAGTGCCGAAATCGGCGCCTACTACCGAGCAAAACGACAAATCCCCAAAGAAAACGTCGTCATCATCAACGTCAGCACCACAGAAAACATTAACGAAACCGAATTCAATACCGGCATCAAAGCCCCCGTCCAAGCGGCAATCAAAGCCAGCAAAAACCCAATCGACTTCATCGTCCTGACCGACGGCACCCCCATCCGCCTCAACGACAACAACGGCTATTCCGTCGATGGCTACCTCGCCACAATGAACGTCAGCCTCACCCCAATCCCCGAACTCAAATCCCAGGGATTCATTTGTCCCCCAAACCCCTATTACGGCTCAACCGAACGATTCTCAAGTAACAAATACAAAATCTATCTCGTCACCCGCCTCATCGGTTACACCACCGAAGACGCTAAAAAACTCGTCGACAATTCACTTGCCGCCAAACCCGCTACTGGCCCCTTTCTCCTTGACAAAGCCGGCAACCGCAAAGACGGCGGCTACGGCCAACTGCAATCCCTCATGGATCGCTCAGCCGATAGCCTCCAAAAACGAGGATTCAATGCCATCCTCGATAAAACCGACGAATTCCAAGAACCCAAGGAACCCCTCATGGGATATGTCAATTGGGGCAGCAACGATGGCGCATTCAGTAACGAACGATACAAAAACGTCAAATTCCTGCCCGGTGCAATCTGCGAAACATTCGTCTCAACCAGCGCTCGAACCTTCAAACCAACCGAAGGCGGTCAATCCCTGATCGCCGACCTCATCAAATCTGGCGTGACTGGCGTCAAAGGCTATGTCTCCGAGCCCTACACCTTCGCCCTCGCCCAACCCCATATCCTCTTCGACCGCTACACCCAAGGCTTCAACCTCGCCGAAAGCTTTTACGCCTCCTCCCAAGTTATTCGCTGGAAGGACCTCGTCGTCGGCGACCCCCTCTGCAACCCGTATCAAAAATAGTCGTTTCTCACCTCACTTATCAAAGCGATGATGTCATTCCTGCGTAGGCAGGAATCTCGTTGAAACTTTTTGAATCAGCCATTCTCGCAAAGACCCCATTTCAAACTCGATAAACACTCCGCCTGAGCAATACCAACAAAACCGGAGCCCCCAAAACCGCCGTCACCGCACCTACTGGCAATTCCCCACCGGGCAAAACCTTTTGCGCCAAAAAGTCTGCCATCACCAAAACCAATGCCCCCACCACCCCACTCAACCCCAAACACCGGCGCAAATCCGGCCCAACCAAACTCCGAGCAATGTGCGGTGCCACCAGCCCAACAAATCCAATAATCCCCACACTCCCAACCATGGCCCCGATCGCGCCCGTTCCCAAAACCAAGTGCCGCACCATCACCCGCCGAGAATCCACTCCCAAACGCCCCGCCAACTCCTCACTAAACGCAAACGCATTCAATGCCCGCGAATCTCGCCACCCAATCCCAAACGCCATTCCAACAAAGAGTGTCATCACCCCGACCCGCTGCCAATGCATCGGCGTCAAACTCCCAAGCATCCATCGCATCACAACATTAGTGTCCTTACCTCCAAACAATAACACCAAAGTTACAAGCGACCCCAACATCGCTCCAACCACAACGCCACTCAAAAGTAATCGAACGACATCCGGCCGCTTAAACCAACCCGATAACCCAAAAACCAGTACCAACGCCAACGCTCCCCCAACAATCCCGCCGCCCGACATTAAAACCCCACCCGCAACCCCCGCAAGGCCACCCGCCAATACCAAAACTCCCCCGACCCCAGCCCCGCTGCTCACTCCCATCACGTAGGGCTCTGCCAAGGGATTTCTCAAAAGTGTCTGAAAAACCGCCCCCACACACCCCAATCCAAAACCCGCTACTAACCCAGCCGCGAGCCTTGGCAACCGAAGTTGCCAGATAACGGTTTCGCCCAAACTCCCCGCCTCCGGGTGAAACAGCGAATCCATCACCTGACCTGGTGTCATTGCCAACGAACCAGAAAACATCAAATACAACGAACTCAAGACAAACAAACAAACCACCGCCCCAACCAATACTGCTCGGTGCCGATGAATCACACCCCCAAGAATACTCCGGTAAACTTAATTCCGTGGTTCATTCCGAGCTAAGCCGTCGTTGTCAACTAATCAAGCCATCCCCAACGTTGGCGATGACCGCAAAAGCACGCGAAATGCAAGCCGAAGGCATCAACGTCCTCTCATTTGCTGCCGGAGAACCCGATTTCAACACTCCCCAGCCCATCATCGATGCCGCAAAAAAGGCACTTGACGATGGATTCACAAAGTACGCCCCATCCCGGGGACTCCCCCTCCTCGTCGAAGCCATTCAACGGAAAACCGCCCGTGAAAACAAATTCAACTGCGAGAAAAATCAAATCGTCGTCTCTTGCGGAGCAAAACATGCGATCTTTAACGCCCTCCAAGTCCTCCTCAACGAGGGTGACGAAGTTCTCCTGTTCGCTCCTTTCTGGATGACCTACGCCGACCAAATTCTTCTTGCTGGCGGCAAGCCCGTTATCATCCCCACAAACGCAGAAACTGGATACTGCCCCCACCCCGACCAAATCAAAGTCGCAATTACTCCCCGCACCCGCGCGATGATTTGCAACACGCCGTCCAACCCTACCGGCGGAGCATGGGACCGCAACCTCATCAAAGAAGTTGCTGCCATTGCAATTCGCCATAACCTCACAATCATCAGCGACGAAATCTACGAGAACCTGACCTACAACCACGAGCACTTCAGTTTCGCCAGCCTCGGAAAAGAAGTCGCCGCGAGAACGATCACCATCCTCGGCGTGAGCAAAACATACTCAATGACCGGGTGGCGCATCGGTTTCTCGATCTCAACCCCCGAGATCGCAACTGCTATATCAAACTACCAAGACCAAGTCACCAGCAACGCCACGACCTTTGCTCAAGTCGGTGCCGCTGCCGCTCTCGATTCTGACCCTTCGCTCATCCAAAGCATGATCACAGCGTTCCGCGAACGGCGCGAACTGGGCCTCAACCGTATCCGCCAAATTCCAGGTCTCTCTCTCACCGATCCCAAAGGCGCATTCTATTTCTACATCAATGTCGAAAATCATCTAAAAGGCAAAATCACAAATGATATCGACTTGGCAAACTACTTGCTCGAAAATGCTCACATCGCTACAATTCCTGGAACAGTTTTCCACGGCCCCGGACATCTTCGCTTCAGCTACGCCACCAATCCCGATACAATAAACGAAGGACTGAATCGTATGGAATCCGCGCTCGCTAACCTCACATGATCCCTAAGCCAATCCCCCTGAAAAGCGAAGCCCTCTTCAAACTAGCGATGCGGCATAGATCCGCCGCCGAAGATTCTATAACCGACAGTTACGAACGACTTGAATTCTACGGCGATGCCGTCCTCAGCCTCATCATTGCCCAATATCTCTACGAACATCACCCAGAATGGGATCAAGGCAACATGTCAAAAGCCCGCTCATCGGTAGTTCAAGAAGCACCCCTAGCCGACCGAGCCTTCGCTCTCGGACTCGACCAACTCCTTGAACTCGGACCCGGCGAAGAACAAACCGGCGGTCGCACCCGACCCGGAATTCTCTGTGACATCTTTGAATCCGTCATTGGAGCAATCTACATCGAATCAGGTCTGGAAAAAGCCCGCTGGTTTGTGCTCGAACAACTCGACGATTACCTCATGCAAGTCAGTGCCGGTGATGTTTCCCCCAACGACTTCAAATCTCGTCTCCAAGAAGTTTCGCAAGCACTTTGGCGAAAAACACCGAACTACAAAGTCTCAAACGAAAACGGATATGCGCACGACAAGCGATTTACTGTTCAAGTCATTTTTGATAGTGAAGTCATTGCCGAAGGCCAAGGACGATCAAAAAAAGAAGCCGAACAAGCCGCTGCGAAAGATGCACTCGAAATTATTGAGCACGCTCAAAATAGTAAAAAAATGCTCGCAGAACAGCAAATCGATATTTGAGTAATTTTCAATATCAAGCACTATCCGCAATTTAAGCACTTGTTCCCAGAATCCCGGACCCGAAACCGGGAACAAACAGACCAAAACGATGTACTATGTATATATCAACACATTTTTGTTGGTCATTTGACGTATTGGCACGCTTGGTGCTCAATCGTCTTTTCCGGAGTGGGTTTATGAACAATAAAATCGCGAAAATCGTAGCGCTTCTGGCCGCAGTAACTTTGGTTGCCGTTGCATCAGCGCGAACAGAACCAAACAGCTTCCTCAACAAGCCAGCAAAGACACACGCTGAACTGATGAAGCAAGTCCAATCAGACGACCAAGTAATGAATCGCTTTATGCGACACTTTGGAATGTCCCGTAAAGAAGTTCTAGATTATTTTGGAACTCTTAAAATGGACACACTCAAAGAAGATGGCGTCTATCTTGTCTACAATGTCCCCGAAACTGAAGAGCTCCGCGCCCGAGCAATTTTCTATAAAGCTGGAACCAAAGTTTGGGTTGATCAAGAAGGCACAATCGTTCTCAAAGAATCATGCGGTAACCCGATGATGCGCGGAACCGACAACACCTCCATCGCTATGGATCAACCGGTCACGGCAAACATCTCAAAACCCGAAGCAGCAATTGTCGTCCCGAGCGGATCTCCAACAGATTTGGTCGCTTCAGTATTGCCCGCAGATGTCGAATCTTCAGCGTTGGCATTCCCGACCGCAGCTCCTGCCGATGTCCTTGTCTCAACGGGTGGTGGCGGATTCAACCCCGCATTCTTGATCCCCGCAGCAATTATTCCGTTCGTCGTAACCAACCGACCCCCAGATTCAGTTCCCGAGCCAATGACCATGGTCGCGCTCGCCGCTGGAGCTGGACTCATTATTCGAAAGCGACGCAATAAAAAAGCATAGTTCCAAAGAACGCGATATTCGAGCCGACTGAATCTCACTTCAGTCGGCTTTTTTTGCTTTTTATTAAGATTCATCGAAGTTAACCTGCTCCTAATAGGGCTCATGAATAATTGAAACAGTTCTGAATTTGTCAGAACTGCACTGCAATTTAAGCAGAGGAAAAACATGAACAAAACAATTTTCACATTGGCTTCGTTGATCGTTGCGTCAATGGCTTCCGCGCAATCTATTTTTGCCGGAAACATTATTAAAAACAACAGCTTTGAAGCTGGAGTAACCTCAGTAGCTGGGGCATCAGTTGCCGTACCTGATTGGGTCGGGAACACAACCGTTGGCGAATATGGCCCCGTAACTTGGTGGGAAGTGCCATTTGGAGTCTGGAGCGATGGTAACAAATTTGTCGGTGGCGGAAACAATGACCTCAATACAATCAGCCAATCCTTCGTCGTGGATGCTGCCGATTTTGCATCGGTCGATTCAGGACTCTCCACATTTGCCGTGAGCGGGTGGTTCGGTGGATGGAGCTCACAAGAAGATTTCTCCTTCCTCACCGTCGCTTTCCTTGATTCGTCAAGCAATACGCTTAGTTCCACTGTAATCGGAAACGTCACCGCCACCGATCGAAATAGCGTTACGAGCATGCTTTTCCGAAATGCGTCAGGCAACATCGCTGCCGGAACCAGATCGGTCAACTTCACCGTAACATTCGATCGAATCGGCGGAGGGACCTACAATGACGGTAGCGTGGACAATCTCAACTTCACTGCAAATGCCGTACCCGAACCAATGTCCATCATGGCATTCGCCGCCGGCGCCGCATTCCTTGCACGCAAACGACGAAACAAGTAACTCCTAAGGGTGTAAAAGCCATCATGAAGTCGACGGGTCAATACCCGTCGACTTCATACTTTAAACCCGAACCAAAACCGGCGACGGATCAACATTGAA
>JBJXDW010000001.1:0-50923 GCA_046154445.1 Fimbriimonadaceae bacterium | reverse complement strand
TGAGTTGCTTGCCCATCAACGATTCCATTTCCACCAGGAATGACGATAGGGATTGGTCCGGTCGTTGTAGGCGTATCGTCGGTTGATAGGTTAAGTGCAATTACATAAATGTAGGGGAGTCCAGACTGACCGATACCCTGTCCAGAGTGAAGTTGACCGTTGACTCTCATCTTGAAAATGAGTCGTTTTGTCAAACCAATTGTGCCGCTATCTGGGAATTTTGCGCAACCAACAAGGCTCAAAGAAATGAGGGGCAATATAAGCCGCTTCACTCCGGAGACTCCTCGCGGAAGAATAGAACCCGGCGGCATGATTCGCATTGTTGTACTTTGCCAAGACGGATTGATTCCTGAGTTCGTTCAGCGACAGGCAGACCACAAGCAGAGCATCTGCCTTCAAGAGTCACTAAAGAAAGGCCAGTTGTTCCCGTTCTTTTTCGAGCGGAATCGTACGTCTTTCTGACATCAGAATCAACTTGGTTCTCACGTTCTGCTCTGGCTTCGCCAACCTCTTTGAATGCGATTTTTAGGGCTTTGTGGTCTAGCTCTGCTTGAATGCGTTTAGAATCTATTGCGGTATGTAGTTCTTCGAGTTTGGCATTGATTTTCTTAATTTTTTGACTGAGTGGTCCACTTTCGAATTCAAGCTCTTCAATGCGGAGTTCGGCCTGCATTCCGAGATCCTCAAGCATCTCGACTTCCTTCCGCAAGTTATCGACTTCTTTCGAAGAAACGACGCTCCCATCGTAAAGTTGCCCGCTAAACTTCTTTATTTTTTCGGAAGCTTGGTCAGCTTTGACACGTTCAATTGCGATCAGCTTTTTGACTTCATTCGCACGGGAAATATCGTCCGCGTAGTCCGTGTTAATTTTTTTGATTGCTGCAAGCTCTCGCTTTCCAACATCCAGGTTCTCTGCCTTGGATTTAATTTGGAGCAACTTTTCATCTATTTCATGCAGCTTAAAAAGTCGGTACAGTTGCTCGTCTTTCATTAACTCATTATGAATTGGTTCGGGCGTCGGGTGAGTGCCAATTTGGTATTGGGTGGTGAAAATATGCTTCGGCTTCCGTTTCTGCTTGGTGAATTGCAATCTCTGCAATTTGCCGCAGCTCCTCAACCTCTTCGTCACTGGCGTCGACTGGCACGTAAATGGGATCCCCGAAAACCATGACGCCGCGACTAAATGGCTTGGGAATCATATAGCGATCCCAGCTTTTGATGAGCCATCGGCGGTTCGTGGCCATTCCGATGGGGATGATGGGCTGACCAGATTTTTTTGCCATAACCATCAGTCCACCTTGAACAACTCCACTTGGACCACGCGGACCATCTGGGGTGAAGCAAAGGACAGCCCCTTTTTTGAGTTCCCGAACCGCTTCCATCAACGCTTTGATTCCACCACGGCCCGTTGATCCCCGAATTGAATTAAAGCCTAATCGTTTGAAGATTCCGTACTGGAGTTCGCCGTCTCGAGACTGGCTGATCATTGTCCAGTATCCCCGGCCCCGAAAGGCCTTTGTTGCCAAGATTATCCTGCCATGCCATCCTGAAATGATGCCACCGGTTTTCGGCTCGACATAATTAACCATATCAATTTTCACGGTCGATAAGATGAGTCGAATGAGACCATAGATAATCGGTGGGAGAATCTTTGGTCGAACCCGCCGCCACCACGCCTTCACTTGATAAGGCCTCTCTGCCGCGCTGCTTCGGTTGCGGGATGATGGGGGAAGTCTAGGGTTAGGATTTCGACGAACGCACTAACATCTTCCGAGTCCTTGAGGAGATCTATGATTGAAACCAAGGCGTCTGGCCTCCTAGGATCATCATTTTCCCGCGCGATCGATTTAAGAACGATAAGTCTTAAATCCAGATTCTCGGGAAGCAAGCCGTCAACATAGCGGAGTCTTTGAATTGAATTTAAGCTTGAAAGTCTGCCCATGGAATCCAGAAAACGAATTGACTTTTCCTTCTCATCTGAATCACCAGATTCAAAATAGGTAACCAGGGCGTCGGTACATTTTTCTGTTTCGTGAAGATTGTTGAGAGCATCAATGCGCTGCCATTGCGCAGCTCGGTTTTTTGGCTGTTGCTTGAGAATGGCTTCGACGGTTGCGAGAACGGCGGCAGGCCCCCGTTCGTTCATCTGAGATAAGACTTCGTGACCGTATTCGTAGCGTGCTTCCTTGAGTCCCCCGAACAAAAATGCGAATCCTAATCCTGCCAAGAATCCGCCAAGATGTGCCCAGAAAGCGACTCCACCGCGCATTTGATCACCAATCTGAAAAACGGAGCCAGCCGCTTGTATCAAGAGCCATACCATCGCGATGAAGCCAACGGGAATGCCGAGTTTAGGCAAGATCGGAACGCGTGTTCGAGCGAACCGAATGGCACAATAACCGACACATGCGGCAATCGATCCACTTGCACCCAAAAGGGGCGACCCGGGTGGTGCAAGGAGCGAAAAAATGAAATGAGCCAAGACTCCGATCAATCCACCGACAAAATAGATGATCAGAAATCGCCAAGAACCCCGCGTAAATTCAATGAGTGGTCCGACTGCGGCAAGAAAGATCATATTTGCGAGCAAATGGAGGAGGTTTTGGTGGGCAAATAGGCATGTTAAAGGGGTCCAAAAGGTTACGTGTGCAGGATCAAATATTGCCTTGTCAACAAATCCAGGGGCGAGAAGCGCCAAAAAAGCCATCGCAAGGTTAAGGAAAACCAGCGATAAAGTGACCCAAGGAGTCCGGCTTTTTTCTGACACAGTAGGAGTTTAGCTATTCTTCGTCAAAAAGGTCGTCCGGAATGTCGACATTGATATATGTTTCTTTGACATCATCAAGGTCATCCAGGGCATCCAGAAGTCTGACGACTTTCAGCAACTCATCCTTGCCGAGCTCAACTTTGTTGGTTGGCATGTAAATGAGCGAGGCGTCCTCTGTCTTGATTCCGCCCGCAATGAGGGCATCATTGCATGCATGTAATTCTGAGACGGGAGTAACAATCGTAAACCCGTCGGAATCAGCGAGGACATCTTCGGCACCTCCATCGAGTGCGGCAAGTGTGATCGTGTCTTCGTCACCCTGATCTCTGGCAACTATAATATTGCCGCAATGTTTGAATTGCCACGATACTGATCCATTTTCACCGAGTTCTCCCCCATTTTTTGAGAACGCATGGCGAAGTTCAGGAACTGTTCGGTTTTTATTTTCTGTGTAGACTTCAACCATAACCCCGACTCCGCCAGGAGCCTTACCTTCGTAAACAATTTCTTCGTAATTTTCGCCTTCGACATCTCCTGATCCTCGAGCGATGGCGCGGTCAATGTTATCTTTAGGGAGCGACGCTTCTTTTGCCTTATCGATTGCGACACGCAGTCGAGCGTTAGTATTGGGGTCACCGCCCCCCATTTTTGCGGCGACGATTATTTCTCGCGCCATTTTCGTGAACATCTTGCCGCGAATCGCATCCTGCTTGCCTTTGCGGATGCGAATGTTTTTCCATTTACTATGGCCCGCCATAGAGATTATTTTGGCACGCTGTACTCAATGTCCCGCCAACTGAACGCAAGAATTGCTTTTAACACATTGATTGATGGGGGCAATTCTCGCATCGCTACCAGGTTTTTCAACAACTGCCCATAATTTATGGAATCAACCTGATGAAGCGATAACCCCTTTGCCGACAATCTTCCTTGGGTCAGAGTGGCAATTGCTTTGATCGCACAGGAGATTCTGGCAAGATGCCCTATTTCGCATACACAGCAATGGATTCGACAGGCCGACAAGTGAAGGCCGTCATGGAGGCCGATAACGAGTCTCTCGTGTTGAACCGGTTGCGCGAGCAACAGCTTCAAACTCTTGATATTAAAGAGATCAAGAAGAAAAAAGCAGCCGCAATTGGCAAAGGTCGAGGCAAAGTGAAAATGAAGTCGCTTGTCGTCTTCAGCCGACAGTTTGCTACTATGATTGATGCGGGTATTCCGATTCTCCGATGCCTAGAAATTCTCACAACTCAGTGTAAAGACCCAGTCTTGCGGCCGGCGCTTGATATGGTAACACAAGATGTTAAGGGTGGGATTACCTTAAACGAAGCCCTTGCCAAGCATCCAAATATCTTTAGCAAATTGTATGTTAATATGATCCGCGCCGCTGAAATTGGCGGGATTTTGGATACGATTCTTGACCGACTCAGTGGCTTCCTTGAATACGAAGCTGAAGTCAAAGGCAAAATCAAGAGCGCGATGATGTATCCCGTTTTGGTTTTAGGTTTTAGCCAAGTGATGTTGTTCGTTTTGTTTAGTTTTGTTTTGCCAAAATTCAAAGAAATTTTTGACGGAATGGATGTTGAGCTACCTGCAATTACCGCTGCATTGTTCGCAATGGGCGATTTCATGCAGAAATTCTGGTGGATGATTTTGATCGCACTTGCAGCTGGCTTTATTGCACTCAAGTCGTATTCAAAAACACCAAAAGGCAAGTACCAAACCGATTTTATTAAACTCAAGGTTCCGGTCATGGGCGAGCTGACACTCAAGATGAGTGTTGCTCGGTTCTGCCGAACTCTTGGTACCTTGATTAACTCTGGGGTTCCGATGATGCGGAGCCTTGAAATCGTTGGAGAAACGTTGGGCAACCAAGTTTTGACAAACGCAGTTGATCAAACACGGCTGGCAATCCGAGAAGGAAACAAACTGAGCGAACCCATGGCCGCGTCTGGGTTATTCCCGACTATGGTAACGCAAATGATCGACATTGGTGAAGAATCGGGCCGACTGAGCGAAATGCTCGTCAAGGTCGGAGATTTTTACGACAGTGAAGTTGAGCAGACGGTAAAAGGTCTGACCTCGATGATCGAGCCCTTGTTGATTATCTTCTTGGGTGTTGTCGTTGGATTTATTGCTATCTCAGTTATGACGCCAATCTTTAAGCTGGTCAACAGCATCAAGTAGGGCGGAACAACGTAGAGTGACCGTGCTGAGGCGAAACTCAGCACACCCAAAACTGAATATGGGCCGTCAATGAAGACTCTCGTAGAAGAGTGAAATTGACAAAATCCGACGAGCATGATGTGAGTTGGATGGAAGAAAGGATTCTTCCAAGTGGCAATCAATGGAGTGACAATGTCAGAAGCATTATCAAAAAATAATACGGGCGATGCGGAAGCGATGGTATTGAAGTACCTCGCCGATCCACGACCAGATCTTAAAGATTTGGTAATCGTCCACTACGCGGGAATGGTAGAGCGAATCGCGAGGCGATACGCTGGTACCGAACCCCTCGATGACTTGGTTCAAGTCGGCTATATTGGCCTGCTGAACGCGTTGAGTAAATTCGATGCGTCAGTTGGCGTGCAATTTAATACTTACGCAACTCACTTGATTGCGGGCGAAATTAAACACTATCTGCGTGATCGTGCTCAGACAATTCGCCACCCGGCCTGGCTGCAGGAGCTGCGGCATAAGGTCAACAAGGCAAGTCAATCGTTGCAGGGTGAATTGCAACGCGTACCAACCGAGCGAGAAATCGCGGACAGGGTTGGCGTGAGTGAATCGGCAGTACAAGAAGTTTTAGCGAGCCTAGAAACCGTCAAGTTGGCATCGCTGGATGTCACCGCTGGCGAAGACGGTGAAGGCGATTCTGATCTCGACAAGTTGGATGCTGCCCTGAGCAGCATTGAGCAAGTGAGTGTCGAAGATCGCGTTCTCCTTGAATCAGCGATGGAGCAACTCCGCGACTTAGAGCGAGAAGTTCTCTGCCTCTTCCACTTTGATGCGCTAAACCAAACCGAAATCGCGAATCGACTCGGCATCAGCTGCAACTATGTTTCGCACATTTTGCGACAGTCGTTGACAAAGCTCCGCAAGATCATGAACAAGGATGAGAGCGACGAGCGATCGCTCCGCAATGCTTCGCCTGAAGAGCGAACCGTCCTCGATCCTGAGCTGGGAATCTACGACGAAGACTATTTCCGAACTCGATTGAGTGAAGAAGCACACCGAGCAGTTTCGACAGAAGGAACAGTGAGTGTAATTTTAGTGGAAATTGAAGGATTGAACGGTCTACGCGGATTCTATGGTGAAGAAACGGTCAAAGACTTCCTAATGGACTCGGCCGCATTTTTAAAGCAGAGCCTTCGCGGACTGGATTTGACCTGCCGCAACGGTTCTACTGGATTCGGATTAATTTTGCCCGGAACCGGTTCAAACATCAATGCCATCAAAGATCGAATTCAAAAACGTGTCGACCAATGGCTCGTCACGCGAATGACCGGTCAAGGCGCAATTCGATTCAATTTCGGTTGGGCATCGGCGCCAGACGATGGACGAGGCGGTGCCGACTTGATCAAAGTAGCGATGCGACGACTCGGCGAAAACGAATCTCCCGCAAAAGCTGCCTAAAAAAATCCTCTGACAATTCACTCTTGCCTGGATGCATTATTTGCGTCCAGGCTTTTTTAATCCATGAATGGGGCCCAGTCATGCAATGATCATTCAATTCACAAAGTCAGAATAAAACTGTGATTATCAAAGTAGCGCATGACTTTAATTGCCCCTGGTGCTGGATTGGCATCAAACAAATGGAACGACTTCAAAGCGAATTTGATATCAAATTCGATCTCGTTGGATACGAGCTCATGCCCGAAGAATTACCCTGGGGCGATGCGGCACCAAAACCAGAACCCGACCCGCGAAGACCCGTTACCCCGAGCCGCATGGAATTAGCCTATGCCGCATCCAGGGTTGAAGCACCACCCAAAGTCCAACCGAGCAAGATGAGAACCCACAACGCCTTACTTGCAACTGAATATGCCAAGAGTGTGGGAGTCGGTTTTGACTTTGCACATCGGCTCTATCAAGCTTATTGGTTGGAAGGAGTGGTAATCAACGACCTCGATGAACTCACTCGATTAGCCGAAGGGATAGTCCCCGATGCTGAAGCTCTCAAAAGATCGATTGAGAACAAAGAGTTTGAAGAGAAAATTGTCAAATTCGACGATGACGCCTATGCCGCAGGTGTATTCAACGTTCCGACTTATTTTGTTGGTAGCGAAAAGTACGCAGAGCAGCCGTACGCTGTGATTGCCGATGCAATCCGAAAAGAGATGTCCTGATGAGTGGGGTCTATGATCTTCTAGAGTTTCCGGAGGCCCCGGAGACTCGTCCCTATGTTTTTATGAATATGGTTTCAACGATTGATGGAAAGATCACGACAGGGACAAGAAATGAGCCCGTTCAAGATTTGGGATCAAAAATCGATCATGCGACGATGCATCAAATTGAGCGCGCCGCAGACGGCATCTTGATTGGAGCGGGGACGTTGAGGTCGGCTCCTAAACTCAACTATCCCAAGGATGTTTATCGATTTGTTGCGAGCCGGAGTGGGAATGTCGACCCTTTTCACAATTTTTTTGCTGACGATCCGACACGGTCATTCGTGGTGACATCAATTTCACGATCAGAATCTGTTCCAGAAGATGCACAAGCAATATGTGTGGGAGAAGCGGCACTTGATTTTGAAGAACTGTTGGGGATCATGCGAAATGAAATGGGCATCAAGTATTTACTCGTTGAAGGGGGCAGTCAGCTTAACGCTGAATTGTTTACTTTGAACTTTATCGATGAGATATTTTTGACTTTGGCTCCCAAGATTAGATTGGGGGAAGATGTCCCAACGATTGCTGATGGAATGGCTTTAGATCGAGCTGCTATCCAGGATTTTAATCTAGTGAGTGTGATTCAGGCGGACAGTGAACTGTTCCTGAGGTATCGAAAGAGATAATGTCGAATAAGCACAATCCACTTTCTGCTTCCGTTTATCTGAAGCGAAACCTATCGAAAACTGCGCCGTTGATGGGTGTGATTGTGCTTGCAGTTATGTTGATTGCAGGAATTGTGAGCCTAATTAACTCAATCCCCTATTCGATTAAGGTGATCTATGCGTATTCAAAGAACTATGTTGCAGTGACTCCTCGCGGGAACCCATGGCTGACTCCGTTGCTACGAAAGTCAGTTGAGGCAAATTCTCCGGTAGAGCTTGATCGAGTGATTACGATTCGGGGGTCTGGGATTCAGGTCAAAAGCATTGTGGGGAACTGGCCGTTTGTCGTTTTGGGCCTTGAGCCAACAGATATGGATTACTATCTTTCCCGGCTTCACGGAACAATCACTCAAGGCAGAATGCCGACCTCAGGTGAACCAGAAGTCGTGATTAGCGAGCGACTAGCCAGAAACCTCAACCTTAAAATCGGGGATGCTCTGCAAAAGCCGACAGACTCAGAGAACTTTTCGCCAAAAGAGGTGAGGGTCGTTGGCATTGCGTCAAGTGAGAATTGGTTTGCATTTACGTCAATCGAGTACCAGCGCAACAACCATTTTCCAAACATTGATGCATTTATGGCGTTTGCAAAAACGCCGGCAGACCAACTTAAACTGGACTTTTGGGCAGAAAAGGAGCTTTCAGGCGAGAACGCACAGGTCTTCAATTATCACAAACTGGAAGAGCAGGCAGACAATATGTTCAATATCTTATATCAGATTCTCAATGTGGTGATCGGCACGTTGGTGATCGTCATTACCCTGATGATGGGCATGCTGATCAACATATTTCTTTCGCAACGAGTTCAAGAATTCGGTCTGCTCCAAGCACTAGGCTACACAAAGAAATCACTGTTGAATCGCGTACTTTTAGAAACCACAATTTTTGTCATGGGGGGCTGGGTTTTAGGTTTGGGGGTCGCTTTTGGCCTTCTTAATCTTGTCAAAGTGACGTTGATGGATCCGCGTTCATTCGCATTGCAAACAGTTGATCTCGCGGCGTATTTGTATACGATTCCGGTGCCTATTTCCATTTTTGCGGTCTCGCTGATTACGGTATGGGTTAAGTTTAAAAAATTTGATCCTGTCGGAATCGTTGAAAGGAGACTTGTTTGATTCGTCTTGAGAACGTCTCACTTGTCTATCAAGATCATGGCCGCGAAGTTCATGCGTGCCGAGAAATTGATTTAGCAATCAACGAGGGAGAATTTGTAGGAATTCTTGGGCCAAGTGGAAGCGGCAAGAGTAGTTTGCTTTACTTAGCGAGTGGTCTGAAAGTGCCTACAACCGGGTCAGTATTTTGGAACGGCCGGCGACTGGGAGAAATGTCCGATTCCGAAAGAGCCAATGTTCGGCTCAATGATTTTGGCTTCGTCTTTCAGTACCCTTTTCTCATCGGCTATCTCACCGCTCTCGAAAACATTCTTGTTGCTCTCCCTGATCAAAATCGCCAGACGGAAGCCGAGGCACTCCTTGAAACCCTTGGACTATCTGACCAAATAGATCGCTATCCCCACCAAATGAGCGGTGGGCAAAAGCAGCGTGTCTGCGTTGCACGGGCACTACTTGGATCTCCCAAAGTGATTTTTGCCGATGAGCCGACGGCGGCACTTGACCATGTGAGCGGTCGAAATGTAATGGGATTACTCAATGAACATCGTGGGTCGGGTGCTTTGGTCGTTGTCACCCACGATCCAATAATGCTCGAAGGAGCTGATCGTATTATTAAGATGGAAGATGGACAAATATTTTCCGAATAAAAATAGTCCTATTGGGTGATCAATTGGCTTATGTTTTGCTTCTAATGAAATATGTAGATGGGACCCTCATGAGTTTTCCCCATGAATCGGTATCATTTACATAGAGCGTTAGCAATCGGCTTGCCGACCAGCTGGCGCCAAAAGATAAGGGCCATCTTTGCTTAATCGAGCGAAGAACAGGTTGTGGAACTGGTGCGTTATCGTCCGGGGTTCTGCTGTCTGTCGGGCTTCACGAACGGCTTGCAGGGCCTTATCTTTGTCCGTTCGGTCGTGGGAGGGTTTTTCGAAACCTTTCTTAGGCAAGGCAAATTAAGGAACAAAGAAGATTGTTAGAACTGAATGCGCTCATCATTCCGACCGTAGTTGCGGTCGCGATTCCACTCGTTGATCGAAAAAAGCCGCTCTGGCTTTCACGACTTTTTGGTCGACTTAAAAAGACCGTTTCTCATCCAACGGCTCCGCCACTTATTGACAATGACGCTGGCTGGGCATTGATTCATAGTGACGACGTCGAAAAATTTGAGAATTGGATTCAAAAAGACCCGGATGGACTTCCTAGGTTAAATGGTGAAGAGCCTTCACTTGGTAGCCATATTTTGATCGAACTTTTTGACTGCGATCAAAAGGCACTTGAACTGGAGAACACCGTTGGTAAAGCAATGCGCGACGCGGCCGTTGCCAGCGAAGCAACGGTTGTGACTGATTCATTCCACGAATTTAAGCCCTACGGAGTTAGTGGCGCAGTCATTATCCAAGAATCACACTACACAATTCACACATGGCCAGAACACGGCTATGCGGCGGTTGATTTGTTCTACTGCGGTGGAACGATTTATGTTGATCGTGCCATTGAAGAATTGCGTCATCAGTTCAAGCCAAAGCGAATGAAGTTCCTTGTAGTTCGGCGAGGATTGCAGGGCGACGTTGAAGGGCGATAGTTAAGTTACAAGAAGTCCGCGAGCGACAAGTTCCTTGCGGACAAATTCAATAGGAATATTGAGCTCGGTCGCAATTTGGTCAAGACGAAATCCTAAAACAAATAAGGATCGGACGGTTTTTTCATTGACAGATACTTTGATCACTTTCTGAATCGCGTCATCAAGAGTCATAGAAAGCTCCTTGGCCTCCGAAGCCGTCATGTGAACGGTAAAAGGTGTCCCGTCTTCACAAGTTTGTGTAATGATTACGCCGGTACCCAATGGACAAGCCGAAACTGTCATTCCCCTCGCAGATAGTTTCTTTGCCATTGTATTAGATTTCAACTTGTAGCTCCACGGAGCTCTTTATGTAATGTATCGCATATTGATTCAAAAGTCAACAAAATAAAAAAAACGTGAAAACACAAATGTGATTTCACGTTTTTTTCACAAAGGTTTTGTGTTCTTAGTTGTTCGAGACAGAAGTTTCTTCTTCAACGGCCACTTTTTTGGCCGAAGAACGCTTGGACTTCTTAACTTCGGATTCTTCTACTGCCTTTGCTTCTGGATTTGCGGGCATTTCCTTTGTAGCTTCAAACACTTGCGGAAGGCGTTTCGCAGCTTCGGCAATTTGCCATGTTTCAACTTTTGCGCTCGGATCCATGTTCCACCAGGGGACATAGAATTGCCCTTCTGAAAGGGCTCTGACGCGTGCATTGAATCCACGTTGTTGATCATCGCCAACTTTTAGATCATAATCACCGAAGAGCCTGTAGAGCCATGTTTCGACTGAAGATACAGAAATGATGAGGTCGCGCATTGCTTCTTCGTCCAATTCCTTTTGTGCTTCAGTCCAATCAAGGGCTTGGGCTGCAACACCCATCAATCGATAGGCTTCAGCGAGTTGACTCCAGACTTCCGGAGGATGTTGTCGTCGCATGCTGAATCCGTAGAATGGAATGTCTGGATTTTCTTCTTCAAATCGCTCTTTGAGATCGCGTAGAGCGTCGGCGATTTCAGTCGTTTCAAGCTCCAAAGAAAGTGCGTTGAGGAGGTGTGATCTCAGCTCGCAAACCGTGGCTTTGCATTGGCAAGTATGGGATTGATCCCATTCTTCCATGTTGAACAGTTCGTCCGTTACGTTGAGCGCTTCATCAATTGACTTGGAAACAATTTCAACTCGTTCTTCGCGTGTTAGAGGCGTGTTTGATATCTCGCTTGGCGCGGTTGCCGCAAGCTTTGCAATTTTGTTGCGTGTATCTTTAATCGCCAGAATGACTTGTTCAACCTCTCGCCACTGATCTGTCAGTCGTTCAACGAGGCGGGGGTCTTCAGCTTGAAAGGCCTGAGCGCCTAAAAGCTTGAGATGGTCTCTGTAAGTTGTGAGTTCACTTGAGATGTCTTCCCAACTCGAGTGGTTCACCAATTGCTGCAAGGTGTCGTTCATTTTAATATCAACCGAAAGAAGTGGCTATCGTACTCAACTTCTATTGGTATGCTCCGGGATCGTTATCATTCGTTAGGTCCGAACGAAGCGATAAGTCCATTATGGGCCATAAATGCTCCGATTTTGGGACGCAAAATTGCTGAATAGGTAGCATTGATGAGATTCAATGTCAGACCGACTGTTCTCCCAAAGCACAGGCATGTTTATTGCCGAAACCCACACTGACGCAGTGACGTGGTTTTTCTCAGTTGATAAGTTCCTTGTTGAGGGCAAAACCAAGTATCAGCAATACCAGATTGTAGAAATGCCGACGTTTGGAAAAACTCTCTTTCTCGATTATAAAATACAGTCGAGTCTGCTTGATGAATACGTGTATCACGAAAGCATGGTTCAGCCGGCAATGACACTCCATCCGAATCCAAAGAAGGTGCTCGTCTGCGGTGGTGGCGAAGGAAGTACGCTCGCCCACGCTTTGTCCCACAACACTGTTGAATCGGCAACAATGGTCGATCTTGATGAAGAATTGATTGATATGGTCAAGGTGCACATGCCGGAGTGGCACCGTGGATCATTCGATGATCCACGCACAACACTTGTCCACCAAGACGCCCGCAAATGGGTTGAAGATAAGAAGGGTGAAAATTACGATGTTATTTTGAGCGACCTTCCGGGCCCAATCGAAGGTGGGCCGGCACTCTACCTTTACACCCAAGAATATTTCCGGCATGTCGCAGAGGCATTGAGTGATGACGGAATATTTGTTTTGCAGTCTGGGGCGTGCAACGAAACCTATCCGTACTGCTTTGCATGTGTTCACAAAACACTGGAATCACTTTCAGAGCACTTTCCAGTAGTTCGCGGCTACTATGGACTTGTTACAACCTTCCAGATGCCGTGGGGGTTCATTTTGGCGAGCAAATCACACGATCCGCTTGACCTTACAGCGGAGGCTATTGCCAACCGACTTGAGTCGCGTGGGGTGTCCAATCGCTATTACACTCCGCGATTCCACCAGGCGATGTTCACTTTGCCTGAATATATGTTGGGCGCGATCGAGACCCATGGAAGGGTGTTGACGGACGCTGAACCATTTATTTGGGATGCTTAAGGCTCAAATACCCCTATGAGGACTGGTAGAATCGACCGAAGTTGATTTAGGATCAAAGGAACAATGAAGTTTCGCAAACTATACTGGGTGACCGAGCAAGTCGGTACGGACGGAAATTCTAAAGTGATTGGCACCTATACGTCAATCCATGACCTGCGAACAAAAGGCATTAGGTGGGACGAAGAATGCGATTTGAAATCGAGTTTCCGAGTTTCATTGGTTAAGCTCGACAGTTCAAAAATATCAATGGGCTGTTGGCAAGGGCCGAGTTTCAGTGGTCTGGAAGAAGAGCTGCAACCGTTTGTAGAAACTGGTGAATTTGACGAGCCCAGCATTATTCAACTTGCTACTGATTTACGTAAACTTTAAAGCAAAAAAAAATGACTCGGTCATTTAGTTAATGACCGAGTCTTTTTTTGGCTTAATTAGCCGGTGTTGTTTGCGGAACACTTGTGTCGGAAGCTTGAGATTTGAGCTTTTCGGAGAATTTTTCCCAAAGTGGCTTGAGATTCTCATCTTCGACGGTGATCTTGGCCTCTCGGAGCATGGTTGCAAGTTTCTCCTGAATGTCCTTTGTTTGCTGGCCACGCGCAACAGCAAGTCCGCGTTTGACGAGCTCCTTTCGTGCCGGAGTAATTTCTTGGTCGCGAGCTTCTGTTTTGCGAACAACGTAGAACTTTGCAAAGGTGCCTTCTTTGCCTGGGATCGCGATCCAATCTGTGGATTTGCCTGCAGTGGTTTTCTCGACAGCGGTTCTAAAAACTTCAGCTAAAGCATTAATTGGGAAACCACCTGGAGGAGGAGTTTGGCCACTGGAATTGAATTTTCCACCCAATTGTTTTGCATTAGGATCAATGCTAAATTTAACGGCGACGTCCTCGAACTTTGTGCCTTTATTGAGATCGGCTTCGGCCAGTGCTTTCGATTGCGTGTTTGAAACAATCCATAACATTTCTGCTTTCGCGGGATCTTGGAATTCGGCTTTATTACTTTTGATGTAGCTGTCAACTTCTGCGTCCGTGACCGTAATTCCCTTGGAAACAAGATTTTGTTGGGCCAGGTCAACTTGAACTTGTTCTCGAATTCCTTTCATGGATAGGCCGCGGGATTGGAGATTTTGTACAAAAGTTGGGTTAACATCACCAAGCAATTTGATGTGAGCATTAACATCATCCATTGATGGAAGGACGCCTTCTTTTTGCGCCATTTGGATGACTAGTTTGCGAACAACCATATCCTGCAAAGCTTGAAAAGCTAAAGTGCCAGAAACTTGTGCATTGGCTTCCTGGGAGTTAGGAATTTGCTGAACACCCTGAACGCTCACCCTAACTGTGGATTTTGTTTCGAGATATTCGATCAGTTCTGAATTGGTAATGGGCGTGCCGTTTACGCTGGCAAAGCCTTTATTTTCTTTATTTCCACAGCCTGAAAGCGTCGTGGCAAGCACGGCGATAGCAAGCAAGTGTAATCCGTTCATTTTCATCATGGTGTGGTTCCGACAGTGTTTTGGGCGAGAGAAATGCCCTATTTTGACTACAACGTCAGTGAAGCACAAAGTGTGCCACAAACCTATGCGGAAATGTCTAAATGAGGCTGATCGACCGATTCTTCAGGTGGGATAGTGGCATCAATAGGGTCAGTTTCTTCTCCTTTGACCAAATCCAATTCGACTTGATCAGCAGGATCCTCATGATCTCGCTTGGGCGTCTGACCATCTTTTGCGCGTTTGTTTACTGAGATTGCGCCGTAACTGATGTGTTCTATTCGGTAAGAATTGCTGATTTCACGAATATCGCCCATTGTGGGCCTCCTACGTCTATGCTACATGCGGAATGCCTTCATCCTTGAGGAAATTACGCAGCCGTCCCATAGCCTGCGTATGCAATTGATAAACCCGACTTTCGCTTACTCCAAGCACTTTGCCAATTTCTTTGAACGTAAGACCTTCAAAGTAATAAAGTGCAATTACGAGCCGCTCTCGCTCAGGAAGGCGGTCTACACCAGCCGACATAACGCGGCGCAACTCTTTTCCATCCATTTGGCCATCGGTATCGGCGTCTTCGTCGACGATCATCTCGATAAAATGGATGTGGTCGTCGCCTTCGCCGGATCCGCCACCGACAATGTCATCGAGCGAGTAGACGTTAGTTTTACCGACTCGAACCTGGAGGTCACTCACTTCTTGTTCGCTGAACCCCATTAAGTTCGAAAGTTCGCGGTGAGTTGGTTCTCGCCCGTACTCCTTTTCAAGTTCTTTCGTCGCACGATCAAGTGCTTTCAGTTTCTCTCGAATTGATCGGGGAACCCAGTCTTCGTCGCGGAGCATTTCCAGAATTGCGCCACGAATTAGGGCAATTGCGTAAGTTTCAAATTTGACATCGCGAGTTGGATCGTACTGGTCTACTGCCTTGATTAATCCGATAACGCCAGCAGAAACAAGATCATCTCGATCCATTCCATTGGGCACACTAGTGACAAGGCGACCGGAAGTGATCTTGACAAGATAAGAATAGTGGTTGATCAATTCAACCCGGGCATTCGGGCTTTTATAGACTTTGTATTCAATCCAAGTTCTCTGCAACGTTTCAGGTGATAGCGGCATGATCAATTGTTCCAGTCTTAAGC
Organism: Fimbriimonadaceae bacterium; assembly: GCA_046154445.1. Lineage (GTDB taxonomy): Bacteria > Armatimonadota > Fimbriimonadia > Fimbriimonadales > Fimbriimonadaceae > UphvI-Ar2. The sequence continues at coordinate 35,247 of JBJXDW010000001.1, read as the reverse complement.
GGCAGGCTCCTCTACAGGTTGCTTTTCGATTTGCGTTGACTCGTCAACTGCAAAGTCTTCAGCTGTGACGACTCTCCCGCCCGGTTGGCCGAAGATGCTTTCCCAGAGAGCTCCGGCAATGTGTCCGACGGCAAAAGCCACCAAACCTCGGACGGTTGCCGTCCATGGTTCGATTCCATTGAGGATACAAACAGAAAGGGCAACAAGCGCAAAGACTCCGCCTAGCAGTTTAGGCATATGCAATCACCTCCCGTCCAAGAATTGTGAACCTCACAGTATAGATACTGGCTCAAGGACTTTTGTTCCTTAGGGCAAAGTTGATTTTATTCTTTAAGTTTTCAACCTAGATTGCTAGAGTGTGATTTCAATGTTGAGCCCGTCGTATGCGAGCCTGATATTCGGCGGAAGCTGTTTCTCACTCAAGTCATGGTCATAGTCGTCCGATAAGTGCGTGAAAAATGTGGTTTCGGCGTCAAGATTCTTTGCTACTTCGATCGCCTTTGCTAAATGAAAGTGATTGGGATGGGGGGCAATTCTCACGGCATCTAGCACAAGAGTCTTCAAATTTTTTAGCCGATCCCAAACTTTGAGCGGAATGTGGCTGACGTCTGTTACATAACCAAAGTCCCCGACCCGCAGAGCAAGACAAGGGATTGATCCATGGTCAACCCACAGAGTTTCGATATGTAGACCTCCTTCGTTAATAAACTCAGGAACGTCAAGAAGATCGAAACGCGGAACCCAGATTCCTTCGGGAAAGTCTTGAAACGCATAAGGGAATATTCGTTTGATATCTTCTTGATAACGGGGAGCAGTATAGACAGGCATAGCCTGCTTGTATTTCAGACAGAAGGCTCTTACATCATCCATTCCCATAATATGATCCGCATGGGCGTGCGTTATGATGACTGCATCAATGTCGAGAATTCCGGCTCGGATCATCTGAATCCGCATTTCCGGCGCGCAGTCGACTAGTATATTGCCAGTTGGGCCAAGGAGAACGCAACTCGACCGAGTACGGTGGTTTTTGGGGTTCGCCAAGAAAGCGGGTGGATAATCAATGCCAAGAGTCGGAACGCCGTTGCTCGTGCCAGAGCCGAGAATAATGGCGTTCGCTTTCATCCCGTAAATGATCTCTCAAGGACTTTTAGGGCAACAAAAGTACTCGGGAGGTCGGCATGCTGGGCAATACGTTCAATGCATCGAGCATAGTTGCGTTCGGCGAGATCGTCATTGATTGGTGCTTCGAGGAGTGCTTGTGCGATTATCTCAACCGCTTCGGTAAAGAATTTGGCCCGGTTTTGTGGAAGAGACCGATTAGGTAAGGAGGCATATGACCTTGATATCTCTTCGTAAACGGAATCCCAACTTTTGCCAGCCGCAACTTCGGCACGTTGTCGTGCTAATGCTTGATCTTGAAGTTTCCTTCGCTCTATGTTACGTCTCTTTTCTGTTTCCCAATCGGCCTCAGTTGTGCCATTGATGACAACCAGATTGACTTTTTGGTTGAGACGCTGACTCATGAGAGTCTCGACTGCGTTGCGAACTTGCGGCAACCTAAGATGACCGATCAGTTCAGAATCGCGGGAAGGAACGCCTAAGACGATTGAATCATCTTCGTGGGCTACTGGCACCGAGCTTTTGAGGGCAGTCCAAACTCCTACCCCAGTCACTCGGTTCATTATTTCCGGGAGCGTCTCGCTCCATGCCTCAGCCAATCCCGCCATAGTTTTATTATGGTTGGTTTACCCCGTTCTCATCCAGGTTTGTTTCAGATGTGCCTTTCTTAAGATTAGGTTGATTCGAGTCAGGTTCAAAGTCGAGTAGGTCGTGATCAAGAATTGTTGCAACCCCGATCATGCCCGGAAGGAGGTGCCGCATGATTTCTGGTTCGGTGCGAAAAACGTGGTGGTCCCCATTCCTAACAACCAAAGTGACATTTCCTTTTTCTCTTGTGTCGCGCGGCATTTTGAGAACCATACTTTTTGGCTCTTTGGATGGTTTCGTTTCAGTGTCATGAGAACCTTTATTTTCCCAACCGACGAAAATTGCAACGACAATGCAGAGTGCACCAAAAGTAAAAATAGCTGCTGGAATTGGCGCAAGAAGGGGTGCGTTGATATCTGGCTGTGGATTCGTATAGATCAGAGCCGTATTGAGGATGCTTCCGCCAATAATGGAAAGAACTCCGGTAACGATCAAAATGACGAGAAACTTTTTGCGTGAGTCGGACATGTCCGTTATCTGATTCTACGCGAGAAGGCCATTGATAACCGGGCAGGTGAACTACTGTTTGAAAGCGGTCATCACAATCAGCCCAATCGTGCCAACGACGACAATCAAACCAATGATAAGAGCGATTGTGGAAGCAATGCGATCAGAGAGAGTTGGTTCAAGGTTTTTATGCCGTCTCACATGCTTTTGATTTACGGGCAATAATTTATCGAGAATTGTATCAATTTGGGCGATTCGGAGTGCTGGAGCCGATGGGTCGGGCCGAGAATGACCCGGTCGCTCCACGCGGTAAAGGGGTTCTTCTAGCTCGCGGAGTCGCTCCGAAATCTTACTTGCTAGATTCGCCCGACGAATGTCGTAAAGGACGCCTTCTATTTCATTTTCAGAGTGTCCAGTTGCCTCGCAAATTGCTTTAATCGTCACCCAATCGTCATAGGGCGAGGCTTCGTGTGCCTCTAACCGTAATTCTTGTTCCTCTAAATTCTGCAAAACCTCGCGCAACTCATCATCAGAAATGAGGCTGGAATGCAAGGTTTCTTCGGTTCCGTCGAAGGGGCGATGGTCTAGCGACATGAAGTGAGACTATTTGAGTCTCTTATAGATTATGCTTTGCTTAGGTAAGTTCGGTTGCAATGCGGTTGTTTTTTTCGACGGGTGAGGCGAGTGGTGATGCATATGCTGCTGCATTGGCTTCTCGACTGGTCGGAAATGATGTCCGTATGGAGGGGATTATTGGCGCGCGCGGAATGGCCGCGGGAATTGAAACGGTTGCCGACAATCGGAATTGGGGAGCCATCGGTGCATTTGAGAGCTTGCGTAAATCCCCGCTGATTGCCCGCGGTTACTATCAAGGCCTCGCAGCGCTGCGGCAGGGACCTCCGGGAATTTGCATTGCAGTTGACTTTGGCTACATGAACATTCGACTTGTGCGACGAGCAAAAGCAATGGGGTGGAAGACGCTCTATTTCAGCCCACCGGGGAGTTGGCGAAAGAACAAACAAGGGTCTGACCTGCCCAAAATTTCAGATGAAATTGTCACGCCTTTTAGCTGGAGCGCAGACATTCTCGCGAAAATGGGGGCGAGTGTGCATTGGTATGGTCATCCGCTACGCCAAATGATTGCCGATGCTGGAGTTCCGGAAGGAGTTCGGGACGGGATCGCCATTCTTCCGGGAAGCCGATTGCACGAACTAGAAAACAACATTCCTGCAATAGCAGAAGCACTAAAAAATTACGATGGGGTTTTGCGTTTGAGCCAAGCGCCAAATGTTTCTCGCGAAGACTTGATTGCACTTTGGAAAAAGCACAGTTCGATCAGTGCGGAGCCTGAAACTGACCTCTATCGTCTCCTGAAACAGAGCCGGGCCGCAATCGTTTGTTCGGGCACGGCGACACTAGAAAGCGCACTCTGCGGTTGTCCAACTGTAGTGGTTTATCGAGGGAGCAAAATGATGGAGCTTGAATTCAAAATTCGCCGGCCAAAGTTTGATTATATTAGCCTGCCTAACATATTGATGGAACGGCGTGTAGTTCCCGAGCTGATCCAGTGGGATGCAACACCGGATCGCATTTGGCACGAAGTTTCTGCCTTGGAGGAAGATGGCGTTCCGAGGCAACAGCAACTCGACGCATTTACCGAAATAGAAACAATTTTGGGGCCATCAAATGCCCTGGATGAGACAGTCAAATTGATCCGCTCCATGAGTCAATCACAATAAAAGTCCCGCTTGGGAACGACGTCAGTTGTAAGTCTGTTTGTTGTTTCAAGCGAACAAAGAGTCGCAGGCTTTTTTCAGAAAACTCCAACAGGCAGAGCAAAGCAAGAACAGTGGCGGGGGGATTCGGCAGTATTCCCCCGCATTTTTTTTTGGAAAGCCTGAAAAAGCTACTTGGTTTTGCGGGCTCACCCTCTAGTTCTGATTAGAAAGACCAATTCTGATACTTGGAAGACGTCCGGGCAGATCACTCGACTTGGATCGATGTGAGTGACTCGGAAGAAGTGAACCACACCAACGCAATTCGCCGGCTGAGATTTGTCCTCTCCTTCTCAGTCGGTGTTTTTTATTTTTGGCTTATCATTTTGGGCTTAGTCCGAATGTTTAGTACGCGATAGAATTGACTATGGCAATCGGTTGGCAAGGCGAGAGAATTCGATTTGTTCCCTTAGATAAATCGAAGCATGGAGAGAATTGTTATCGCTGGATTAATGATCCGGATATTTCAGACTGGATATTGATTGGGGACTTTCCGATAACTCCAACCGCAGAAGATAAGTTTTTGGAAGAGCTAAGCGCATTCTCCGAAAAGAACGTGATTTTTGCTGTCGAACTTCTTGATGGAACCCACATTGGTCAGTCCGGGATACATGGGATTGATATTCGCCACGGCTTTGCGACGACTGGAAGTTTCATCGGCGCAAAAGAGCATCAAGGTGTGGGATTGGGGACAGAAGCGAGTCAGCTGAGGGCGTGGTACTGTTTTTATGTGTTGGGCTTGAGGTTGATAACTAGCGGATATTTGGAAGGAAACATTCAAAGTCAGCGCATGAACGAAAAGACCGGATATGTTGAGTTCGGGCGAGTGCCGAAGCAGTATTGGAAACGGGGGATGTACCGCGACCACATCCATACACTTTTGACCCGGGAGCGGTGGTTAGAACTCAGCGGAGGAAACAAGTCCTGGTAGTTGATGGTGATAAGTTCCCCGGTCGAAATTCGACCGGGTGATACACTGACTACACCGTAATGATTGGCCAAACAACTCCTAACGACCAGTTGATGATTAATGCACTCCGGTGTCTTTCTATTGACATGGTGCAGGCTGCCAATAGTGGTCACCCTGGGTTGCCGCTTGGCGCTGCCCCGATGGCATATGCCCTTTTTAAGAATCACATTCGGTTTGATCCGGCTCGCCCCGACTGGTTTAACCGTGATCGTTTTATCCTGTCTCCGGGACACGGTTCGGCCCTAAACTACAGCCTGCTGAACATGTTTGGTTATGATTTGCCTTTAGAAGAGCTCAAGAAGTTTCGTCAATTGGGGAGCAAAACTCCGGGTCACCCAGAAGTCGGCATGACCCATGGAGTTGAATGCACAACTGGCCCGCTGGGACAAGGTTTTGCAAATGGCATTGGAATGGCAATCGCATCGAAGTGGCTGAGTGGCCGCTATGGGGCAATTATTGACCATATGGTTTATGCGATTGTCTCAGACGGTGATCTGATGGAAGGTGTTGCGATTGAAGCCGCTAGCCTCGCCGGTCACCTAGGGCTTGGCAATTTGATTTACCTCTATGATAGCAACGATATCAGCTTAGATGGCCCTTGTGAAAAGTCCTATACCGAAGATGTCAACAAAAAATTCGAAGCAATGGGCTGGCAAGTACTGTCCGTCAGCGATGGCAACGATCTTGAGGAAATCAACCGTGCGGTGGACTCGGCAAAATCAGAAAACTCAAAACCAACTCTCGTTGTTGTCAAAACAGTGATCGGTTTTGGAAGTCCAGTTGCAGGATCAAGTAAGTCACATGGTGCTCCTTTGGGGGCTGATGGGGTTGCGATTACGAAAAGGGCCTTGGAGTGGCCCAGTGAAGAGGCATTCTATGTTCCTGATGGCTATGGAGACATTGCCAATGAAGCCAAGACACGTGGTGTTCGGATGTCAGAGGAGTGGGACGAGCGGTTCGCCGCCTTCCAAAGCGAAAACCCGTCCTTGGCGGCAGAGCTGACTTGTTTGATGAACGGCGAGTTGCCGTCAGGATGGGATGAAGAATTGAACTCCCTGAAATGGGACGATGGCAATGTCGCTTCACGCGATTCCGGCAGTTTGGCGCTCAATGCAATTGCAAACAACGTTCCGTGGGTTGTTGGTGGCGCTGCAGATTTAGCCTCAAGCACCAAAACACAGATTAAGAATTCGAGTGACTTTAACGTCAACAATCAACCAGAAGGTCGAAACGTGTGGTTTGGGGTGAGAGAGCACGCAATGGGCGCGATTGTCAATGGTATGGCATTAAGCGGATTGCTCAGCTTTGGATCAACGTTCTTGGTTTTCAGTGATTATATGCGAGGCAGCATTCGTTTGGCTGCACTATCGCATTTAAAGTCTCTCTTCATTTTCACCCACGATTCAGTTTTTGTTGGTGAAGACGGTCCAACCCACCAGCCCATTGAACATGTGGAATCACTAAGGTTGATTCCCAACTTGGATGTCTATCGCCCAGCGGATGCGTATGAAACCAGGGAGAGCTACCGAGCGGCGATCAGCAACAAGCGAGCGGCTTCGATGGTTTTAACACGTCAAGGATTGCCAACAATGAACAATTTCGAGGCAGTGATTAATGCCGGCGTGAAGAAAGGCGGTTATGTCTTGAATGACAGTAGTTCGCCACAAGTGATCATTTTGGCCACGGGGAGCGAAGTTGAACTAGCACTTAGAGCACAAAGTGAACTCGAAAAACAAGGAATTGGCTCACGGGTTGTTTCTGTTCCATGCCGAGAACTCTTCTTGAGTCAACCAGCCGAATATAGAGAAGCTGTATTGACTGGTAATTTGCCAATCGTCGCCGTAGAAGCAGGAGTAACTCAAGGATGGGTTGGAATTGGATCACAACGGAGCGTTGCGGTTGGTATCGATCGATTTGGGGAATCTGGCCCTGGCGATGCTGTTTATGCGCATCTTGGGATGACAGTTGACCATATAGTTAGCACGGTCAAGTCAGTCGTTCATCAATCCTAGTGTCGACGCATTTTGTGTCATCGCATCGATGCAGTTTTGGATATGCTGACTCAACTCAAGGTTGAGAAGTTCTGCACCTCGGTGAACATCGTCGCGATTGACACCAGCGGCGAAATTGGCAGTTCTCAGTTTCTTAAGGACGCTTTTGGGGGTTAACCCATTGATCTTCTCGGGCCGCACATAGCAGCAGGCAGTGATAAACCCACTGAGCTCATCACAAGCGAAGAGGGAGCGCTCCATCAGCGATTCTGGTTCAATCCCTGTTTTAGGGGGGTAATGAGCTGCAATTGCCCGGACAATCGTCTCATCGACGCCCATATGACGTAGCAACTCCATCCCCCAGAGCGGATGCTCATCGGGGTGCAGTTCGTAATCAAAGTCGTGAAGCAACCCGGCGATTTGCCACGGTTCGGAAGGTTCTGCGTAAAACTCGGCGTACCACTTCATGCATGATTCCACGCCCAACATGTGATTTCGCAGTGATTCACTCGGGGTGTGCTCGATCATGAGTTTGAAGGCTTCTTCCCTTGTCATTGTATTATTCTAGCTTGAATCTCGCGAGTCGATGAACTGCTTGGCATCAATACCTTTTAGGTTAAGGGTGCGGTTTCCATCGCGGACAAACAACTCTGGTTCTGAGCCTTTCGTGTTGAGATAGTGAATCTGGGAGCTACGTTCTATAGTCAAAATTGCAAGATAACTGTGACCATATGGTGAATATGCGATCTTTGTCAAGGAAGTAGGAATTGGAGAGATGCGTTGCTTGATTAATTCGTGAATCAATTGCGAAAACTCATCAAATGGCGATTCTTTGTCAAAAAGGGAGAAATCGCCTTCTAATCCAATCACGTTCCCCTCGTCATCTACTCCAATAACAAGTGTTCCACCCAAAGTGTTGAGGAACCCGCAGATCGTTTTAAGGCAGGCGCGGATTTGAACTGGATTCTTTTGCTTTAAAGTTGAATCCCACCGAAAGGTGGATTTGTATTCGCGATGCTGGTCTTCGGGAGGGAGTTGGCTTTGTCGATAGATCTGAGTCGGATCAAACTGGACAAGGTGCTTTAAGTCGGGCCATGGTTTTTCGAGGGGGATTGCGAAGATAAACATTTTGGCCCGAAGCAGATTCGTGTCGGCACTGACGATTGGTTGGTCGGATGTCAGTTGCTCAGTCGTCACTTGGGGAAATAGAGTCGCGATTTCCTCCACGTGCGATTGTTTTGCAAGTGTAACGAGTTGTTTTAGCTGTGAATTCGGCAACTCAAATTGAAGGGTTGGCTCCCACCATGTGGTTGGTTCTAATGCAGGTCCGGAGTACTTAAGAGTTGGAATTATCTTTGCAGCTTGCATCCGGTGCTGAAGACTGGGTTCATGAATCCCTCGCTCAAAAAGCAACCGGATCGCCTGAAAGAACGTGTAATTATGCTCAGGCATTTCGAGATATTGATCAAGTGATTCTAGCCATTGTGAGTCAATTTGGCCCAGAAACCAAACTCTCAAAAACCAAGTCGTCGTTATCGCAAGTGATTGGCCCGGATCATAGAGCTTCGTTTTGTTATTTTTGTGAACAGAGTGTTCCGAGAGTTGCGATGCAATGTCACGGAGATGGACGCCGAGCATGAGGGAACCAAACGGTTAAGGCTTGCTCCAGCGAGCAAGAGTACGGAATGAGCCTGAAGAATATAAAGCCGCTGTCTTGGGTTGATCACTTGGCGTCCAGAGCAACATTCCTGAGGGAACAGCTTCAATACCGCAATTGTTAGGAATGACGATCTCCGCACCCGTAGTTAAACTCAGAAGTATCGTTCGATCGTTAGAGGCGTACTTGAGGATCGCCGGTGCAAATAAATCCTGAATGCTCCCTCTTATTTCCGCTACTCGCTGGGATTTCCCTTTTTCTCGGTCGATGAGGCTGACGAGAAAAGTCTTAGCTGGTGTAGGAGTGACCCCAATGCCGTAAAGGCTCCCCTCAATCAATTTCGAATCGACAAGATGGTCTTGCAATGAAGTCTTTCCAAATTCCTTTGAGCTTACATCGAATGTTTCAAGAAGAGAGGTTTCAGATCCGTGCGTGACGACCAATAATTTCCCATTCTCAAAAATCATCTTATCGTTGACCCGGCCTCGGGCTCCAGTGTGTGAATCAAATTTACCGAGATAAGTGGCTCTTGGTTTACCACCTGTAAAATCATATCTCATAAGAACTTCTAACCATGGCTTGCTTTGCTTATCATCCCATCGCAACATGACATATGCAGTTTCGCCAACTTTTTCCCACCCAGAAACGGCTGAAACATCGAGTGATTTACGATTATTGGCCACATCACGATTGATCTCGTCAATCTCTGCTTTTGTAAAAATCTTGTTGGAGGTCGCAATAGACGCATAGGTTGCATATGTCGCTCGATTACTCTTTCTAAATCCAACTCCCTTTTCGTCAAAGGTCAAAATATGGCCACCCACTGGCAACCAGAGGCGACCAGTTGATGTGTTCATCGCCTGAAATCCAGGTCGAATAGATACTTTCGATGATCCTTCGGGTCCGTTCAAGGTAAAAAAGCCGTCTTGAAACTTGATTTCGCGCAATGGTGCCTGCTGTCCAAAGATCATTCCAGCAGCAAAACTTGCCAAACTCATGAGAATTAGTATGACCTGTCAAGGCTGTCCAAGGTACGACGAAACACACCGAACTTGTCGAGATGGCAAGATGAATCCGCAACGTTACGAGCAAGCGCAGGAAGTGGTGCGTATTTACGGCCTGCGAGTGATCTGCCCTTTTAACGATCATAGAGAAACTCTAATTTACAATCGATCTGCGCCACTCAGTCGACCAAAGTCGCCCTAGATCTCTAATGCGTTTTGAACTTCGCACGCTTCGATTCTGAGTCGATTGATTCTGCGACCGTCGCTCTCCTCAATGATGAAGTTGTAACTTCCATCAGAAATCGTTTCTCCCACGGCAGGCTGGCGACCAAAAAGCCCGAAGACGTAGCCAGCAATCGTGTCAAATTCTTCGCTTTCAAAATTAGTTCCAATTGCTTCGTTGATGTCATCGATGTGAAGTTTTCCGCTGACAGAGTGGCCTGAAGATTCTTCTGCAATCTGAGATAGTTCTTGGTCATATTCGTCGATGATTTCACCAACGAGTTCCTCAACAATATCCTCAATCGTAACGAGGCCGGCGGTTCCACCCAATTCATCTTTGACAATGACCATTTGCGTTTTTTTGCTACGCATATCCGCAAGGAGGGAGTGTAGTTTTTGAGTCTCGTGAACATTTTGAACCGGTCGCATGATTTGTTCAAGCGGAACATCGGTTTGATTCCTTGCCAATGCGCGAAGCACATCTTTGGCGTGAATGATTCCGACGATGTTGTCGTCGGTTTCACTGAAGATGGGAAATCGGGAGTGACCAGTTGCCTCTACGAGATTGGCGACGGTAGGAAGGGTAGCGTCAAGGGGAATACTCTCCATATCGACACGGGGTGTCATGATTTCCCGTGCAACGGTATCGCCGAATTCAAAGACTGATTCTAAAAGCTCACGTTCTTCTTCTTCGATACCGCCTGAATCTTCGTTGGATTCCAGAATTTCTTTTATTTCATCTTCGACTCGATTATCAATTGTGAATCGAGCATCGGTATCAAAGCGATTGGCAATGACATCGGCGATCCGAAGTGCAAGAATTCCCGGGAGCCGGAAAATCGCGTTGAATATTTTCAGTATCCACCCGATTCTCAGCAGCATATCGATCGGATGAGTCACGGCGACTGACTTGGCGACAAGTTCGGCAACGATGACATTGATGCCCATGATCGGGATGCTGAGAATGGTCGCTGCAAGGGCAGATGCCCAGAAAAATTGACTTGCAATAACTGGTTCTTGTATCCATCCAAGGGAGGCGGCAATCGTTGGGGCAGGAAGCAGACAAAGAAGGACGAGCCAAGCTCGCATCGTTTGTGCACCCAACACACAGGCGGCGACGATGGAATCTTTATTGGTGATGAGTGATTCGAGAACGCGATAGCTTCGCGTCTTCTCATCTTGCGTTCGGACATGTCCAGCTTTAAGGACTTCCAAGCTGGATGAACCAGCGACGCATACCGCATTGATCGTCATCACGACTACAAAAGCAAGAATTAACCCTACCAAGTTGAGGGGGTTAGCAAAAACAGAAATTGCTTCTGGTTGATTCGCGACGGACAGGCCCTGGGCAAATGCGAGAACGGGGAGAATCACCACAAGGCTTATAAGGGCCAGGGCTGTCCCGTTGATCGCTAGGCCGGTGCGTCGCCTAGGTTCATTAGGGTCACTACTCATTGAGGACGTCTGCTTTCCATTGTATCACTTAGGAATAAGGGCAAAAAGAACGATTCCCACCGTTGTGCCAACGGCGGCTCCGAGTGCCAATTCAAAAATCGAATGGAATTTTGCCTCCCACCGACTTTGGGCAATAACTGCTGCCAGTACAATTGCGATGCCTCCAACAAGGACATTATCGGCAAGAAGTAGACAGGCTGTAGCCAAAAAGAATCCGAGTGCGGCATGTCCGCTTACCAATCCGCCTTGCAAGACTTGCCCCCGGGAACCGATCCCTTTTCCGATAATGACGGCAATAAATGTTATGGTCAATCCAGCAATGATCCGACCAATTGGATTCAAACCAATACCATCTGCCATCAATGAGACCCGAATTCGCTCCCATTGACCTTCGCCGAGTGCAATCAACGAGCCAACGATAATCGCCATGATTGTGGTGATAAGAACGGCACCGGCAGCAATATCCTTTGCAAACTTTGCTAAAGGATGATAGTTGGGCGAAGCTAAGTCAACGGTTGCCTCGATCGCGCTATTAAACATTTCAGCGACCAATACAAACGTGATCATGAAGAGCAAGACAAGGATTTCGCGGAGCCGCAATCTGAAAAACATTGCTGCCATCAGCGTTACGAAAGTCACATAAAGGTGAATTCGCATATGGCGCTGGGTTCGAAATGTATGAATAATTCCGCCAAACGCAACTCGAAATGGAGTGAGAATGTCTCGATTAGCCATTAAAAACGGGCTCCTCGTGAGGAAGTGAAGACCAGTTATTGTCTGTGGGAAGGCCAGATTCGCTCATCGCTCGGTTCATTGCCTCAATCATCTTACTGCGATCTTCATTGGTGTGATCATCAAATCCAAGTAAGTGGAGCGCTCCATGTACTGCGAGCATTGCTGCTTCTTCAATGGGTTTAACTCCTCTCAACGAAGCTTGCGATTCTGCCATTTCCCAATTGATGATGACGTCTCCGAGGCTCTCAGAGAATCGTTGCGGCGAAGGAAATGTTAGTACGTCAGTTGTCGAATCAATTTTTCGAAACTGCTGGTTTAACTCAAGCAACAATTGTGAGGGGGCAAGCGAGACCACAACTTCTGCAGATGGAGCGTGATTTTGAGTCAAAGCAATTCGCACTGCTCGCACAAGCGGCTCATAAACCTTGCGCTTCGGAAGTTGATTCACCACGGTCACGCGATAGTGTATTTTCAGGGGCTAGACCTCCTTCATCAAGCTCAACTTGTGCACCGATGAGGTTTGCGGTGGATTCGGTGGGATATTGAACGCGTTCGTGCCGAAGGGCGCGAAGGGTGCGGCAGAATGATTCGGAAATGATGCCGAGATCCTTGAACGTAAGATCGGATTCGTCGAGCTGCCCATCGGCCCGAGCTTTTTCAACGACTTTAGCGACAAAAAGATCAAGACTCTGGTCTCGGAGGGCGACTCGACTCGAGGCTTCAATGACGTCGGCCAAGTGAAGAATAGCCGTCTCTTTGGTTTGAGGTTTTGGCCCCGGATAACGGAATTTCTTTTCGGCTTCTTGATTTGGTTCTAGCCCCTTTTGTTCAACGGCTCGATGATAGAAATAGGTGATGAGACTGGTGCCGTGGTGCTCGGCGATGCCGTCGATGATAACTTGCGGCAACCTTTGTTTTTTGGCCATTTCAACCCCATCGGAGACATGTGCGGCAATAATTTGTGCGCTGAGACTGGGCGAAAGGTCGTCGTGTATGTTCTCACCGATCTGATTCTCAATAAAGTAGTTTGGTCGCGCGGTTTTACCGATGTCGTGGTAATAAGCCATTGTTCGACAGAGAAGAGGATTTGCGCCAACTTCTCGGGCGGCTGCTTCGGCGATATTTCCGACTCCAACGCTGTGTGCATATGTACCGGGTGCCCGAAGGACAAGTTCTCGGATGAGCGGTTGCTCCGGAGAACAGAGTTCCAAAAGTGTCCAGTCGCTGACGATGCCAAAGATCTTTTCAAAAATTGCCACACCTAGCCAAAAAATTGCGGTCGCAATTACTGCTGCAATTGATCCCCAAATGGCGGCTTCCCATCCGGCAACCGTGAGTTGCGGCATGAGAAAAGTCATGCTGATGCAGATAATCGACTGGGCGACGACCTGAACGGACATTGCTCGAATGAGATCGCTCCGCTGCTTAAGTGGATTGACGACGTGAGCGGCGACGGCGCCAGCTAGCCATGTTCCGGCGGCCAGTTCAACAGGGAGACCGCCTGCGATGCCTAGCAACAAAACGCTCATGCTAAGACCGACGATGCTAACCCCTGGTGTCGATAGGGCCGCAACGAGCATCGCCTGCGCGACCAATGGAGCCATGAGCAGAAGGCCAGCTGGGGAATGAGTTTCCTGCCCCATCGTAATGTTAGCAATTTGGGTTCCGCCGACGGATAGCAGTGCAGTGAACCAAACGAGTCGGTCAACTTTTGCCCTAAGAGCAGGTTCCAGATGGATGGCCTTAAGGTGTGCATGGAGCATGAGTCCACTTAATAGGGCCAAGAGAGTAGTCCCGATTCCAACAAAAATAGAAATGGGCCAAGTTCTATGTAGTAACAAGAGAGCCGCCATGGCTACGGCTCCCAAGAGTCGTAGCCCGGCTTTTAATGCGAGGTTGCCAATGTTTGCCTTTCGTTGACCAGAAAGGCGAGTCCATTTTTTGATGCTGAAATCAGCCATAGCATGCCCCTTTGTGGGGCCTTCAGTTCGATTCTAACCGCGTTGTGGTCGTCGGCGTGCAGCCTTTCGACGTTTTTCGCTAGGTTTTTCGTAGTGTGAGTGATCCTTTAGCTCACGTAAAAGTCCGGACTGTTGAATTTTCAAGTTGAATCTCTTCAACGCTTGGTCGATTGATTCGCTCGTGTGTACGCTCACATAAATCATGGCAATTACCTCGGAAAAGCAAGATACCGCATCCGTTGGACCTTCAATCGGGTCCGTGTCACGGGCTCATTTTTCGGGTGGCAGTTCTCCAACAAAGAAATAGTCGGCAAGTCCTCGACTAACTGGACGGTTTGGGGCGTCGTGGACACAGACAACGCACTTGCTCTTTTGTCCGCCAAGTTGATTAAGCCTATAATTGATCCCCTGGCCGTACATGACGTGTCCCGCTCCAGCGAGGATCACCATGATGTTCTTTTTGTATGGCCAAGCGTTTTGCCAATCGAGCGCGGTTTTAGCCATTCCGGTGTCCCAGGTCACTTGACCGGCAAGCATATTGCTTCCGCCCATGACGAGCGGATGTCCTCCAAGGAGTGCAGAGACGACCATCTCGTGGTTTTTATTTGAAAGGTCGAGTGAAGGCACCCACTTTCGTTGGAATTCATCGAATGACGCATATCCTTGTTTGCTGGCTTGGCTCACCCAGGGTCGAGGGACGTTGAGGGCAACGATTCGAAGTTGATTATTCCGAATGGCTTCTAAAACTGGACGATAGGCTTGATAACTGTGTCCCCATTGTGTTTTCCAATCGGATGCCAACTCAAACTCGTCCACCGACTGCGCGCCGACTGAAAGTCCATTAATTGAAAGTTGGTGATCACGGGTGAACATTTCCATGCCGACCGTAACTGTACGGCCCTGCTTGATCAGGGCATTGATGAGTTCGGCTTGGGCTTTATGGTGACTAGGGGTCGCGTGGCTTTCCCCAACAAGAAGGAATTGCACATCTTTGCATGACGCTGCGATTTCATCTGCGCTCGTTTTTTTGCCTGTGACCGAATCTGTATATCCCATTTCGACAGTGACATTACCGGGGCGACCGATCTTTAGCAAGTAGGGGTCGACTTGTACCTGAGAGGCGGCAGCACCTTGATGAGCAAAGAGGGCAAATGCGATTGGGGCCAACATAGCTTTATTTTAGTGCCTTTGTTGATCGCAATTTCGCAATATGGCGACAAATATCAGCGGGAAAGCTTGTTCCGTTGTATATCCACCCACTGTAAATCTGAACTAAATCTGCTCCGAGTTCTAATCGTTCGTGGGCATCGGACGGTGTCATGATGCCTCCGACACCAATAAGTTTGAGTTCTGAATTTACTTTCTTCTTGAGATAAGACAATGTTGCAACTGATTGGTTTTTGACTGGTGTGCCACTTAATCCACCGGCTTGATTGGGGTCCGTTTTGAGCATTGACCGCTCTATCGTCGTGTTTGTTGCAATGAGACCGGTCAATCCAAAGTCATGCGCAACTTCGATAATTTCATCAAGTGCCTCTTCAGATAGGTCAGGTGAAATTTTGACAAAGAGGGGTTTTTCTTGATCAATTTCTTTGAGTCGCCAGATGATCTTTGTGAGCGAATCGCGGTCTTGGAGGGTGCGAAGCCCCTCTGTATTCGGAGAACTGACATTGACGACAAAGTAGTCGCCGTGCTCACGCAAAAGTTTGAAAGAGTAACCGTAGTCGTCGGCGGCTTGTTCCAGTGGCGTCACTTTACTCTTGCCAATGTTGATACCAAGGGGAATTCCTGCCTGAGCTTTGTCAAGCTGCCGTAACAATGCGTCCGCGCCGGCATTGTTGAACCCCATACGATTAATAATTGCTTGTTGATCAATCAATCTAAAAAGCCGTGGTTTAGGATTTCCGGGCTGGGCATGGCGCGTTACGGTTCCAATTTCAATAAATCCGAACCCGAAATCTTTCCACTTCTTAATGGCGACTCCATCTTTATCAAAACCAGCTGCAAGTCCAACTGGATTAGGGAATTTGACGCCAAAGATTTCTTGTTCTAGCGATAAATCAGCGAATGTTTCGCCTTTTGCCCAGCCTCGCTTGATGGCCGACATTGCCAAGTTGTGAGCCTTTTCGGCGTCCATTCTGAAAAGAAGCGGCTTTAACAATTTTTCATAGAAAGTTGCGCTCATTTTTGTGACTCCGGCTGAACTGCGCGGAAATCCTGTACTTGCTGGAATTGCGGGACGATCCAAAATATAATGATCCCCGTTACAAGTATCAAAAGGGGTACCCAAGGGAACTTAGAATTGGATCGTGCGACCATTTCGGCTGAGTATATCTCTCGGAGCCTGGTCGGTTCGGTAAGATTGAGCCTATGGCAGCAGCCTCTGGGGGTGGCATCGAAAAGATTATTAAGTCACCACCACTTGCGTGGCTGTTTGAGTCATTGACGTTCGTTGGTGAGCTTGTACTCATTCTTTGGCAAAGTTTGAGCCGGATGTTTAGGCGACCGTTTGAGTGGAAAGAGCTTTTCGGTCAAATGTCATTTGTGGGAGTTTCGTCTGTGCCAATTATTGCGCTTACGACTTTTAGCTCTGGTGCGGTTATTGCTCTGTACTCCGCTGATCTTTTGCGGAGTTATGGCGCATCCAGTCTTGCTGGGGCAACGGTCTCGTTGAGCGTTTGCCGGGAGCTTGCCCCAGTTTTAGCGGGAATCATGGTTGCGGCGCGATGCGGTTCGGCTATGGCGGCTCAGATCGCAACAATGGCGGTCACTGAGCAAATTGATGCGCTTAAGTCGCTCAGAGTTTCTCCAATCAACTACCTTGTTGTCCCACGATTGATCGCATGTTTATTGATGTTGCCGATTTTAGGTTTGATCGGTATGTATTCGGGAGTTGCAGGTGGTTATTTAGTCGCAGTTAAATTGGGTGGAATTCCAAGCGGGGCATTTATTCGATCTTTTCAACGATTCACTGAAGTTTCTGATATCTCGGGCGGCATGATTAAGACGTTTGTGTTTGGTCTGATCATTGCCTTAGTGGCTTGTCAACAGGGGCTCAGATCTGAAGGCGGAGCGGTTGGCGTCGGTCACGCAACGACACGAACTGTAGTCATCACAATGGTTTTGATATACGTCGCGAATTATTTCTTGACAGCCGGACTTTTTACGAAATAAATGCCGGTGCACCAGCTTGGGCTACCGATTCGTATGCTTTGATGGCAATTTGCGACGCCCAAAGTCCGTCTTGGAGGGTCGATTTTGGTCGAACGCCGCCGAGGATCGCATCAAAGAAATTGTCGAACAGCATCGCATCCAAGTTGCTTCCGGTTCCAACTTGTGACGTTCCATTTTGATTTGTGAGAACAAGACCTTGGCAGAAGAGATCAAGTTCAATAATCCCCTTTTCGCCAACCATATTGAGTTTAACGTTGCCCCATGTCGATGAATTGGGTGGCTTACTCCAGCTTGAATCAATCGTAACAAAAACTCCGTTTGTGAACTCAACGGTAACCATTGCCGTGTCCTCGCAGTTTTCAGAATAGTGATTATTTCCGGTTTGCGCTTGTACGCTCGCAACATCCTCACCGAGAAGTCGACGGATAAGATCCGCAACGTGTACGACGTGATCAATCATTGATCCACCACCCGAAAGTTCGGGGTTTGTGAACCAGCCAAATGGACACTTGCCTTGGTTTGTTGTGCTCACCGCCAGGATGGTTCCGATATCTCCATTTTCAATTCGTGAAATGGCATGTTCAAAATTCGGAGAAAATGGGCACGGAAACGCGGTTGCCAAAACGAGACCCTCGGTTTGAGCGAGAATTGCAATTTCTTCGGCATGTGCTGCGTTGGGAGCGATCGGCTTTTCACAAAGTACGTGTTTCTTTGCGGAGATTGCGGCCGAGATGTGAGCCTTGTGGTGAATGTTTTCACTTGCAATCGCAACGGCATCAACTTGATTCAAAAGAGTATTGAGGTCACTGGTGAAATGAGTGTCAAATTTTTGAGCAAACGTCTCGCCTCGTTCCTTTTCATTGTCCCAAATACCAACGAGTTCGGCCTTCGGATTTCCGATTATGCTGGAGGCGAACGCAGGAGCATGGACGTGGGCGGTACTGATCAATCCAACACGAATTGGCATAGAATGAGTATGACCCAGCGGTAGACTAGTTGGTGCTATGCCCGAGTCAAATCTAGTCATTATTGATGGTTACAGCCTGCTTTTCCGAGCGTTTTACGGCACGCGTTTTTTGAGCACGGCGGATGGTCGACCAACAAACGCTCTATTTGGTTTTGTGAGCATGCTCTTTCAATTGTTAGAAAGCCACCAGCCTCACGCAATTATTGTTGCGCTGGATGCACCCGGCAAGACTTTTAGGCACGCTGAATATGCGGAATATAAAGGGACACGCCGGGATACGCCGGAAGAGTTGATAAGCCAACTGAAATATTCTCGGGATTTGATTGAAGCGCTTAATATTCCAACTATTGAACTTACGGGTTTTGAAGCTGACGATGTTGTCGGAACCGTCAGTCGGCTTGCTGAAGAGAACGGATATAACACAACAATTGTTACGGGCGATTTAGACTCTTTGCAGTTAGTTGACGGATGTGTGAGCGTGATGACAACCAAAAGGGGAGTGACCGACGTTGTGATTTATGATCCTGCCGCCGTTGTCGAGCGATATGGATTTGGACCGGAACATGTCACTGATTACAAGGCCCTCGTCGGCGATACCAGCGATAACATACCGGGTGTTCCGGGGATTGGCGATAAGTCCGCAACGATTTTGATCCAAGAATTCGGCACGATCGAAGAGATCATGCGGCGCATTGACGACGTGCCGGAAAAGTTCAAAAAGAAGATTGTCGGAAATGAAGACCAAATGGTCAAAAGCAAATGGCTTGCGACGATTATCCGTGATGCCCCTGTGGAATACGACTTTGCGCCCTACAAGATGGATGCCGATCACATGCAACGCGCCCAGGAGATGTTGACTTCGCTTGAGTTCCGTGGGCCATTGAGAAAGCTTGAACAAGTCATGTCGCCCTATTTAACGGACGGTGCAACTAAAGCACTTTCGACTCCGCGCGCTGCGGCGATTGAGATTTCCTATGACGACGATGTAATGGATGCTGATGAACTTCGCAGTTGGGTAGGAGAGGCACGCTATGCGCTCATGCTTGCCGCTGCAGAGGATCAAGGATCTCTTCTCGATGAAAATCAACAATATGCATATGTTGCGGTGAGCCGAAGCGTCCGGCGCACAACGCCGGATGCGGCGAGAGAGTTGTTCAAGCAAGACCCGAGTCGCGCGATTGCCCATGAGTCGAAGCCCTTCTATAAAGGAGAGCAATATGCAACTGGTGTTCCAGGGTTTGATGCGACTTTAGGGGCATACGTATTGCAGACTGGCCGATCTAACTATTCTTTAGGTGATCTTGCCCAAGGATTTTTGGAACTGGATGCCCCTCCGACGACACCCCAAGATCAAGTTGCCTGCCTCTACGCACTAGAGTCAGTGATGCGAGAGCGAATTGAGCGGGAAGGTCAAACAAAAATTTTGGATGGTATCGAGTTACCGCTTGTGCCAATCCTTGCAAGCATGGAAACAATTGGGATTGAACTCGATGCGGGTTCGCTGAACGAATTTAGTTCAGAGCTTGAGCACGAAATGGGAATTACCCAGAAACGGGCTTATGAACTGGCCGGTCAAGAATTCAATATTCTGTCTCCCAAGCAAATTGGTGAAGTCTTGTTTGAGCAGATGCAGTTGCCTGGGGGCAAGAAGACAAAGACGGGTTGGGCAACAGGTGCGGAGATTTTACAAGAACTAGAAGTTGAACATGAAATCGCTGGTGCCGTTCTTCACTATCGTGAACTTGCCAAGTTGAAAGGCACCTATGCTGATGCATTACCAAAGATGAAAGCAGCTGATGGACGAATTCACACATCGTTTAATCAAGCGGTCGCCGCGACCGGGCGACTGAGCTCGAACGATCCTAACTTGCAGAATATTCCGATTAGAACTGAATTGGGCCGCAAGATTCGCAAGGCCTTTGTGGCGGCAGATGGATTTACGCTGGGCTCATTTGACTATTCCCAAATTGAGCTACGGATACTTGCCCATATGTGTCAAGACGAAAATCTCGTTGACGCGTTCCAGAAGCGTGTGGACGTGCATACGGTCACAGCGGCACTGATGTATGGAATCGAAGAGTCAGGTGTGACGAAGCAACAACGTGGCTACGCGAAGCTACTTAACTACGCGGTTTTATACGGCGTAACAGGATACGGACTCGCCGCTCAGCTTGGGCGTGGATTCAGTGTGGAAGAGGCCAGCGCCTTGATCAAACAATACAATGAGCGATTCCCGAAAGTAAAAGCGTTCACGGAAGGAATGGTCGAAGAAGCACGAGCTAAGGGATTTACCGCGACAATCTGCGGACGCAGACGAAACTTCCCGGATATTCATGCGGGTAACCGAACGACGCGGGCCTATGCGGAACGGCAAGCAATGAACGCACCCATACAGGGAACAGCGGCAGATATGATCAAGCTAGCGATGCTAGACGTTTATAAAACTATGGGCGGACTGGAGTCACGAATGCTGCTCCAGGTTCACGACGAACTTGTATTTGAATGCAAAAGTGACTTTGAGAGCGTTAAAAAGACCATTCAGTCTCAAATGGAGAATGCGTTACCGATGTCTGTTCCAATCGAAGTCGATAGCAAGTTTGGCGACAATTGGATGGAAATGACCCCAGCAGTTTAACCTTGTGCCTTAATTGGAATCACTTTGATTTCGCTCAAGCTGGCGGGTTTATCGCCCCGATTGACAATGCGCACATAGCGCATCTGCATTGCGGCGTGAATAATTGGAATTGTTGTGCTGGGGGGATTTGCAACGCCATAAATCTTTGCAAGTTGTGTGAGATTAGACAACTCAACCCAACGAATCGCGGCGTTCGCATTTTGAGATGTGCCATAACCAAAAATATCCAAATTCGGATAGTTGGCTTTCAAGAAAGTCAGGTCGATTGCACCGATAACTCTATCACGGCCCAGATCAATTTCGACCCACTGTTTTGGCTCAAGATCGACGCCCGTACTGGGATTTTCGTCGACTAGCGATGCAAGTTGAGCGGGGAATCGACTGGCAGAATCGGTAACGATTCGTTCCTTCGCGAGATTTTGAGTCTGGTCGAGCGTTTGTGAAGGCAGGTTGAAACGAAGTTCAACGTTTGGGATGCTCTCGTTGCCGCGGACTGACCAGTCTAAAACTTGCCATACCGGTAGCCAAGTTGATGCGGTTGCTCCGCCTCGCGTTGCTTTAACAAGAAGCCATCCGTCGGCTCCGTTTTCTGACAATTTATTGAACAGACTTCCCCCTTGAACCTGATCGCCGCCAATATAGACAAGACCTCCATTGGCGCTGTTACCGCTGGCAATTGGAGATGTGGAGCTATTGCGGTAAAGACTGACCTCGGTGTTTTTGAGATCCTCCCCGTTTGCTCCTAAAATTTTGATAAGGATTCCTGGCTTGATGGATGCCCATAGAGCATCGAAAGTTGGCTTCAATCTGCCAACTTGAGTTTGCAAGTAAGCGGTTTCTACGCGACTGACGAGGCCATTATTCCAAAGGGGAATTGGATTGTTCGTGCTTTCAAATCCGATGACCGGCAGTTCTAGACCAGGCAATCTCAAACCATCGTCACGGGTATCTGGTAGCCAACTGAAGTTATCATCCGAAGAAGTTGACCACGGTGCATCGGCACTTGGAGGATTTCTCCAAGACAAATTAAGCGGAACAAGTGACTTGATGGTGGCGGCGGTTAAAGAGTTAGGAGTGAAGTCCTTCAGGTCATTCAAATTGACGCGGTAATCAGCGGTTGCGGGGTCGAGTGCAAGATTGAGTCGCAATTTGATACCCTCGGGAGATTTGAGGTACCGGCTGAACGGAAAAACAAAATTGTTAACTTTGGCAAGGATTGTTTGGTAGAGCAGAAGAGGCTCGCCTGATGGACTGATTGCCTTGATCGCTTCAAGCGATTCATCGGAGGCCTCGAATGCGATGGACTTTCCGGCTGGAAAATACTCAAGATTATTATTGCCTAGATTCAAATCGCCGGTTGCTACTAGGTGAGTTTGCACGATAACTTTTCGTGGATCCGATTGATCTTCTTTCGCAAGCGACTGGAACGTAATCGATTTTGTCGTTCCAGGCTGAAATGGGCCAGGAACCGCGACAGTTTGAGCTTCAGAGCCCTTGGATGCAAACTCCAGAGTTGCAGCGGAAATTGGCTCGTTGCCAATATTTTTAAAGATCGCGCGGTATTGTCCAGATTCTGCGTTGCGGCTGATTGTCATTAAAGCGAGGTCTGCACCAGCTTGAGATGTTTCTTCCCATTGAATATCTAGTCGAGGGCGTTCAGTATTCCATTCCCCACTATAAAAAGCAGCTTCGGCCGTAGTTTCGATGCGAAATCCATAACTTGACCAGGGGTTTTCCAATCGATTCTGGACAGCTGGTCCAAGTCCAGAAAGGATCAGCTCGCGACCAATTACTTCGGCAGTTAATCCTTCGACGGGCGAAATGTCGCTATCACCTTTGCCGCCACCACTTGACCATTTAAGGCCATCTTTACCTTGTTGGGCAAAGTTCCAGGTTGCTCCGCCCCAAGGAATGTTGGCGGGATCAGGTCTGTCAAAACGGAGTGACCGCCCATCGCCTTCCATCCAGCGTTTCTTAACCAACGAGATCGTGAGCGGAATATTGTTCGCGCCCCGGCTGAGTGTTAAAATGATCCGGGCCGATTTCACCTTTCTCCCTGAGAATCGATGCCAACTGAGTTCGGGGAAGTCCAGAAGAATGGCACGATTGCTCCCAAGAACGAGTGAGGGCTCACGACCGAAGTTTTCAATTGGAGCTGAGGGATCAATATAAGTATCGAAAACGGGGGCAAGGTCGGCTCGATTAAAGTTAATCGACGGAAACTCATCTTGCAAGAGGGAACCCAAAAAGATTGCCGGGATCAGCATGATTAGATTTTAGCGTATCCCCGCTTGGTTAGTCCGGCATGATCGCAACATAATGAACACGGTCGCTTTGCTTATTGGGGCGATCGAGCGTATAGCTGTCGTAAGCGGTGCATGCAGAGAATCCTGCGTCTTGCAAGGCTTGTCCAATTTCTTCATCGGAATGAGCACGTTGAATATGGACTTCTTGGAACTGCTCGCCGTTTCGCTCAAAGTTCATTTCAACCCGAATTATTCTCGTATCGGGGTCATATTTGCCGTGCCAACTGTATTTAATCAGAGCTTTCTTGCGCTGGTCTTCTTGGTCAAACAACTCTTGTTCGAAGGCATAGGGTGTGTTTACATCAAAAATAAATGATGCTCCCGGCTTTAAATGCCGAGCTACGGAGTGAATTGCGGCTCGGAATCCTTCGAGGGTTGTGATGTAATTGAGACTATCGAAGAAAGAGAATGCGCCCTCAAAAGTGTTTTCTAGAGTCAAAGTCGTGGCGTCGGCAACGTAGTATTCGATCTGAAGGCCTTTGGCGTGTGCTTTTTGGCGTGCTTCCACAATCATGGGCTCGCTGAGATCGAACCCTGAAACCTCGTAACCTGATTCGGTTAGAAGTTCGGCGATGGTTCCGGTGCCACAACAAACGTCGAGGATTCTATCCGGGTCAAGTTCGTGTCTGGTCAGCAGGAGACGATAATAGCCCGCCCACATATCGTAGGGGACGTTAGCCATGAGGACATCGTAGTGAGGCGCAATTGGCCCAAAGCTCGCCATAAATCGTCGTGTTTATTAAACCTTGCTTTGATGGCGGGCCCGGATAAATATCGCGATGGAGTTGAGTGTAATCAATAATGCCATCAAGACGAGGATTGCGGCAGCGGCGGCAATTCGGAAGTCTTCGCGTGGCTGACCTATCCAATCGAGGATTTGAAGCGGGAGAACGGTGTATCGATCATCCAATGTTTTTGGCATGAAAGTAACAAATCCAACAGCACCGACGACAATGAGGGGAGCGGTCTCTCCCATTGCCCTGGACGCCGCGAGAATGATGCCGGTTAGGATTCCGGGAAGTGCCCTGGGCAATACGATTTTACGGATGGTTTGCCACTGAGTACTTCCGAGAGCAAGAGCGGCTTCGCGGTAGCTCTTCGGAACAGATTTGAGGGCTTCCTGCGTGACGAGGATAACCATTGGCAAAACAAGGAAGCTCATGGTCAAGGCACCTGTGAGGATTCCTTTGCCGAGCTTCATCGTTGTGTAAAAAAGAGAAAGCCCGAGCATTCCAAACACGATTGATGGAACGCCGGCAAGGTTGCTGATGTTGACCTGGATGAACCGAACGAGTCGATTTTTTTTGAGTGTGAATTCTTCCAGGTAGATTGCCGCAGCGACGCCGATGGGAACAACGAACGCAATCGTCAGGAGCATGATGTAAACCGATCCGATGAGGGGAGATAGGATTCCCGCTTTCTTTGGAAAGGCTTGAGATGGATTGCTCTTTATGAAGTCGAGACTGACTCGACCGATACCATCGACAACAACTTTGTAGATGAGGGTTGCAAGGATTGCAACTGCGACACACGCCGCAAAAAGGCAAAGAGACTTGAAGACAAGGTCTTTACGGCGGCGTTTTTGGGTGTGTCTTGAAGGTTGCAGGAACGCCGGTGAACTCATGATGCACTCCTACCTGACATTTTTTTGACATATCGCTGAGCAAGGATATTCATCGCAAATGTGATGAGGAACAGAAGTAGTCCGATGGCGAATATCGATTGATAGCGAATATCGCCCCGAGAAACGTCGCCTTTACTGACGTTCACAATTTGGGCCGTCATCGTCATGACTTCATTTCCGGGATTAAAAGTAAGTTGAGGAGTTGCACCGGCTGCAATTGTGACCGCCATTGTTTCACCAACTGCGCGTGAAAGCGCAAGAATAAAGCTAGCGATGATTCCGCTGATTGCAGCCGGAAGAACTACGCGCCAAATCACTTCGGACTTTGTGCAGCCTAGTCCAAAGGCGGCTTCACGAAGCTGCTTTGGAACGGCGGTTATGGCATCTTCGCAAAGACTGCTGACGAGTGGTAGGGTCATAAATCCAACGACAATCGCTCCCGCGGCAGCGTTTGCTGGCCGAAATTCTGGAAGTATTGGATTCAACGTTGGCAAAACTTCATGAAGCCAGGCGACTCCTCCCCGAAGGCCGGGAGTTACAAGCGACAGAGCAAAGTAGCCAAAAACGACCGACGGGACTCCAGCGAGAAGTTCTAGCACTGGCTTAAGGATGCCGCGTACCCGTTTATGAGCGTATTCGCTTAGATAAATACCAACCCCGAGTCCAAGTGGGATTGCCACAAATCCTGAGCCAACAGTGATAAGTAGGGTTCCAACGACGAGAGGGAGGACTCCATATTTTGGAGTGGAACCCATCATTTCCCATTTGGTTCCGGTAAGAAATGAACCGAGATTCACTTCCTTGAAAAAGGGGAGCGATTCTAGGAAAAGAATGGCAAAAATGCCGACAGTAGCAACCACACAAAATGCAGCGCAAATAAAACAGACGCCGCGGACGATTGTTTGAGTAATCGTCCGCGTGCGTGCGGCTCCCGTTGTCTGATGAAGCGACCGCGTTTGCGCTCTATTCGTCAGGTCAGCGTTTGCCATGTTGTTTCCGTGATTATTTGTTTGCAGTGAGAACTGCAGTAACTGATTGACCAGCTTCGGCTTTGTTAAAGATGCTACCGGTGGTTCCTGCTTCGAATCGAGCTTTGATCATTTCAATTGCGTCCGCCGGAAGAGGGAGATAATCGCCCGCTTCAACGGCGGCGGATCCATCCGGGCTCAACATAAAGCTCATGAAGTCCTTGAGCAGACTCGATTCAGTCATTTTCGCTTTATTGACATACATGAAGAGTGGTCTTCCGAACGGAGAATATGTGCCATCAACAATTGTTTCTTTTGTTGGCTCAACTGCACCCTTGCCGCCATCAATGGGGACAGCTCGGATTTTCTCCTTGTTTTGCATATAATACGCAAATCCGACGTAACCGAGAGCGTGGGGTTCGTTGGCAACACCTTGCACGAGAGGATCGTATTCAGCGTTTTGTGAATAGTCGGGTCGAACATTGTCTTTTTTGCCGTTGACTACTTCGTTGAAGTATTCGTATGTTCCGTGGGCATCGGTCGGTCCGTAGAGTTTGATTTCCTCGGCGGGCCATGTCGGGTCGACTTCATTCCACATTTTGACTTTGGAATCTTTGTTCCAAATCTTGTTCAACTGTTCGATCGTAATCGACTTGAGCCAGGTGTTTTTGGGGTTGACGATAACGCAGAGGCCGTCAAGGGCAATGGGTACTTCGATGAATTCGATTTTTGCTTCTTCAAGGCTTTTGATTTCATCGTCCTTGATTGGGCGTGAGGCATCGGAGATACCCGTTTCGCCCTTGATAAACATTTTCATGCCGCCGCCTGTACCGGCTTTCCCAACCGTGATTTTTACGTCAGGATTTTTTTCCTTGAACATTTCTGCAGCCGCCGCACCAATTGGATAAACCGTACCCGAGCCATCAATCGCGAGTGATTGACCGGAGTAATCGGCTTTCATTCCAGATGTGGTGCCTGGCGTTTCCCCACCATCCGCCTTCGGTTCAGCAGTTGGGGAGCAAGCGATGACGATGCCTGCAAGCAGTGCGCTAATGCCGGCGAACCCGGCGATGTGTGCCAATTTCATAATTTAGCCTCTTCTTTCAGGTTCAAATTACAAAACAACTGTTAACAAAACGTTAACAAATGGTCCTTGTAGACGGATTGTTAAGAAAATTTCTCAACAACAGCAAATGCGATTGCGATGTCGCGCTCATGGCTTATCGAAAGATGCACGTGCAGGTGAGTTGGGTCGGTGGCGGGATGATGGATTCTTACTTGAGGTGGGTGACCTGAAATTCCGATGACTTCCACTTGATGCCACTTATTGAGGTGCGGTAAACATTTTTTGATTGCTTCCTTAGCAGCCCATCTCCCTGCGACATATTCGGCGGTTAGATTGCGCCTTTGTTCTTTTTTCGTGAGTATCCGGTCGACAAATGCCGGGTTTTTCATCGCATTTTCAATACGAGCGATGGAGACAATATCGGTGCCGATTCCTTGAATCACCGATTTGCCTCGTGAAGCACTTCGGCGAGATCAACTATGTTGATTGGCTCGTCGCTGACTTGCTTGATGCTGGCGTCAAGCATGATGCGGCAGAATGGACAGGAAACGGCTACTGTTTTTGCTCCGGTGGCTAAGAGTTCTTCAGCGCGTCGGTTGCCTGGTCGCTGATCTGGTTCCTCTTCCATCCACATTCTTCCGCCACCTGCGCCACAGCACAGCGTTTTTTTACCGTGGCGTTCTGGCTCAGCAAGTACTCGAGCGTGGGATTCTTCGGTCGAGAGTTCTCGAAGCAACAGTGGCAAGGATGAATCGAGATTTGACTTTTGGCCGACGAGTTTCCTCGGATCATCGGAGATATTGTTAACCCGAGCGAGGTAGCACGGATCGTGATAAGTGATTGCCCCGTTTTGAGGCGTTGCGGCGTTTAGGCGGCCCTGGCTTACAAGTTTGGCTAGTAGCTCGGTGTGGTGATGAACCTCAAGATCGTCCAATCCAAAGTCTGAATATTCATTTTTTAGTGTGTTGAGGCAGTGGGGGCACGCGGTGACCACTTTGGCTACTCCATATTTTTGGAATGCTGCCGCGTTGATTCCGGCTTGGGATTGGAATGTGGCCTCGTCGCCAATTCTACGAGCCGGGTCACCCGTGCACGATTCTTCTTGACCGAGGCAAGCAAATGAAACTCCAGCTTTTTGGAGGAGCTGTGCAAAGGCTTTGGTTGTGCGAATTGCGGCTGGGTCGGTCGCACCGGCACATCCAACCCAGAATAGAAACTCGAACTCTTGACCATCGCGGGCAAGTGGGATGTGTAGCCCAGCCATCCATTGTTCGCGGTCAGACGAGGATTGTCCCCATGCGGAACCCGTTCCAGCTATCTGTTTAAGTGGGAGCGTTGCCGTGCCAGTGAGTTGCCCCTCGCTGACGAGGTTCCGGCGTGCATCAACAATGAGATCAACATGACGAATCAGGACGGGGCATGCTTCAACGCAGGCGTTGCAAGTTGTGCAAGCCCAGAGTGCTTCTTCGCTGACCGAGGCCGAGATTCCGTCGCCCGTTCGAAGCGCACGGTGGGTGTCTTGGACAATCTTTTTGGGGTTAAGAATTTTCCCCGAGTTATAAGCGGGACAGACTTCCGTACATCGTCCGCAAGACATACATGCATCGAGCGAAAGAAGGTGCCAACGTGAGTAGTCACGGGCTTGGGCAGCCCCCAGTGGCTCGCCAGATTCAAGTTGGGCTGGAGTGACCGCGGGAAGTTTGCCCATCGGTTGCTCGCTGTTCCCAGACGCCGTTAATATTGCGAAAATAATATGCTTGATGCGCATTTGAGGCAGAAAGGCGAAAAAGCACCAAACCCAAACCATGTGTTGCCACCAGATGGCGACGTAGCCCTGTGGGGTGAGGTGGGGCATCAATTGTGCGAGTGAGTAGCCAACAAAACTAAAGTGATCCCACGGTTGCGGGTTCGCGGAGATTCGAGCGGCTTCGAGTACATAGCCGCTGATGCCGAGGATTAGCAGGAGGTAAAGTGCCGCGAAATCGTGCCAGGTCGTCGTGATTGGGTTTTTGCTACGGTTGAGTTTTCCCGTTTCTGAATCCGGTATAGGTTGACCCTGCTCACGGACAAGTTTGTATCGCCGGTTGAGTGCCCAGAGGAGGCCTGCGATAAAGAGGAGCCCGAGGGCATCAAACGTTGCTTCATAGGCCAGATAGTAGTTGCCTTTGTGGAATCCAGGGATGCCGATAATTGGGCCGTAAGTTGAAATCGCAAGTAACGTTGTGGCGATAAACAGGCTCATGAATCCATAAAAAATCAAGAGGTGGAGCGGTGCCCCATCCTTAGGGCGACTCCCCATCACCTTTCGCTGACCGACAACGTATGTTAGGACGCTACCGATATAGTTGGGCTTCCATGTGATTTTTTTGCCCTTCATCCAATGGCGAGATTGACCAACGACTTGCCAGATCATGAGCCCGAGGCTAACAAAAGTCAAAAAGTAGAATATGGCCTTTGGGATCGGGCCATCCATAAAAAGGAACTCGTGACGGGTTGGATTCACTGAGGTTTATTTTGGCGAATAAGCGAGCTAAGATGCTTGCGATTGCTTAGACTAATTTGAGTTCAGCATTTTCGCGATTGAGTGCGGTTGCAGCATTGATTACCGGCATAACATTGAGGAGGTCTTGATTTTGGCTTAGGAACTCTAGCAGCTGCCGGTGAGACTTGTGGTCGATAGACCGTGATCCGCTCCCGATTCCGTCAAAGGCGAAAACGATCCATGAAGGATTTTGAATTGCCTGCCTGGCAATTTGGGCGAGTTGGGATCCATTTAAGTCGGTTGGATCAATGATTTTGAGGTGATTTGCTGCTCGGACTGCGGCCGGATTTATACCAGGAGTTCCAGTGCGGATCACCGAGTAGGTACTGCGCAACGCCGGCGAATAGTCACCAGAATTTGCGCAAATCGGACGTCCGATTGGGAGTCCAATCGAGCACTCTGGTTGATTTGCAAATAAATCTTCAATCAGGTCATTTGCTTCGCTGAGATCATCAAGGATCATTTCGGTCGTCCAGGCAGGAAGGCTGCCATTTGGGAGCGAAGCCGCGAGCAAAGATCCATTGCCAATTTCATGTCCTTTGGCTTGAGCGTTTCTCCACGCCGGATAGTGGTCGAGCAAAGTTGAAGGTTCTGCGTAGAAAGTTCCGGTCAGCTTGAAATCAATCAGGTCGGGCAGGGCGGTTTCAACGTGGCAAAGTTGAGTGCCATCGTATGTAAGAGAAACAAACCCGCGCGTCGAAATCATCGTTGTCATCTTAATGTACGCGAAAGTGTAAAAAAGTGCAAACTTTTATGTTCCTCGGGTGTCGCCGAAGAGGTCAATTTGCAAACGGGGAGCGAGGCGAAAACCAGTTTTTTGGCAAATCGGGACAAGGAGTTTGAGCCGATGGTGAAGGGTATCAGTATCTCGGCCTTCGGGCATCAAAAATAAATTTGTGGGGGGAATCTGATTTTTGAGTTCTAACTCAATCTCGTGGATCATACGTTGGACTTCTATGATGGAATCCTGTTCTTCGGGCTTGACAACAAATTTGAACTGATAGTCATGTTCTTTTATTAAATTGACAATTGTTTTGGGTTGAAATCGAGTTGATTCGTGGCGGGAGTGCCAGTCGTTCGGCGTGTCAATGGGGGGTGCGGAATGCGCAGGTTTTGGGCTAATGCTCATGAATACGCCCGGAAGGTGCCGATGAATCGTTCCTGCAGTCTCCATTGTGATGGAGTGATTGCTCTTTTGCAGTTCGGCGACTAAGTCTTGGATTGGATCAAAAAGCATAGGTTCGCCGCCGGTAATGACGACGTGATTATTCTTCAGTGCCAGTGCCTGACCAACGATTGATTGAATATCCATCATTGGCCCTTCTGGATTCCAGGATGCGTATGGCGTATCGCACCAAACACATCGCAAATTACAGCCGGATGTTCGAATAAAAGTTGAGGGGACGCCGAGGTGGATGCCTTCGCCTTGAACGCTACTGAATATTTCGCTGATTCGGAGTTGGTTCATTTCGATAGGGCCGGGTCGATGAGTCCCAGATCAGCGAAGGCTTTGATTCGTATGAGACAGCTATCACAGTGTTCACAAGGTCGACCATTGATCGGGTCGTAGCAAGAATGCGTTAGCCCATAATCGACGCCAAGATCGAGTCCTTGCTGAATGATTTGTGGCTTTGTCAGGTTGATGAGGGGGGCATGGATAGTGATCTGCTCGCCTTCGATTCCAGCTTTGGTTGCAATCCGGGCCAAAGCTTGAAATGCATTAACGAAATCGGGACGGCAATCCGGATAACCGCTGTAGTCGATTGCGTTGACACCAATGAAGATGTCGTTAGCTTGACGGGTTTCGGCATAGGCCAGGGCAAGGCTAAGCATGACCGTGTTGCGCGCGGGAACGTAGGTGACAGGTATGTCTTGGGTCGGGCTATCTTTTGGGACTTCGATATCATCGGTTAGCGCACTTCCGCCGAATGCGGAAAGATCCACAGCAAGTACTTTGTGTTCTTCCACCTTGAATGCCGTTGCGACTTGCCTTGCTGATTCGAGTTCAATTTGGTGGCGTTGCCCGTATTGAACGGTCAGGCAATAGGCATCAAAGCCAACACTTTGGGCGATGGCAAGGCAGGTTGCGGAATCGAGTCCGCCGCTGAGCAGAATAACGGCACGTTTAGCCATTGATTGAACTTGAAGGTACCAGGCGAGATGGCACTTCATAGGGGGTTTGGTCGTCTAACGGGTTGTGATCTCAGGAATTTTGGCGACAATTTTGATGCAACCAGCAGGGATATTTCCGTTTGCGGCGCCGCGAATCAGGCCGGACGGAACCCAAGATGTAGTATTTGTAAAGGATTCGCGAGATAAGGGGACTGTTCTGGGAAAAGGGAGCAACGTGACGCAAATACCGAGACAAGGGGGATGTGTGTTTGCAAGCAATGAGTTGGTGCCGACCGTATTGGCCTTTGACGCTGGTGGTCAAAAACTGTCTGAATTTGCAAGATTCGGTTTTAAGAGCGTTGGTCGACCGGCGGTTGTTCCGTCCGGAAATTATGCAATTGCTGAATTTGTTGGCGAATTTGAATCCGAAATTTGGCGATTTCCACTCAAGGGAAAAGGGCCAGCAACTATGATTTCGTCGATCAACAAAGGGGATGGAACCGCTAATCCAGCATTTGAGATGGATGGTCGGTCTACTTGGGTTCAAATGGGAGGAAGTTGGAATTTACTAAATCTATCGACTTCAATCACGGAAAGAATTGATGTTAAACCTCTATTCGATGGACTTCCAAGTGGTTCAATAGTCACTGAAGTGCGACCATCGCACTCGATCCCAAAGCTTGTCGCGGTAACTGTTTTGTTGCCCGGAAAAGAAAAACTGAAATGGGTGATGGTTTGGGATCGTCAGACCGATCGAGTGAGCAGATTGAACCCAGTTGGCACGAGCGCAGAGTCAGCCGACTGGAACCGTGATGGTCGCTTTGTGATCTTTAATGCCACAGATACGAAGTCTGGCAGGAAAACCCTGCAGTCCGCAAACCCATCTGGCGGCGAACCTGAAGTCATCTCGGTAATTAAGGACGCAGGACAGTAGAGAAAATTCGGGTTGTTCTCGGCTAGACTGGCGGCATGAACTTGCCGTACAACCGCATTTACAATTTTTCTGCCGGACCAGGAGCGATTGTCGTTCCGGTCTTGGAAGAGGCCCGCGACAACATGCTGAATTGGAAAGGGTCGGGAGTTGGCGTCATGGAAATGAGCCACCGGGGCAAGCATTATGAAAAGATTGCGGCGGAAGCCGATCAGTATTGCCGCCAATTGATGGGAGTTCCGGATAACTACAAAGTTCTGTTCTTGCAAGGCGGAGCGAGTTTGCAATTCACGATGCTGGCAATGAACTTTTTGAATGGTGGCTCGGCAGATTACTTGCGAACTGGTACATGGGGAGAAAAGGCGGTTTCTTCCGGAAAGCTCCACGGAACCGTGAATCTGGCGCACGATGCCAAGGCTTCTAACTATGACGTGGCGGGATTTGATTTGGCTAATTATTCGGACGATGCTAAGTTCGTTCACTTTACAACAAACGAGACAATTCAGGGTGTCGATTTTCTTAGTGATCCGCCTGCGGATGGGCGGGACTGGATTTGCGATATGAGTTCATGTATCGCGAGTCGTCCGTTCGATGTCAGTCGCTACGCGATGATCTATGCCGGGGCTCAGAAAAACCTTGGGCCGAGCGGCGTTGCGCTCGTTATCATTCGCGACGATATGATTGAAAAAGTGCCCGAAGGCTTGCCTCCAATGCTTGATTATAAGGTGATGGTTGAGAATGACTGGATGTATAACACACCGAATACATGGGGTGTTTATGTAATGAGTCTTGTCTTCAAGCACTGGATTGATTTTGGTGGACTTGAGGCAGTCGGTCAATACAACGATGAAAAGGCGTCTCACATTTATGGTGCGATTGATGGTTCGGGCGGATTTTTCAAAGTCCATGCTCAACCTCAGAATCGATCGAAGATGAATATTTCGTTCACTTTGCCGGACGAGGATTTGACTCAGAAATTCTTGACCGAGAGCAAGACGGCGGGATTCCATGAACTAAAAGGTCACCGATCCGTCGGCGGATGTCGGGCGAGTATTTACAATGCGTTTCCAGAAGAAGGGTGCATTGAACTTGGTCGATTTATGTCGGACTTTGCCAAGACCAATGGCTAAGGACTGAACCTGAAGTAATTTCACTCGTAAGAAAATCTGAAGGACGACATCATTCGTCCCAATAATGCCTTGAGGGCAATGAATAGTTGGCGCAACCTGCTTCGTCGATCCCGGTAGAAATTGAGTCAAGCCAGACAACCGCAGTTGTCTCTTTGTCTAGCCACCTTGCGCATCTTAAGCCGTTAACGGGAATCCGCGCTTTGGCGGCTCTGTGGGTCGTACTTGTTCACATCGATTCCTTGCATGCGGCAGTCGCAGGTTCCGGAGCGAGCGATTTTATTCGCGAATATTCAATTCTGCCGGTTGTTTTCTTTTTCATTTTGTCCGGCTTCATTTTGTCGGTTGTCTATCTTCCTCGGGTTGAAGAATGTGGCTTTGCGGTTCCTGCACAGAAAAAATATGCGTGGTCGCGGGCGGCCCGGATCGTTCCGCTTTATCTATTTTCGCTGATTCCTGGCGTTGTGTTTGGATGTCTTTGGCTGTCCAACCGAACAGTTGCGTGGCCACTTATGGGTGATTTGACATCTAATTCGGCCTGGCTTGGGGTCAATGGTTGGGGGTTCAACGTCTTTTTGCGGAGTAATGTCCCGGCTTGGACATTAACGGCAGAGCTGATTTTCTATTTGATGTTTCCGTGGCTCATGAGCCGCGTTTTAAAATGGGATCGTGAGAAGTGCCTATTCGGCTTGATGGCATCACTCTTCGGCTATTTGATGATTCAATTGGGCTTGGGCTTGATGCAAATGATGGGTTCGAGCGCGGCTTCTCAATTTGGGAAAGGGGTTGGTCACTTCGGATCACCAATTTTCGTGCCCACTTTTGTTGCTGGTGTTCTTCTCGGGCTCGCATGGATACGAGGCTGGATTCCTGAGAAAATACTCAACGGAACGGCTTGGATTTATGGCGGTTTGGTCGTCAGCGTTTTGTTTTTGACCCAAACAATGCATTCAGTTTTGCCCCCATCGCTTGTAACGGGGTTGTTGGCTCCGGCCTTTTGTTTAGTGGTTTTGGCGGGAGCGGGCTCGCGCGGGTCGGTCAATAAACTGTTGTCAAGTAAGGTTATGCAGAGTTTGGGGGCGGCAAGTTACGCGATCTACATCACACACTGGCCGGTGAAAGGGATCATGCAATTCTATTTCCACCCGGCAGGAGTCTCGTCTCTACAAATTGGTATGGTGACTTTTTTGGTGGTGATGTTGGTTGGATATGCAAGCCATTGGTGGATCGAAAAGCCTCTCCATCGCTGGATTATGAACCGTGCGAGTGCCTAGTCTAGCGTTCGCCGGGGAGGACGATTCCTCTCATGATCACGTTCTGAGCGAAGAAAAAGACGACTAAGGTTGGCAGAGCTGCGAGAGTCACAGCGGCCATCACAACGGACTTTGGTGCGACCAACTGCAATTGATAGATAAAGACCATGAGAGTCCACATTTCTCGGTTTTGCGCTACAAGGAACGCGTAAATGAACGCACCGTATGACCCCATAAACGCCAGGAGAGCCAGGTAGCCGAAGACCGGTTTGCTCAGGGGAAATGCGAGCTTGAGCATCATTTTCCACTCTGGTGCCCCATCGATTTGGCCCGATTCAAAGATTTCTTGAGGGAGTGAATCGAAGAATCCTTTGAGAAGGAAAATCATGTAGCCCGATGCGGCGGCAGGTAGAACGAGGGCGGCGAAAGTATTGAGGAGGTGAAGATCCTTCAGGAGCAAAAACGACGGGATCATTGCGATTTCGGCCGGGAAGGCCATTGTCGCGAGAAGAAAGAGCAGGATTTTCCCGGTTGCCTTCATTGGGAAGCGGCTGAGGG